>NZ_BAAGRQ010000001.1:0-392138 GCF_054782875.1 Microbacterium petrolearium
GGACACGGGCAGGTCGAACAGGGTGCCGGTGGCGGTGTGGGCGGTGGCGGTGACGAGGACGTTCATGGGCATGCCGACGACGGCGACGCCGTCGGGTTCGGTGCCGATGGCGGGGGTGGCGGGTGCGAAGCGGGCCACGTCGGTGGCCTGCACGGCGGGGATGACCGGTGCGTCCTCGGTCTGCTCGGCGGGTGGTTCGGGGGCGTAGTCCTGCCAGCAGAGTCCGTCGGCGCGTGGGGAGGTCTGGTCGTCTCGGCATCGTCCCCACCGCGGGTCGCGTTGCGGCGGCGCCGCCTCACCGACCTCGTCTCCGTCGCCGGCGATCGGCTGCGTCCCACCGCCGGACTCCGACGAACCACCGCCGCCGCCGGGCCGAGTGCCTGACCCTCCGATGTCCACGCTGGCACCATCGTTGACTGGGTTGCACGCGTGGAACCAAGACACTTGGCTGCATCCGCTCTCGGCCGCAGCAGGCGACGCGGGCGCGAGGAGAACGACCGCGAGAGCAACGAGTGCGGCTAGCAATCCCGATCGCGATCGCAGGGGACGACTGGCTACTGGCATTCGGGGCCATCCGCTCTGCCGTCCGTCGATGCGATGAGTACCGACGTCGTGGCCGGCGGCAGGTGGAAGCTCACGCGGAGTCGCTGCACGTCGGGACGATCAGGACTGACAACGGATCGCCCCTCGGCATCGAACACGTCGATCGACGACACGTCCAAACACACGTCCATGCGCACGAGGCCAGATTCAAGATCCGCGTCGTGGGGGCTGATCGATGCCAGTGATGTCTCGCCTTCCCGGCGCATCTCCTCGGCGTGAAGCGTCGTGAGTTCCTCCTTGACCGAGGCGAGCGAATCGCCCGTCGTGAGCGCATAGACCGGCTCGAAGGTCCCGGGATCGCTCAGATCGACGGCGTTCTCCGCCTCCACATACGCCCGATACGTCTCCTCGGCCGCGGCGAAGGCCTCCTCCTCGCGCGCGAACCCGCTCGGCGTCGGCTCCGGCTCAGGCGCGGCGGCGCACCCGGCCACCGCAAGGGCGAGACCCAGGATCAGGACGGCGAACGACGGGCGCGACATGCCACACACGGTAGCGAGCGCGCGCGATCCCCGCAGAGGCTCTCCACAGCCCCGCGGCGCCGGACGCGCGAGCTACTTCGCGGCGCCCGCCCGGTAGTACCGCGACTCCTTGCCGTGGATGGGCGAGTCGTCCGGCACCATGCGCCCGCGCGACGCCTTGCGGATGTCGAGGATCGTGCCCACGGCCAGCGCGAGCGTGATGCCCCAGCTCACCCACTGCAGCGCCACGCGCCACGTGAACGGCTGCTCGCCGGCACCGCGGAGCAGCGAGACACCGCTGAGCACCGCACCGACGATCCCGGTCCCTGCTACATACTTCCGCATCCCCATGTCAACCACGCTAGCGCGCAACATGCCCGACACGCCCCCGCTGTTAGCCTGGCGATACCGGCACAACGACCGTCCCGGGGCGAATGCCGACCCGGTACGAAGGACGAATCCCGGTACGAGGAGACAGAGTCATGCAGAAGGCCGATCTCGTGGTGGTCGCCAATCGCCTGCCGGTGGACCGGGTGACGGAGCCCGACGGAACCGAGACCTGGCGGCGATCTCCCGGGGGGCTCGTCACGGCTCTCGAGCAGGTGATGGCCAAGACCGACGGCGCGTGGGTGGGCTGGGGCGGCAGGGCCGACCTCGAGATGGACCCGTTCGAGTTCGAGGGCACGGTGCTCGTGCCCGTGCGGCTGTCGGCCCAGGAGCTCAAGGACTACTACGAGGGCTTCTCGAACGGCACCATCTGGCCGCTGTATCACGACGTCATCGCCGCCCCGGTGTACCGCCGCTCGTGGTGGGACGCGTATGTGCGGGTGAACCGCCGGTTCGCCGAGGCCGCCGCCGAGGTGGCCGAGCACGAGGGCTTCGTGTGGGTGCAGGACTACCAGCTGCAGCTCGTGCCGCAGATGCTCCGCGAGCTGCGCCCGGATCTGACGATCGGCTACTTCCACCACATTCCCTTCCCGGCATACGGCCTGTACTCGCAGCTGCCGTGGCGTCGGCAGGTGCTCGAGGGCCTGCTCGGCGCCGATGTGCTCGGCTTCCAGCGCGTGGCCGACGCGGGCAACTTCCAGCGCTCGGTGCGGCGGATCTTCCGCTACCCGACGCGGGCGAGCGAGATCTCGGTGCCCACGCCGGACGGCGGCTCGCGCAACGTGATCGCCGCGCCGTTCCCCATCTCGATCGACGCCCAGGCGTTCATCGAGCTCTCGCAGCGCCCCGAGGTGCGGGAGCGCGCGGCCGAGATCCGCGAGCAGCTGGGCAACCCCGACAAGATCCTGCTCGGCGTCGACCGGCTCGACTACACCAAGGGCATCCGCCACCGCCTCAAGGCCTTCGGCGAGCTGCTGGACGACGGCAAGGTCACGGTCGGCGAGGTGACGCTCGTGCAGATCGCGAGCCCCAGCCGCCCGGGCGTCGAGGCCTACCAGGATCTGCGCGACGAGATCGAGCTGACGGTCGGCCGCATCAACGGCGACTACGACACGATGCACCACACCGCCATCCGGTACCTGCACCAGGGCTTCCCGCGCGAGGAGATGGTCGCGCTGTACCTGGCCGCCGACGTGATGCTCATCACGGCGCTGCGCGACGGCATGAACCTCGTCGCCAAGGAGTACGTGGCGGTTCGCACCGACAACCGGGGCGTGCTGCTGCTGAGCGAGTTCGCCGGCGCCGCCGACGAGCTCAGCAGCGCGCTGCTCGTGAACCCGCACGATATCGACGGCATGAAGGAGGCGATCCTGCGCGCCATCAACATGCCGCCGGCCGAGCAGTCGCGCCGCATGCGCGCGCTGCGGCGCAACGTGCTCGAGAACGACGTCGAGGCCTGGGGGCAGAGCTTCCTCAAGGCGGTCGACGCCGTCCGGCACGCGCGGGCCACCGGCGCCCCGATCCCGCCGGAAGTGAAAGTGAAGCCGACCCTGAGGAAGAAGCCCCGCGAATGACGCAACCGCAGACGGACTGGCGATCGGCGCTGCCGCGCATCGCCCACACCGAGCGACTCCTCGTCGCGCTCGACTTCGACGGCACGCTCGCGCCGCTGCAGGACGACCCGATGACCTCGCGGGCGCTGCCCGAGGCGGCCGAGGCCGTGCGGCGGCTGGCGGATCTGCCCGACACGATCGTCGCCTACGTCTCGGGGCGCAGCCTGCCGCATCTGCGGATCATCGCCGAGCACGAGGACACCTCGCGCGTGTGGCTGGCCGGATCGCACGGCGTCGAGTACTGGCGGCCCGCCGACGCGGAGGCGACCGCGGACGACGAGCCCGACGACACGACCGAGCGCGAGCTGCGGGATCGGCTGGCGGCCGAGGCGAAGGAGCTGATCGACGGCATCGAGGGCGCGTGGATCGAGGACAAGTCGGTGGGCTTCGCGGTGCACACGCGCCTCACGCCCCGCGACATGGCCGACGGCGTGCAGGGCGTCATCGACGCGCTCGTGGCGCGCGAGGCGCCGGGCTGGCGGCGCCGGGCCGGGCACGACCTCGTGGAGTACACGTGGCGGCACGAGGGCAAGGACGCCGCCGTCGCGCGGCTGCGCGAGCAGACCAGGGCGACCGCCGTGCTGTTCGCGGGCGACGACGTGACCGACGAGGACGCGCTCGCGAGCCTCGAGCCCGCCGACCTCGGGGTGCGCGTGGGCCCGGGGGAGACGTCGGCCTCCGTGCGCGTGCAGGATGCCCGCGAGTTCGCCGACCTGCTCGCCGAACTCGCGGATCTGCGGGCATCCTGACCGCCCGTCCCGGGCGCGCCAGAGCGGATCGCACACCCGGCACGGGGCGCGGTTCGGGCGGCTCTAGACTCGGGATCATGGCCGAAGCAGTCCCCAGCGCATCCATCGACATCAAGCCTCGCAGCCGCGCCGTCACCGACGGCATCGAGGCCACCACCTCCCGGGGCATGCTCCGCGCGGTCGGCATGGGCGACGACGACTGGGAGAAGCCGCAGATCGGCATCGCGTCGAGCTGGAACGAGATCACGCCCTGCAACCTGAGCCTCGACCGCCTCGCGCAGGCCTCGAAGGAGGGCGTGCACGCCGGCGGCGGCTACCCGCTGCAGTTCGGCACGATCAGCGTCTCGGACGGCATCTCGATGGGCCACGAGGGCATGCACTTCTCGCTCGTGAGCCGCGAGGTCATCGCCGACAGCGTCGAGACCGTCGTGATGGGCGAGCGCCTCGACGGCACCGTGCTGCTGGCCGGCTGCGACAAGTCGCTGCCCGGCATGCTCATGGCCGCGGCCCGCCTCGAGCTCGCGAGCGTCTTCCTCTACGCCGGCTCGATCGCCCCCGGCTGGGTGAAGCTCGAGGACGGCACCGAGAAGACCATCACGATCATCGACTCGTTCGAGGCCGTCGGCGCCTGCAAGGCGGGCCAGATGAGCGAGGCCGACCTCAAGAAGATCGAGTGCGGCTTCGCGCCGGGCGAGGGCGCCTGCGGCGGCATGTACACGGCCAACACGATGGCGTGCATCGCCGAGGCGCTCGGCATGAGCCTGCCCGGCTCGTCCACGCCGCTGAGCGCCGACCGCCGCCGCGACATGTATGCGCACCGCTCAGGCGAGGCCGTCGTCGAGATGCTGCGCAAGGGCATCACGACGAAGGACATCCTCACGAAGAAGGCGTTCGAGAACGCCGTCACCGTGGCGATGGTGCTGGGCGGATCGACCAACGCGGTGCTGCACCTGCTCGCGATCGCGAAGGAGGCGGGCGTCGAGCTCACCCTCGACGACTTCACCCGCATCGGCCAGCGCTCGCCCCACCTGGCCGACGTCAAGCCGTTCGGCCGCTTCGTGGCCCAGGACTTCGACCGCGTGGGCGGCATGCCCGTCGTCATGAAGGCGCTGCTCGACGCCGGCCTGCTGCACGGCGACGCGCTCACCGTCACCGGCAAGACCGTGGCCGAGAACCTCGCGGCCCTCGACGTCGCCCCGCTCGACGGCGAGGTCGTGCGCACGCTCGACAACCCGATCCACGCCACCGGCGGCCTGACGATCCTGAACGGCTCGCTGGCCCCCGAGGGCGCCGTCGTGAAGACCGCCGGCTTCGACGCCGAGGTGTTCGAGGGCCCCGCCCGCGTGTTCGAGCGCGAGCGCGCGGCGATGGACGCGCTCACGAACGGCGAGATCGACAAGGGCGACGTCGTGATCATCCGCTACGAGGGCCCCAAGGGCGGTCCCGGCATGCGCGAGATGCTCGCGATCACCGCCGCCATCAAGGGCGCTGGGCTCGGCAAGGATGTACTACTCTTGACGGACGGTCGATTCTCCGGCGGCACAACCGGCCTGTGCATCGGCCATATTGCACCCGAGGCGGTGGACGCTGGTCCCATCGCCTTCGTGCGCGATGGTGATCTGATCAGGGTCGATATCGCGGCCCGCACTCTCGACCTACTCGTCGATGACGCGGAGCTCGAATCCCGCCGTTCCGGCTGGGAGCCCCTGCCCCCGCGCTACACCCGCGGCGTTCTGGCGAAGTACTCGAAGCTCGTCCGCTCCGCGGCGGAGGGCGCCGTCACGGGCTGACGCGCCTCTGCGAGCAGCCCACGCAATCAGATCCAGGAAGCATGCACATGTCATCCGACACCGCTCCGGCCGTGCCCCGGCCGCCCGCCCGCACCGCGAACGCGTCCGTGCTCACGGGCGCCGAGGCGGTCGTCCGCTCGCTCGAGATGCTCGGTGTGACCGATGTGTTCGGTCTGCCGGGCGGCGCGATCCTGCCCGTCTACGACCCGCTCATGTCGGCCGAGAAGCTGCGTCACATCCTCGTGCGCCACGAGCAGGGCGCCGGCCACGCCGCCGAGGGCTACGCCTCGTCGAGCGGCAAGCTCGGCGTCGCGATCGCGACGTCGGGCCCCGGCGCGACCAACCTCGTCACCGCCATCGCCGACGCCTACATGGACTCGGTGCCGATGCTCGCGATCACCGGCCAGGTGTTCTCGACGCTGATGGGCACCGACGCGTTCCAGGAGGCCGACATCGTGGGCATCACGATGCCGATCACGAAGCACTCCTTCCTCGTGCGCACGGCGGAGGACATCCCGGGCGCGCTCGCGGCGGCGTACGAGATCGCGACGACCGGGCGCCCCGGCCCCGTCCTCGTCGACATCACGAAGGACGCGCAGCAGAACGAGATGACGTTCTCGTGGCCGCCCAAGTACGACCTGCCCGGCTACCGGCCCGTCACGAAGGCGCACGGCAAGCAGATCCAGGCCGCCGCGTCGCTCATCGCCGAGGCGCGCAAGCCCGTGCTGTACGTGGGCGGCGGCGTCATCCGCGCTCGTGCCTCGGCCGGGCTGCGCACCCTCGCCGAGACGAGCGGCGCGCCCGTGGTGACCACGCTCATGGCGCGCGGCGCGTTCCCCGACTCGCACCCGCAGCACCTCGGCATGCCCGGCATGCACGGATCCGTTCCCGCGGTGCTCGCGCTGCAGGAGGCCGACCTCGTCGTCGCCCTCGGCGCGCGCTTCGACGACCGCGTCACGGGCAAGGCGAGCCTGTTCGCGCCGCACGCCAAGATCGTGCACGTCGACATCGATCCCGCCGAGATCGGCAAGATCAAGGCCGTCGACGTGCCCATCGTGGGCGACCTCAAGGACGTGCTCGTCGACCTCGACGCCGCCCTGCGCGGCACCGAGCGCGCCGACACCGAGGAGTGGTGGGCCTACCTGCACGGGCTGCAGGACCAGTACCCGCTCGGCTACACGCCCACGAGCGACGGCCTGCTCGCGCCGCAGCACGTGATCCAGCGGATCGGCGAGCTGACCGGTCCCGAGGGCGTGTACGCGGCCGGCGTGGGCCAGCACCAGATGTGGGCGGCGCAGTTCATCAAGTACGAGCGACCCAACGCGTGGCTCAACTCCGGCGGCGCCGGCACGATGGGCTACGCCGTGCCGGCGGCCATGGGCGCGAAGGTCGCCCAGCCGGATCGCGTGGTGTGGGCGATCGACGGCGACGGCTGCTTCCAGATGACGAATCAGGAGCTGGCCACCTGCGCGATCAACAAGATCCCTATCAAGGTCGCCATCATCAACAACTCCTCGCTCGGCATGGTGCGCCAGTGGCAGACGCTGTTCTACGACGGCCGCTACTCGAACACCGACCTGAACACGGGCGCCGGATCGATCCGCGTGCCCGACTTCGTCAAGCTCGCCGAGGCGTACGGCTGCCACGCGATCCGCGTGGAGACCGAGGATCAGGTGGACGCGGCGATCCAGGAGGCGCTGTCGATCAACGACCGGCCCGTCGTCATCGACTTCGTCGTGAGCGCCGACGCGATGGTGTGGCCGATGGTGCCGCAGGGCGTCAGCAACAGCTACATCCAGTACGCGCGGGACAACGCGCCGACGTTCGACGAGGAGGCCTGAGATGTCGACGCACGTGCTGAGCCTGCTCGTCGAGGACCGCCCCGGTCTGCTCACCCGCGTGGCCGGGCTGTTCGCCCGCCGCGGCTTCAACATCAACTCCCTCGCCGTGGGCGTGACGGAGATCCCCGGCCTGTCGCGGATCACGGTGGTCGTGGACGTCGACGACCTGCCGCTCGAGCAGGTGACCAAGCAGCTGAACAAGCTCGTCAACGTCATCAAGATCGTCGAGCTCGACCCGGCCTCGTCGGTGCAGCGCGAGCACATGCTCGTCAAGGTGAAGGCCGACAACACGAGCCGCTCCAACGTGCTCGAGGTCGTGAACCTCTTCCGCGCCCGCGTGGTCGACTACGCGCCCGACGCGCTCGTGATCGAGGTGACCGGCGACAAGGGCAAGGTCGACGCGTTCCTCAAGGCCGTCGAGCCGTTCGGCATCAAGGAGCTCGCCCAGTCGGGCCTGCTCGCCCTGGGCCGCGGCGGCAAGTCCATCACCGAGCGCGTCCTCCGCGGCTGACCCAGCCCACCAGACCAGCAACACCCAAGGAGAGAACCAGTGACCGAGATCCTCTACGACGCCGACGCCGACCTGTCGCTCATCCAGGGCAAGAAGGTCGCGGTGGTCGGGTACGGCTCGCAGGGCCACGCCCACGCCCAGAACCTGCGCGACTCGGGCGTCGAGGTCGTCATCGCCCTCAAGGACGGCTCGAAGTCCACGGCCAAGGCGCAGGAGGACGGCTTCGAGGTCAAGTCGGTCGCCGACGCGACCGAGTGGGCCGACCTCATCATGATCCTCGCGCCCGACCAGCACCAGCGCTCGATCTACGCCGAGGGCATCGCCCCCAAGCTGACCGCGGGCAAGACGCTGGCCTTCGCGCACGGCTTCAACATCCGCTTCGGCTACATCCAGGCGCCCAGCGACGTCGACGTCATCCTCGTCGCGCCGAAGGCCCCGGGCCACACGGTGCGCCGCGAGTTCGTGGCCGGCCGCGGCATCCCCGACATCATCGCCGTCGAGAACGACGCGTCTGGCCAGGCCTGGGACGTCGCCCTCTCGTACGCGAAGGCGATCGGCGGCACGCGCGCCGGCGTCATCAAGACGACCTTCACGGAGGAGACCGAGACGGATCTGTTCGGCGAGCAGGCGGTGCTGTGCGGCGGCATGAGCCACCTCGTGCAGGCGGGCTTCGAGGTGCTGACCGAGGCGGGCTACCAGCCGCAGATCGCCTACTTCGAGGTGCTGCACGAGCTCAAGCTCATCGTCGACCTCATGTGGGAGGGCGGCATCGCCAAGCAGCGCTGGTCCATCTCGGACACGGCCGAGTTCGGCGACTACGTCTCGGGCCCGCGCGTCATCGACGCCGACACGAAGCAGCGCATGAAGGACGTGCTCGCCGACATCCAGTCGGGCGCCTTCGCGAAGCGCTTCATCGACGACCAGGACGCCGGCGCGCCGGAGTTCAAGGCCCTCCGCGAGAAGGAGGAGTCGCACCCCATTGAGGCCACCGGCAAGGAGCTGCGCGCCCTGTTCTCGTGGAAGAACAGCGACGACGATTACGTCGAGGGCAGCGCTGCGCGCTGATCGTTTCACCGCAGCCCCACGGCCCCCGCGCTCACGAGGCGCGGGGGCCGTGCTGCGTCCGCACGGGGGTCCAGCGCCGGCCGCGTAGAATGATGCGGTTTGCGTCATCGATCCACGAGGAAGTCCATGCGAATCCCCACCCTTCGCCGCGCGCTGGCGCTGACCGCCGCGGGCGCGACCGCCGCCCTCGTCCTCGCCGGCTGCGCGGGCGCCGCGCCCGAGCAGGCCGTCGACACCGAGGCGCCCCTTTACGACGCGCTGCCGCAGGACATCAAGGACGCCGGCAAGATCGTGGTCGGCGGCGACATCGCGTACGCGCCGATGGAGTACTACGACGAGGACGGCACGACGATCCTCGGCTTCGACAAGGAGCTCACCGACATCCTGGGCGAGCAGCTGGGCGTGCCGTTCGAGTGGAACAACGTCGTCTTCGACAGCCTCATCACGCAGCTGAACTCGGGCCGCATCGACATCATCGTCTCGGGCATGAGCGACAACGAGGAGCGCCAGCAGGAGATCGACTTCGTCGACTACTACATGGCCGGCGCCGTGCTGCTCGTCCCGAAGGGCAACCCCGAGGGCCTCACGGGCATCGAGGACCTGTGCGGGCGGACGATCGCCGTGCAGCGCGGCACGGTGCAGGAGGGCTACGCGCAGGACCAGTCGGCTACGTGCGAGGCCGACGGCCAGGAGCCGATCGAGATCCTCTCGTTCGACCGCGAGACCGAGGCGATGCTGCAGGTGAAGAACGGCCGCGCCGTCGCGGGCATGCAGGACTACCCGGTCGCCGCGTACAACGCGCGGGTGTCGGGCGGCGGCGAGGACTTCGAGGTCGTGGGCGACCAGGTGCAGGCCGGCCCGATGGGCATCGGCGTGAGCAAGGACGACCCCGAGCTGCGCGACGCGATCCAGCAGGCCGTGCAGGCCGCGATCGACGGCGGCGAGTACGGCGAGCTGATCGAGAAGTACGAGACCCCGCTCGGCGCGGTCGACGAAGCCACGATCAACGGCGGCTGACATGGACGAGCGGACGATGACCACGGTCCCGGTGCGGCACTGGGGGCGCTGGATCACGGGCGCCGTGGTGCTCGTCCTGCTCGCCGCGCTCGTCTACGCCTTCTCGCAGGCCGACATCCAGTACGACGCGACCCTGCGGTTCCTCACCGTGCCGACGATCCTGCAGGGCATGGCGGGCACGCTGCTCATCAGCATCGCCGCGCAGGCGCTCGGCATCGTGCTGGGCGTCGTGGCGGCGATCATGCGCCTGTCGGCGAATCCCGTGGCGCGCGCCGTCGCGGGTGGGTACGTGTGGCTGTTCCGCGGCACGCCCGTGCTCGTGCAGCTGCTGCTCTGGTACAACCTGTCACTCGTGTTCCCCGAGGTGTGGATCCCGTTCGCCGGATCCGTCGACACGAACACGATCATGACGCCGTTCCTCGCGGCCCTGCTGGGGCTCGGCATCAACGAGGGCGCGTACATGGCCGAGATCGTGCGCGCGGGCATCGCTTCGGTCGACAAGGGCCAGGTGGAGGCCGCGAAGTCGATCGGCATGCGGCCGGGGCGCACCATGCGGCGGATCGTGCTGCCGCAGGCGATGCGGGTGATCGTGCCGCCCACAGGCAACGAGTTCATCAACATGCTCAAGACGTCGTCGCTGGCCTACACGATCCAGTACGGCGAGCTGCTGCTGTCGGCGGTGGGCATCTACTCCAACAACCTGCTCGTGGTCGAGCTGCTGCTCACGGTGTCGATCTGGTACCTGATCCTCACGACCGTGTTCAGCATCGGCCAGTACTTCATCGAGCGGCGCTTCGAGTACTCGTCGGTGAGCGACGCGTCGAGCGTCGGCGACGTGCTGCGCCGCATCCTGCCGGGGAGGACCCGATGAACGCTCCGCTCGTCCAGGCCGTCGGCGTGCGCAAGCGCTTCGGCGACAACGAGGTGCTGAAGGGCATCGACCTCGCGGTCGCGCCCGGCGAGGTCGTGTGCCTCATCGGCCCGAGCGGATCGGGCAAGTCGACGTTCCTGCGCTGCATCAACCACCTCGAGCGGATCGACGGGGGAGAGCTGCGCGTGGCCGGCGAGCACGTGGGCTACCGCGAGAGCAACGGCCGGCTCTACGAGCTGCGCGAGCGCGAGGTCGCGGCGCGGCGCGAGAGGATCGGCATGGTCTTCCAGCGCTTCAACCTGTTCGGCCACATGACGGCGCTCGAGAACGTCTCGGAGGGGCCGATCGGGGTGCGCGGCGTGCCGCGCGCGCAGGCGCAGGCGGAGGCGCGGGCGCTGCTGACGCGCGTGGGCCTGGCGCACCGGATGGACGCGTACCCGCACGAGCTCTCGGGCGGTCAGCAGCAGCGCGTGGCGATCGCGCGCTCGCTCGCGATGAAGCCCGAGCTCATGCTCTTCGACGAGCCGACGTCGGCGCTCGACCCCGAGCTCGTCGGCGAGGTGCTCGACGTCATGCGCGAGCTGGCGGACGAGGGCATGACGATGATCGTCGTCACGCACGAGATGGGCTTCGCGCGCGACGTGGCCGACCGCGTGGTCTTCATGGACGGCGGCGTCGTCGTCGAGGAGGGCCCGGCGGCCGAGGTCATCGAGCGCCCCCAGCACGCGCGCACGCGGGAGTTCCTCGGCAAGGTGCGCTGAGCGTACGCGCAGGTTGCGCCGGATTCCCGGCAGATTCCGGCGATATCTGATCCCGTCCTCTCCGGCAGGCGTAGCGTGGATGGTGCGTCCACCTGAATGCACTCTGAAAGGACTCGAGATGACCACATCCGTTCGCGCGGCCGTGCTCCACGGCGTCGACGAGCCGTTCCGCTTCGAAGACCTCACGCTCGGCGATCTGCAGCCCGATGAGGTGCTCGTCAAGATCGTCGCCACCGGCCTGTGCCACACCGACCTCGCCGTGCAGCACGGCCACATCCCCGGCGCCTTCCCGTTCGTCCTCGGTCACGAGGGCGCGGGCGTCGTCGAGCAGGTCGGCTCGGCGGTGCACGGCCTCGCCGTGGGCGACGCCGTGAGCCTGTCGTACGCGGCGTGCGGCCGCTGCAGCAACTGCCTGGCCGGGCGCGAGGCCTACTGCCTGAACTTCATGCCGCTGAACTTCGGCGGCGTGCGCGAGGACGGCACCACCACGCTGAGCGCCGCCGACGGCAGCCCCGTGCACGGCAGCTTCTTCGGACAGTCGTCGTTCGCGACGCACGCGATCGCCTCGGCGAAGAACGTCGTCAAGCTGCCCGAGGGCACCCCGCTCGAGCTCGCGGGCCCGCTCGGCTGCGGCATCCAGACCGGTGCGGGCACCGTGCTGAACTCGCTCGACGTGCCCGCGGGAGCGTCGATCGTCGTCGCCGGCACGGGCGCGGTGGGACTGTCGGCCATCATGGGCGCGAAGGTGGCCGGCGCCACGACGATCATCGCGGTCGACGTGATCCCCGAGCGCCTCGAGTTCGCCCAGCGACTCGGCGCGACGCACCTCATCAACGGCAAGGAGGAGGACACGACGGCCCGCATCCTCGAGATCACGGGCGGCGGTGCCTCCTACGCCGTCGACACGACGGGTGTCGCGCCCGTCATCGAGCAGCTCATCCAGGCGACGGCCTTCGGCGCCCGGATCGCGCTGGTGGGTGTGCCGAAGCCGGGCAGCACGATCGACCTCGGCCTGGTCGCCGCCTCGGGCAAGACGCTCGTCGGCGCGATCGAGGGCGATGCGATCCCGCAGAACTTCATCCCGGAGCTCGTCGCGCTGCACCAGGCCGGCCGCTTCCCGTTCGACGAGCTGATCACCACCTACCCGTTCGAGCAGATGGAACAGGCCATCGCCGACACCCAGTCGGGTGCCACGGTCAAGGCCGTGCTCGTCATGCCCTGACGCGCAGGTTCGCTGCGGCGGCCTCGTCCCGGTTCTCGGGACGGGGCCGTTTCGCTGTTCGGGTGCGGTGCGGGGCGTCCACAGCCGCGCGGAGCGGCGGATCCGTCCACAGATCGCGCTGGTGCGGCCCACGGGCGATCGCCGGGCGCGAGCGTGGGAGGTATGACGGATGCTCCCGGCGACGACCTGCGCGCCTTCGAGGTGCGCGACGACGCAGGCCTCGAGATGCTCGTGCGGGCGCTGCTCGGCGGCGCCTACGCGCCGCGGGTGTGGCTGCTGTTCCTCGACGCGCGCGGGCGGCTGACCGACCCGATCCTCCCGATCGACGGGCTGCCGCGTGACCCCCGATCCCGCGTGCGCGACCCGGAGCTCGGTGAGGTCACGCACGCGGAGCTGCTGGCGCGGCGGGCGGCGGACTTCGCGGGCCTCGTGCGTGCCGACGCCGTGGTGCTCGTGTGGGAGCGGCCCGGACGGCATCGCGTGGCGGGTGGGCTGCGGGAGTGGATCGGCGGCATCGCGGCGGCGGCCGACGGCGCCGGGCTGGCGCTGCGCCGGCAGGTGGTGCTCTCGTCCTCGGGGGCGCGCGTGGTGCGCGCGGATCAGGCCGGATCGTGACCGGGCGCCTCGGCGGCCACCCGGCCCAGCCGTGCCGCGAGCGCGACGGCGTCGTGCGGCGCGTGACCGCGGGCGTCGTTGTCGAAGTAGACGTACACGTCGCGCGGGCGGCCGTCGGGCGTGCCGGATCCGTCGGCCCACGCGCGGATCCGCCCGGACCACTCGTCGAGCTCGGCGGGGGAGTAGCCGCTCGCGTAGAGGTCGTGCGCGCCGTGCAGCCGCACGTAGGCGAAGTCGGCCGTCACCTCGCCGAAGCGCGGCCACCGCCCGGCGGTGTCGGCCACGGTGAGGGCCACGCGGTGCCGGCGCAGCAGCTCGGGCACGGCCGGGTCCTCGAAGCTTGCCGCGCGCGGCTCGAGTGCGTGCCGCAGCGGCACGTCGGCCTCGATCTGCAGCCACGCCCGGCCCTCGAGCCGCTCGTCGTGGCGCCGGGCGAGCGCGAGGGCCTCGCCGGTGGTGCGCGGCAGCGCGGCGAGGAAGGCGTCGAGGCCCTCGGGGTCGAACTCCTGCCGCTCGGGCAGCTGCCACAGGAACGGGCCGAGCTTCGGGCCGAGCGCGAGCACGCCCGAGGCGAAGAAGTTCGCCATGGCGGTGCCCGCGTCGCGCAGCCGCAGCATGTGCGTGATGTACCGCGAGCCCTTCACCGCGAACGCGAAGTGGTCGGGCACGGCGTCGCGCCAGCGCGCGTAGCTCTCGGGCCGCTGCAGGGAGTAGAACGAGCCGTTCAGCTCGAGCGTGTCCATCCGCTCGCCGACGTATGCCAGCTCGAGCCGCTGCGGCAGCCCGCGCGGGTAGAAGTCGCCGCGCCACCCGGCGTAGCGCCACCCGGAGATCCCGACCCGGATCCGTCCTTCGGCCCCCGCGCCCGGTCCGTGCTCGCCCTCCGCCATGACGGCAGGCAACCACCGGTCCGGCCGGCGGGGCAAGCCTCTTGCGGTCCGCCGGATGAGGGCAGGCGTGGCGATGTGCCACCATCGGATCGCTCGGAAGGAACGAGGCCCCGCCGATGTTCTGATTCATCCCGGGACATCCCACATCGGACCCAGAACGCCAAGGGAAGGAGCCAGCAGACACCATGACCTCTGCCCCCACCGTTGCCGAGCCGCAGCCGCCGCTGCAGCCCCTGCTCGACGACGCCGTCATCGCGCTGCGGGCGCCCACCCAGGTGTGGTCGGGGCGCGACGGCGACCTCGGCGCCGCGGCGATCGACGGCATCTTCCACGGCGATGTGCGGCACGTGCGCGAGATCGCCACGACGTGCGCCGACTCGCGCATCGAATGGATCTCGCTGTCGACGCACGGGCCCTCGCGCGTCGTCTTCGCGGGGCTGCTGCGCGGCCTGGACGAGGAGTGGGTCGCCGATCCGAAGGTGCGGATCGTGCGCGACCGCACCGTGGACGGCCGGCGGGTGAGCGAGTCGTGGGTGCTGCGCAACGGGCGCAGCGTGCCGGTGGGAACGACCCTGTCGATCCGGTTCGTGCCGGAGTTCGCGTCGCTGCACGCCGTGAAGGCGGGCGGATCGGTGCCGGGCGCGTTCGAGACGACGATCCGGGATGGCGAAGCGGAGGTGGTCGCGGGTGCGCAGAGCTTCGTGCTGTCGGCGCCGGGCGCCGAGCTGCGCGAGGACGGCGGCGCGATCGTCGCGACGTGGCGCCTCGAGGCGCCCGCGCGGGGCGAGGCACGCGCGTCGTGGTGGCTGGAGCTGCACGACGACACGCTCGTGGTGGAGCCGGCGCGCCGCCCGGCGCCGTGGGATGCGCGCGAGGTGATCGGCGAGGTGACGCAGCGCCACCCGCGCCTGGCGCGCTGGCTCGAGACGGCGCTGGGCGACCTCGACGCGCTGCGCCTGGCGCTGCCGGGCCACCCGGAGGACGAGTTCTACGCGGCCGGGGCGCCGTGGTTCTTCACGCTGTTCGGCCGCGACTCCATCTGGGCCGCGCGCCTCATGCTGCCGCTCGACGCGGCGATCGCGGCGTCGACGCTGCGGGTGCTGGCGCGCCTGCAGGGCGACGCGGACGACGCGGCGACGGCCCAGGAGCCGGGCAAGATCCTGCACGAGCTGCGCTCGTCGACGCTCGAGATCCCGGGCGAGAACGTGTCGCTGCCGCCGCTGTACTACGGCAGCGTCGACTCCACGCCGCTGTGGGTGTGCCTGCTGCACGACGCGTGGCGGGCGGGCATGCCCGAGGACGAGGTGCGCCCGCTCATCCCGGCGCTGCGCCGCGCGCTGGCGTGGCTCATCGAGTACGGCGACAGCGACGGCGACGGCTTCATCGACTACATCGACCGCACGGGCAAGGGTCTGGCGAACCAGGGCTGGAAGGACTCGGGCGACTCGATCCAGTGGCGCGACGGGCGCCTGGCCGAGGGGCCGATTGCGCTGTGCGAGGTGCAGGCCTACGCGTACGAGGCGGCGCTCGCCGGGGCCGAGCTGCTCGAGCGCTTCGGCGAGGGCGACGAGCCGCACGGGCCGGCGCAGCTGCGCGCGTGGGCGGCGGATCTGCGCCGGCGCTTCGCGGAGTCGTTCTGGGTGGAGACGCCGGAGGGCCGCTACCCGGCGGTGGCGCTGGATCGCGACAAGCGCCCGGTCGACACGCTCACGAGCAACGTCGGCCACCTCATCGGCACGGGGATCCTGGAGCGCGACGAGGAGCGCCACGTCGCCGAGCTGCTGCTGGGGGAGTCGATGGCCTCGGGCTTCGGCATCCGCACGATGTCGACGGGAGCGGCGGGCTACTGGCCGCTGTCGTACCACGGCGGAAGCGTGTGGACCCACGACACCGCGATCGCGGTGCACGGCATGGTGCGCGCCGGCCTCGTGGACGAGGCGAACCGGGTGGTCGACGGCATGCTCGACGCCGCGGAGGGCTTCGTCTACCGCGTGCCCGAACTGCACAGCGGCGACCCCCGCTCTGAGACCGACGTGCCCACGCCGTATCCGGCGGCGTGCCGCCCGCAGGCGTGGTCGGCCGCGGCGGCGGTGACGGCGCTCACGGCGGTGCGGGCGCGGTAGGGCGCAGGCTCAGGCGGGGCGCTTCGGCACGGGGCCGCAGCGCTCACCTCGGATCGACGGTGTGACGCGCCTCCCGAATCATCGGAGCAAGAGCAATCCGCCACCGCGGGAGTGCGTCGGCGAGCGTGCGCCACGCGACCGTTCGCTTGATCCTGTCGTACTCGTGGATGAGGAGATTGCGGTTGTCCGACGCATCGCGCCACGCGATACCGGGCGGCGCGGTCACACCGCGTTCCTGGAGCCGCCTCGCCGCCTCTCCGAGCTTCATCATGAGCGCGTCTCCCGCCTCCTGCAGGAGAGGGTCGCTCAGGTATGCGAGCTCGCCGTGCTCCACGATCTGCGCGGCGAGCCGAAGCCACTCGTCGATATGGAGGAGGTCCTTCGCGCTCCTGAGATCCATCACAGGCGGACCGCTTCTCGGATGATGTCCGCATCGTCGCGCTCGTCGAGCGCGCCCCACAGGACGAGATCGACTGGTCGGGCCAGGATCTCTTCGAAGCGCCGTCGTAGCCGAGCGACATCGAACAGGGTCGCGCCGTCGGGTTCTGTGACGAGGAGATCCACGTCGGAAGTCGAATCGGCGTCGCCGCGTGCGGTCGATCCGAACACCGCAAGGTCGTGGAAACCGTGCTCCGCGGCCGCCTGCTTGAGGAGCGGCGCCGCGGCATCCACGACGATGTCGGTCGCGATCATGTCGATCGGGCCGAGGGCGCGCAGCTGCTGGCTCACAGCCGGCTGTGTGATGCCGAGAACCCGCGATGCGGCACTCTGCGAGCCGCACTGGGTCACGAGTTCCCGCAGCGCCATACCGCGCCGCACCCGTGCGACGGTCTCGTCGCGCTGGGCTGCGCGGAGAAGTTCGACGGCATCCATAAGGACAGCTTATATGGCCAGGGGGAAACCGGCTGCTCCTTGCCCCGTGGCGCAGGCTCAGGCGGGTGCGGCCACGTGCACGCCGTTGCGGCGGGCCGCTTCGGCGAGCCGGTCGTCGTAGGTGACGATCGCGTCGAGCTCGTCTCCCAGCGACAGGGCGGCGGCGAGGTGGATCGCGTCGAGGCTGCGCAACGCGACGGGGTCGACGCGGCCGGCCGCCTCGAGCACGTCGGGCGTCAGCGCGAGCAGCGTGATGCGGTCGAGCACGTCGCGTGCGCGCTCCGCCTGGTCGGGGTGCGCGCGGCGCACGGCCCGGAGCAGCTCGGTGCGCGCGAGGTCGGAGCTGACGGCGTGCGCGGCATGCTCGCGGGCCCAGGCCATGAGGGCGTCGGTCTCGGCCTCGCGGACGACGAGCTTGGCCAGGGCGGACGTGTCGAGGTAATGCACCACGGCGCCTCAGTACCGCTCGTCGTCGCGCATCTGCCGCAGGGTCGACGCGAGCTCGCCCTCGACGCTCGGCGCGTCGAGGGCGGCGAGCGAGTGCTTGGGCGCGCGCGCCCGCCCGGTCGCGACGAGCTGCGCGACGCGGCCCTCGCTCAGTGGGGCGAGCTGCGCGACGGCGCGGCGCCGGTCGGTGATCGTCACGGTCTCACCCGCCGCCACGCGTGCGACGACGGCCGACGCGTTCTGCTTCAGCTCGCGGATGCCGATCCGATCCATGTGCTTCATTGTAGAACATGGCGTCAGAACCAACCGGGGAACCGCGTGCGGGTGATCGCGACGTGCGCGAGCCGCCGCATCTCGAGTGTGATGCGGCCGAAGGCGCCCGGCGCGCTCAGCAGCGCGAGGGCGTCGAGGACATCCGGGAGCGCGATCTCCGCGGGGTTCGCGCTGTGTATCGGGTAAACGTCGCTCATGCCATCGGGAGGGATGGTGCGAGCGGTTTCGAGCTGTGTTGCCAAGTGAGCGGGAAGGCGAGCGAGGTGATCGCCGACGCCGTCGGCGATGGCGAGCAGCGCGAGCGTCGACGCGGGAGAGAACGACGCCGCCCAGCTGTGGCGACGGTGGTGGCGGTGAGTGAGCACCTCGAGGGCGACATCCGTCATCGCGCGCGCGTCCGCGAGGCGGCCCTTCCTCGTCGGCACGATCCGGCCGCGCAGGCGCCGCAGGAGTCGCAGGTCCCACGACGCGCGCACGAGATCCTCGCCCGGCGGCCGGCCGTGTCTCCCGGGAGCGTCCGGCGGCCACCCCAGCTCGCTCGCGACCCGTTCGCCGATCTCGGCGAGTGCGCCCGGGGCGTCCTCCTGCTCGATGCCGTCGCCGATGGCGCCGACGAACGTGGCGAGCCCCGTCGTCAGCGCCATGAGCTCCTCCGAGCGGAGCGGATCGGCCTTGAGCAGGCCGCGCTGGTCGATCCGGGTGAGAAGGCTCAGCCTCTCGAAGGCTGGCAGACGCGAGAGCAGCGAGGCGAGCGGGGAGCCGTGCCCGCCATAGTCCCAGGGCTCGGGGGTGCGGGGGACGAAGCCGAAGACGTCGTCGAGCTCGTGCTGAAGGTGCGCGGGATGGATGGGCGTCGCATCGCTCCACCACGCGAGGTGCGGAGCATGCGGGGGAGGGGCAGCCTGGCGCAGCGCGACGAGCGGCTCACCCACGAGCGCTTCGCGCTCGTCGGACACCGCGACCCAGTGCTGCCGGCTCGCCCCGATCGGCGTGTGCGTCGTGGCCCGCATACCGCCCCACACTGCCGCGAGATCGCCGATCCGCCGGCGCTCGTCCTCGAGCGCGCGCCATTCCTCGTCGTCGCCCGTGGCGATGGTGAGGGCGAATCCCAGCGAGCGCAGTGGCGCGTCCTTCAGCATCTCGAACGACCAGCGCGGCTCGCCGCGGTCGCCGATGTGACCGACATCGACGCGAACGAAGCGGGGCGAGGGCTCGGCGAACATGTCGTCACCGTACGGGCCGCGAGGGCGCGCCGACGCGGTTCAGCGGCCGGATGTGGAGAGTGCGTGGCGAAGCCCTGGCTGTGAGCGGATGCGCGATATCGCGTCGGCGGCGACGGCACCGACCGCGGTGCGGTTCATCGCGGGACGGCACGGGCGGGCCCCGCGATGGTCAGGGCCCGCCCGTACCGTCGCTCAGCCCAGATGCACCCCGTCGGGCCGGATCGCGATCAGATCGACCGGGCGCTGCGTGATCTGGCGGATCGGCTGCCAGTAGTTGTTGATCCAGAGCGGCGTCTCGTCGTCGACCTCGTCGCGGATCTCCAGCAACTCGGCCTTCGTGAGGAACAGATGTCCCTCGGGCAGCCTGTTCTTCAGCGGCCAGGTGTTCTCTGCCATGCGTGCTTCCTTCCCGCCGCGCCCGGGGCCGCCTTCCGCCAGACCTCGGTCGTCTTCGCCTGTGGTTATGCGGGGCTGGCCATGCCCGTGCTCGGCCTCGGCGCCGCGCTGCGCGTGCTGCCCCTGCCCACGGGGCTGTGGTGCTTCGCGGCCGTCACCGCCGCCTTGTGTGCCGCGGCGTTCGCGCTCGCGCGCCGCTGATCCGCCCGGTCAGGCGGAGAGCGCGGCGTTGACCGCCGCCGCCGAGTACTCGTGCTCGACGACCATCGCGGCCAGGCCGACGATGCCCGCGTGCTCCCCGAGCGTCGACTCGCTGATCGTGAGGTGACGGGTGGCTCGGGGCAGCGACCGGGGGTAGAGCGTCTCGCGGATGCCGGCGAGTAGCGGCGGGGAGGCGAGCATCCCGCCCACGACGACGTTCGAGGGGTTGAGCACCGAGACGATCATCGCGACCACCTCGCCGAGCACGCGCCCGGCCTCCTGCGTGAGCCGCGCCGCATCCGCGTCGCCGGCG
Organism: Microbacterium petrolearium; assembly: GCF_054782875.1. Taxonomy (NCBI): domain Bacteria; kingdom Bacillati; phylum Actinomycetota; class Actinomycetes; order Micrococcales; family Microbacteriaceae; genus Microbacterium; species Microbacterium petrolearium. The sequence goes on from NZ_BAAGRQ010000001.1 coordinate 20,243, forward strand.
GCGAGGTACGAGCCCACGTCCGAGCCGGACGAGGCCGGCTTGCCCAGCTCGGCGAGCGACTGGGCGACGGCGCGGCCCGAGGCGACGGCGGCGAGGCATCCGAAGGCGCCGCACTGGCACTGCCGGTCGCCGTGACCGGCCAGCTTCACGTGGCCGACGTCGCCGGCCCCGCCGTCCGTGCCCCGGTACACCTGCCCGCCGATGACGATCCCGGTGCCGATGCCCGTCGACACTTTGATGAAGCACAGCGCCCGCGCATCCGGATGCGCCGCGCGCTGCTCGCCGAGCGCGGCGGCGTCGGCGTCGTTCGAGGCGAGCACCGGCACGCCCAGGGCGTCGCGCAGGTGGTCGGTCAGCGGGTAGGCGTCCCACCCCGGCATGATCGGCGGCTGGCTCGGGCGGCCCGTGTCGGGATCGATCGGGCCGGGCACGCTGATCCCCATGCCGCTCACCCGATCGATCGGCACGCCCGCGCGCTCCAGCAGGCCTCGCGCGCTCTCGACGATCGCCCGCAGGGTGGCGTCGGGGCCATCGGCCACGCGCACGGCGATGCGCTCGGTCTCGGTGATGCGCCCCGCCAGGTCGGTGATCGCGACCGTCGTGTGCGTGGTGTCGACGGTCGCGGCGAGCACGCTCGCGCGGGAGGTGTGGAACGCCAGCCGGCGCGACGGCCGCCCGCCCGTGACGCGGTCGGCGCCGTTCTCGACGATGTATCCCTCGCGCAGCAGGGCGTCGATGCGGGCCGCCACCGTCATGCGGGACAGTCCGGTGACGTCGAGCACCTCGCCGCGGGTCGTGGCCCGCCCCGAACGGATGAGCTCGAGAACGTCTCCCGGACCGGGCATCGCTTCCTCCAAATTCAGGTCCGCGCGACCGCCGTGGTGCGCGCGGCGGGACCGTCGCGATCCATCATCGGCGACGTTCGCGCGGCCCGTCACCGCAATTATGCTTGACACCTAGCGATTACGTGCATAACTTCTAGGCATAACTCCGGATCGCCTGGCGCGGCCGGTGTTCGATCCGAAGTCCCACAGCGCAAGGAGGCGCACGGTGAAGACTCGTGCCACAGCAATGACGACGTTGGCAGCCATGAGTGCGGTGGCACTCGCGCTCACCGGCTGCACGAGCTCGGGCGACGGCGGCGGGGGTGAGGACGGGCTCACCTTCTGGGTGCAGGAGGACCTGCCCGATCGCGTCGCCGCGACGGAGGACATCGTCGCCGCGTTCACCGAGGAGACCGGCATCGACGTGGAGGTCGTCTCGGTCGCCGAGGATCAGTTCGCCCAGCTCATCACCTCGGCGGCCGCGGCCGGCGACCTGCCCGACGTGATCGGCGGCATCTCGCTGCCGCAGGTGCGCACGCTCTCGGTCAACGAACTCATCGACACCGACGCCGTGGGCGCCACGCTCGACGCGCTCGACCCGTCGACGTTCTCCGAGCAGGCGATCGAGCTCACCGCCGATGGCGACACGCAGCTCGCGGTGCCGAGCGAGTCGTGGACGCAGATGCTCTTCTATCGCACGGACCTGTTCGAGGCCGCGGAACTGGAGACGCCCGACTCGTACGACCTGATCCTCGAGGCGGCCGAGACGCTCAACTCGGGCGACGTGGCCGGTTTCGTCGGCGCGACCGCCCCGGGCGACGCGTTCACCGAGCAGACGTTCGAGCACATCGCGCTCGGCAATGGATGCGAGCTCGTGGACGACGCCGGCGAGATCCAGCTCGACTCCGACCCGTGCGTTTCGGCGTTCGAGTTCTACGGCGACCTCGTGACGAACTACTCCGTGCCCGGCGCGCAGGATGTCGACACGACGCGCGCGAGCTACTTCGCGGGCGACGCGGCGATGTTCATCTGGTCGAGCTTCGTGCTCGACGAGCTGGCGGGCCTGCGCGACGACGCGATGCCGTCCTGCGCCGAGTGCCAGGACGATCCGGCCTTCCTCGCCCAGAACACGGGCGTCGTGACGGCCATCGCGGGCCCCGACGGCAGCGAGCCGGCGCAGTTCGGCGAGATCACCTCGTGGACGATCACGGCGGGCGGCAACGCCGAGGACGCGCAGTCGCTCATCGAGTACATGATGAGCGACGGATACGAGGACTGGATCGACATCGCGCCCGAGGGGCGCGTGCCCGTGCGCGCGGGCACGCCCGACGAGCCGACGCGCTACTCGGACGCCTGGGCCACGCTGCCCGCCGGCGTCGACACGCAGGCGCCCCTGTCGGACTTCTACGCGCCCGAGGTGCTCGAGGCCGTGGCCGAGGGGCCCGAGAACATCGCCCGCTGGGGCATCGCGCAGGGCCAGGGCAACCTGCTCGGCGCGCTGCAGGGCGAGCTGCCCGTGGCACAGGCCGTGAGCGAGGTCGCCCAGGGCGACGACCCGCAGACCGCGGCCGAGGCCGCCGCCGAGGCGGCGAGGTCGATCGCCGAGTCGGTGCGATGACGCAACTCGCAGGGGGGTCGGGCCTCACCGGCCCGGCCCCCGACCTCCCCGAGCGCGGCGACCGGTCGCGGCGGGGGCGCACGGGTGCGAACTTCCGCCGCCGCGAGGAGAACCGCGCGGGCCTCGTGCTCATCTCGCCCACGGTGATCATCGTCGCCGTCGCGGTCGTGCTGCCGATCCTGTGGGCGATCGCGCTGGCGTTCCAGAACGTGCGCCTCATCAACATCCGCGGCACGGGCTTCTTCGGCCAGTACACGCTCGACAACTTCGTGAGCGTGCTCACCTCGCCCGGCTTCTTCCAAGCGCTGCTGACGACGGTCGTCTACTCGGTGTGCGGCACGGCGCTGGCCATCGGCGTGGGGCTCATCGCGGCGCTCGCACTGAACCGCTCGTTCCGCGGCCGCAGCCTCATCCGGGCCTCGCTGCTGCTGCCGTACGTCGCCCCGGTCGTGGCCGCGGCGTTCGTGTGGACGACCATGCTCAACCCGCAGTTCGGGATCGTGAACTGGTTCGGCACGAACGTGCTGGGATGGGACGATCCGGTCGCGTTCCTCTCGGACCGCTCGCTCCCCGTCACGGTCTTCGGCGCGACGATCGAGCTGCCGATCGCGCTGATCACGGTCATCCTGTTCGAGGGGTGGCGCTCGTTCCCGTTCGCCTTCCTGTTCCTCACCGCGCGCCTGAGCGCCGTGCCCGGCGTGCTCGACGAGGCCGCGCGGATCGACGGCGCGACGCCCACGCAGCGGTTCCGCCACATCCTGTTGCCGCAGCTGCTGCCGACGATCGCCGTGCTGAGCGTGCTGCGGTTCATCTGGACCTTCAACAACTTCGACGACATCTACCTGCTCACCGGCGGCGGCGCCGGCACCGAGGTCGTCTCGGTGCGCGTGTTCGACTACCTCACGGCGCGCGGCGACATCGGCGCCGCGGCCGCGCAGGCGCTCGTGCTCGCCGTCATCCTGGCCGTGCTCGTCGTCGTGTACCTCAAGCTGTTCGGCCGAGAGGAGGAGCAGGCATGACCGCCACGCTTGACCGCGCGCCGGTCGCCGCGCCACGGAGCCGCGGCGTCAACCGGGATCGCTTCGAGAACGCCCTGTTCGGGGTGCTGCGGCCGATCGTGATCGTGCTGCTGCTTCTCGTGGCGGTGTTCCCGTTCTTCTACATGGTGCTGCTGAGCTTCCGCTCGCTCGACTCGCTGCTGCAGAACCCCGGCGCGCTGTGGATCACGATCGAGGAGTTCGACCCCAGCACGTACATCGACGTGCTGCTGCCGGTCTCGGAGGGCGGGCAGGGCTTCGCGTCGTTCATGCGCAACTCGCTGCTCGTGGCGCTCGGCACCGTCGCGCTGTCGCTGCTCGTCGCCATCCCCGGCTCGTACGCCGTGAGCCGGCTGGCGTTCCTCGGGCGCCGCCAGATCTCGGCGCTGTTCCTGGCGGTGTACTTCTTCCCGAGCATCCTGCTGGCCGTGCCGCTGTTCGTGTTCTTCACGCAGATCGGCCTGCGCGGCTCGCTCGTCGGGCTGCTGATCGTGTACGTGTCGCAGGTGGTGGCGGTGTCGATCTACACGCTGCGCAACTACTTCGCGACGATCCCCGTCTCGCTCGAGGAGGCCGCCGCGATCGACGGCGCCACGCGGCTGCAGACCATGCGCAAGATCAGCCTGCCGCTGGCGATGCCGGCGATCGTGTCGAACGGACTGTTCATCTTCATGATCGCGTGGAACGAGTTCCTCTTCGCGCTGCTGTTCCTCGTGGAGCGGCGCGACGCGTGGACGGTGTCGCTCGGCCTGTCGCAGCTCTCGGGGAGCATCGAGGTGCCGACGACCGTGCTGATGGCGGGATCCGTGATCCTCACCCTGCCGATCATCGTGCTGTTCTTCGCCTCCGAGAAGCTGCTCACGGGCGGCCTCACCGCCGGCGCCGAGAAGGGCTGATCGCGTGACCGGCTGAGCGCGCTCGATCCCGCCGACCGACACCTCCCCGCACCCCCACCCGGAAGGAGGGCGCATCCTCGTGCCCCGCATCGTGCAGTTCACCGCCCCGCGCCACGTCGAGCTCGTCGAGACCGAGCCCATGCCCCTGCTGCCGGGCACCGTGCGCGTCGCGACCTGGTACTCGGGCATCTCGGCCGGCACCGAGCTGACGGCGTACCGCGGCACGAACCCCTACCTCACGTCGACGTGGGACGCCGAGCGGCGCCTGTTCGTGCCGGGCGAGCCGAGCTTCGCCTATCCCGTGCAGGGGTGGGGCTACTCGGAGGTGGGGCAGGTGGTGGAGGTGGCCGACGATGTCGCCGCGCCGCGCGTGGGCGACGTCGTGCACGGCATCTGGGGCCACCGCAGCGACGCCGTGCTGCCGGCCGCCGCGCTGGCGTGGCGCGTGCTGCCCGCTGGCGTGGATCCGCTCCTCGGCACGTTCGCACGCGTGGGCTCGATCGCCCTCAACGCCGTGCTCGCCGCCGACGTGCGGCTGGGGGAGCAGGTGGCCGTCTTCGGGCAGGGCGTGATCGGGCTGCTCGCCACCCGGCTGGCCGTGCTCTCGGGTGCGCGCGTCATCGCGGTCGACGCGCAGCCATCGCGGCTGGAGACGGCTCACGCGTTCGGCGCCGCCGAGACGGTCGACGCGCGGCGACCCGGCGGCGCGGGGGAGCGGATCCGCGAGCTCACGGGCGGCGGGGCCGACAGCGCGATTGAGCTCTCCGGCGTGGACGCGGCGCTGCACGAGGCCGTGCGCAGCGTGGTCGTGGAGGGCCTCGTCGCCGCGTCGGGCTTCTACCAGGGCGGCGCGCCGCACCTGCGCCTGGGCGAGGAGTTCCATCACAACCGCGTGCGGATCGTCGCGAGCCAGATCTCCGGCGTGCCCGTGGAGCTCGGCCGGCGCTGGGATCAGGCGCGCCTCGTCCGCACGGTCATGGGGCAGCTCGCGGCGGGGCGCGTTGACGCGGCGGCGCTCGTCACCGACATCGTGGACGCCGACGACGTCGCGGCGGTGTTCGCGCGGCTGGACGGCGGCGACCCGGCCATGCTGCAGGCGATCCTGCGGTTCGACGCGGCGCCCGGGGAGGCGCGATGATCCCCGTGCCCGACATCCGCCCGCGCGTGCCCGCCGACCCGCCGGGCGTCGGGCTGATCGGCGCGGGGGCCATCGCGCGCAGCGCGCACCTGCCCGCCTACGCCGCGTGGGGCGTGCCCGTCGTCGCGGTCGCCTCGCGCACGCCGGCGCACGCGCACGCGCTCGCCGCGGATGCCGGCATCGGCACGGTGCACGAGACGGTCGCCGAGCTGCTGCGGGACCCCCACGTCGGCGTGGTCGACATCGCCACCGGCCCCGCGGGTCGCCTCGACCTCATCGAGGCCGCCGTGGACGCCGGCCGCCACGTGCTCGCGCAGAAGCCGCTCATCGCCGATGCCGCGGAGCTGCCGCGCCTGGCCCGGGTGCTCACGGCGGCGCGGGAGCGCGGCGTGCGCGTGGCCGTGAACCAGAACGGGCGGTGGGCGCCCGCGTGGCGGCTGGCCACGCTGCTCGTGCGCGAGGGCGCGATCGGCGAGGTCGTGGGCGTCACGCACCTGCACGACAAGCCGCTGCCGCCCCTGGCCGGCACGCCCTTCGACGAGGTGCCGCACATGCTGCTGAGCGACTACCTCGTGCACTGGATCGACATCACCCGCTGCTGGCTCGAGGGCGCCGCGGTCACGAGCGTGCAGGCCGCCGACTCGCGGGTGCCGGGCCAGCCCGCCGCCGCGCGCAACCCGTGGCACGCGACGCTGCAGCTCGGGCTCGACTCGGGCGCGAGCGCGACGCTGCGCGTGGTGGGCGACGCCGTCGCCGGCGCCGGTGGCTGCCCGTTCTGGATCCACGGCACGCGCGGCACCCTGCGCGGCAGCGTGCTGCTCGGCTCCGACGCGCTCGTGCTGGAGCGCGACGGCGAGCGGACGCCCTTCCCGCTGGAGGGCGAGTGGTTCACCGACGGCTTTGCCGGCGCGATGGGCGAGCTGCTCACGGCGATCGCCGAGGACCGGGAGCCCGAGAACGCCGCCGAGCACGTCGTCGCCACGGTGCGGATCGGCCTGGCCGCCGTCGCCTCGGCCGCGGCGGGTGGCGCGCCGGTGCGGCCCGAGCGGCTCGTGGTCACGCGCCCCGGCGAGCGCGTGGAGGTGCCGGCATGATCGAGATCGATGAGGTCCCCGCCGGCCCCGACGCCCGCGTCTACGCCGAGGGCTGGCAGAGCTGGAGCCCCACCACCTGGTACGGCCGGCGCGACCCGGCGCACCGGCCTGAGCACGAGTGGCAGCACCTCATGCGGTTCCGCCCCGGCAGAGCCCTGCCCGAGCGCGGCGTGCAGGGCGAGGGGCTGCTCGTGGTCGACCCCGGCGGCGGCGCGCCCGCGCGCACGTACGGCACGCTCGACGCCTCGCGCGAGGTCCCCTCGATCCGCGCCGAGTGGCGGGGTGATCGCGTCGTCGTCAGCGCCGACGGACCGGTGCACACGTGGCGGGACGGATCGGGCGGTGACGCGGCGCTCGCGGCGTTCGGCGATCGCCTGGGCGCCGCGGCGGGCGCGCGCGTGCCGGCGCCCGTGCCGCGTGTGTGGTGCACATGGTACCGCTACTTCGAGCAGGTGACGGCCGCGGACGTGCTCGAGAACCTGCGCGAGATCCGGCGGCTCGCGCTGCCGGTGGACGTCGTGCAGGTCGACGACGGCTGGAGCCTGGGCACGGGGGAGGGCACGCGGCCCCACCCGCGCTTCGGGTCGCTGCCCGACACGGTGGCGGCGATCCACGACGAGGGGCTGCGGGCCGGGGTGTGGCTCGCGCCCTTCTCGGTCGGCGCGCGCTCCGCGCTCGCCCGGCGCCACCCCGAGTGGCTCGTCGGCCCCGCCGGGCACAACTGGGGCGACGACCTCGTGGGGCTCGACCTGACCCACCCGGGCGTGCGCGCGCACCTCGCCGAGGTCTTCGCGGGCCTGCGCGAGCTCGGCGTGGACTACCTCAAGCTCGACTTCCTCTACGCCGGCGCCGTACCGGGTCGCCGGCACGATCCGGACGCGACGCCGGTGGCGGCGTACCGCTCGGGCCTCGCCCTCATCCGCGAGGTGATGGGCGAGCGCGCGTACCTGCTCGGGTGCGGGGCGCCGATCCTGCCGAGCGTGGGCTTCTTCGACGCGATGCGCGTCTCGCCCGACACGTTCCACGAGGGCGGCGAGGACGGCTCGCAGGGGCTGCGCGGGCGCATGTCGCTCGAGGCGCGCGCGTGGCAGCACGGGCGGCTGTGGACCACCGATCCGGACTGCCTCGTCGCGCGGCCGCAGTTCGCGCTGCGCGACGAGTGGGCCGAGGTCGTGCTGGCCGCGCCAGGGCTGCGGGGGTTCTCGGATCGCATCGCCGAGCTGGATGAGCGCGGGCTGGAGTATGTGCGCCGGCTGCTGGAAGGGACGAACGGATGACGCGGATCGACGTGGACGGGATGCGGGAGCGGCTCGCGCCCCTGCTGGCGGAGCTGTACGGCGACGGGGCCGAGCGGGTGCTGACGGAGCTGCTGGCGCTCGCGGAGCGGTGGGCGCCGCAGCTGCGCTCGCAGGAGCGCGCGCGGCCGGACGAGGGCACGGCCTACCTCATCACGTACGGCGACGCGTTCCGCCGCGAGGGCGAGGCGCCGTTGCACACGCTGGCCTCGGTGCTGCGCGCGCACGTGCGCGACGCCGTGACCGACGTGCACCTGCTGCCGATCTACCCGTGGACCTCCGACGACGGCTTCGGCGTGACCGACCACCGTCGGGTCAACCCGGCGCTCGGCTCGTGGGACGACGTGGCCGAGCTGCGCGCCGACCACCGGCTCGCGCTCGACTTCGTCGCCAATCACGTGTCGAGCTCGAGCGAATGGTTCCGCTCGTGGCTGGCGCGCGACTCCCGCTACGCCGGCTTCTTCCTCGAACCAGGGCCCGACTTCGACACGTCGCGCGTCGTGCGCCCCCGGGTGAGCCCGCTCGTGCACGCCTACGAGCGTCCCGACGGGACGACGGCGCGCGCGTGGACGACGTTCGGTCCCGATCAGGTGGACGTCGATCCGAGCACCCCCGCCGTGCTGCTCGAGCTCACCGACATCCTGCTCGGCTACGTGGCGCGCGGTGCCACCACGGTGCGGCTCGATGCGATCGGGTTCCTGTGGAAGCAGTCGGGCACGACGTGCATCCACCTGCCGCAGACGCACACGGTCATCCGGGTGTGGCGCGTGCTCGTCGACGCCCTCGCGCCGGGCACGCTGCTGCTGACCGAGACGAACGTGCCGCACGCCGACAACGTCACCTACTTCGGCGACGGATCGGACGAGGCGAACATGGTCTACCAGTTCGCGCTGCCGCCGCTCGTGCTGCACGCGTTCGTGACGGGCCGGGCGACTGCGCTCGCCGAGTGGGCCGCGGGCATCGGCCCGGTGAGCGAGACGGCCACGTGGTTCAACTTCCTGGCCAGCCACGACGGCATCGGCATCCGCCCCACCGAGGGCCTGCTGAGCGACGCGGACCGCGCGCTGCTCGTCGAGCGCACGCTCGCGCGCGGCGGCACGGTGTCGATGGCGGCACGGCCGGACGGATCAGAGAGCGTCTACGAGCTCAACACCAACTACCTCGACGCGCTCGTGGACCCCGCCGATCCGGATCCCGACGCGTCCGCCGTGCGCCGCGGGCTCGCCGCGCACGCGATCCTGCTCTCGCTCGTGGGCGTGCCGGCGATCTACTACCACTCGCTGTTCGGATCGAGTCAGGACCGCGCGGGCATGGAGGCGAGCGGCATCCCGCGGCGCATCAACCGCGAGACGCTCGACGCCGACCGTCTCGCGGCGGAGCTGGCGACCTCGCCCCGCCGCTCGGGCATGCTCGAGGGGCTGCGTCACCTGCTGCAGATACGGCGCTCGCTGCCGGGCTTCTCGCCCTTCGCGGCGCAGCGCGTGGAGCAGCTCGACCCACGCGTGCTCGTCGTGCGCCGCGCCGCGGGCACGCCCGACGAGGTGGTGGCGGCGGTCAACGTGAGCGACGAGCCGGTGTCGCTGCCGCTCGCCGGCACCGACGTGCTCACGGGAGAGCGACACACGGACGGCCTCACGCTGGAGCCGCACGGCTACGCGTGGCTCGTGACGGGGTAGCGGCGCTCAGCCCTTGAGCCGGCGCTCGCCGGATCGCGTGGACCACAGTGCCCACGCGACGAGCACGGGCTGGAAGAACAGCCGCGCGAACCGCTTCTCCTCGGTGTCAAGCCCGAACCCGTCGCGCTCGTGCATCCACTGCGCGATGTTCCCGGGGAAGATCGCGACGAAGAATGCGGCGGCGATCCACCCGACCAGCCGCCGCCGCTTGCGCGCGAACACCAGCAGCATTCCGAGCAGGATCTCCTTGACGCCCGAGATCACGACGGTGGCGTCGGGATCGAGCGGCACGAACTCGGGCACCTGCGCCCGGAACTCCTTCCGCGCCACGGTGAGGTGCGACACCCCGGCCCCGACGAGGGCGGTGCCGAGCAGGACGCGGGCGATGCGGCGTGGGACGGTCATGAGGGGAAGGGTACGGCGCGAAGCTTCCGACCACCACTCTCAGGTCAACGTGTTGGTTAGGTGGCGGCCGATGTAACCGACATAGATCTTGCCCGTGCCCGCAGTGTCGTCGTAGTAGTGCATGCGCGGAGCAAACGTGTCTCGATGGGTCGGCTTGAAATGAGCGTCCATGAGGATCCTTCCGGACTCGTGAACATCTGTCGGCACCGGAAACACTCGTTCGGCTCGCCATTTCGCGTTGTTGAGGACAGAGTCGCTCTCTCTCGCTGCGTGGCGGGTTGGGGTGACGCCCTGGCCACGGCCGTCTGCGAGGTACGTGTGGACGGAACCCGAGAAGGTTCCGTCAGCGCATGCTTCGGCGTACTCATGAAGGACGCGGATGTATCGCCAGAACATCTTGGCGTACATGCCGAGAGCATCCCGCTTGTCGATCTCGAGGGCGGCGCTCTCCGAACCGGTGAACTCCACCCGTGTCGCCGGACAATCTTGTGACTTCAGCCGTCCGATCAGTTCCTCGAGCGTGTTCGGTGCTTCCCATGCCTCATCGTCTGGCTCGACGTGGGCCGCTTCGGGCTGCTCGCTCTGAGCGAGGCGCCTGCGGAGAATCGATGCCTCCCGACGCGCCTCCTGCAACTCCTCTTCCGCCTGCGCGAGATCCAGCGCATTGTCCTCGAACCGCTTGTGCAACTCGCCGAGTTCGACGCGCAGCTCCTGCTCGGTGTTGGCGGCTTCGTCGAGCTGCTGTTCGGCAACCGTGAGTTCGGTCGTCTTTGTGACGATGAAGTCATTGAGACCAACGAAATGGCCGGGTGTCGCGTCGTCGATACCGAGCCAGCGCTTGATCAAGCTTCTGCCGCGCTCGTACCACGGGGTGAGCGGTGCGCTTTCAACCGCTCGGTTCTTGGCAACCTCGACGGTGGGTAGCGGGGCGGTGAGGGGAACCGGTTTATCGCGGAGGATCGTGGCGACGCGTTCGGCTCGCTCAACAGATGTCTCAGCTCGCCGAAGAAGATCGATCGTCCTGCGCACGTCGGCAGGCAGGTCCATCTCCACAAATCTTCGGCGCGCCACGCGGGCGTGACGGCGTTGCATTCCGTCGGACACCCTGCCGTTCCGAATGGACCGCGCCATCGTCGCGGGGCCGATCCACTTGTGGCGTAGAGCGTCTGCGGGACTCTCGAGATTGACTCTAGGCATGAAGGTCCGCACGTTCCCTACTTGAACGCGATGAGACTCCGGTAGCAATGAGTTGAGCGACTCCACGGCGTCTGCACACACCGAGAACGCCACTGCTACGCCAGCGCTCTCCTTCGTGAGTCGCTCGACAATATTGCGCCAGTTCGCGTCACGGTCTCGCGACGGTGACGCGGCGACGTATACGGAAACCGTGCGTTCGGGGTCGGTGATTGCGTCAAGCACGAGCCGCTCGTCGCCCGGGCGGATGACGATGGGCGTGCCGCTGAGGAGAGTAGTACCGTTCCTGATCAGTGCGGTATCGAGCAAAGAGCGCACAAGGCGTGGCGGTGAGATCGCGTCGATCGCGCTGTCCCTGTCGACTTCGTCCTTCTGAACCTCGACGACGAGCGTTTGCGGGTGCGGTCGCGCCGAGGGTAGTGAGGCAGCGAAGATCGAAACCGTGAAGCGACCCGCCGGGTTGCTTTCGATAAGGCGGTAGAGGCGCCGGCGACTGCCGTCCTGCTCGTGGTCGCTATGTGTGACGTGAAGCTCTACGGAGCCTGAGACCTTGTGGATCCCCTGCACTGTCCAACTGACATCATCGCGGCGCTGACGACGCGGCCTCTTTGACTTGAGCCAATCGTGGAGGACGTCGTCGGCGAGCTGGATGGCGTCGTTGGCTGGATCGACTCGAAACACGGCGCGATACCCAACAGCCATGACAAATGCCCTTCCTTACGCGGGGTCGACAGGGGCAATGTAGCGCGGACCTCCGACATCGCGCCCGCTGAACGTGGATACTGGCGCCAGCCGGTGGATTGTGGGCGGCGGCGCGGCCGGTGCGCTCCTCCCGCCGTACGCTGACGCCCGCCGGACGCGAGCCGATAGTGTCAATGCGGCTGCGAGAAGGGAGCGTGCGATGGCGCGGGCATGGGTGATCAGGGCAGGTCGGTACGGCGAGCGCGAGGACTGGGCGCTTGAGAACGGATTTTCGGGCGGCGGCTGGCAGGAAGTGCCCGACCTCACGCCGTACGAGACTCGCGAGGAGATCGCCGAGCTGGTGGCGCGGATGTACCCCGACAGCCCAAAGGTGCACCCGAACTACACCGGCCAGCTCTACGCCCTTCGTTCGCGCGTTCAGCCGGGCGACCTGCTCGCGCTTCCCCTGAAGAACGGCGGCGGCACGATCGCGCTCGGCCGGGTGATCGGCGGGTACCGCTACCTCGGCGACGACATGCCGGCAGATCGTCGGCACGTGGTCGAGGTCGAATGGAAGGTCACGGACCTGCCCCGGACGGCGGTCAAGCAGGACCTGCTCTACACCCTGGGAAGCGCGCTCACCATTTTCGCGCCCTCTCGAGGCGCCGCCGAGCAGCGTCTCGAGGCGCTGATGGAGACAGGGGTGGACCCCGGGCAGCTGGGCGTCGGCACGTCTACCAAGGGCGCCGGCGCGGTGACAAACGACGACGATGTCGACGAGCCGGAGTCGCAGACCGATCTGCTCGAGGTGGCGCGAGACCGCATCATGGCGCGCATCTCCGAGGAGTTCGTCGGCGACGGGCTCGAGGTCCTGGTCGCCGCCATCCTTGAGGCGGAGGGATTCGTGTGCCGCAAGTCGCCGGTGGGCGCCGACCGTGGGATCGACGTGATCGCCGGCCGCGGGGTGCTCGGCATGGACTCGCCTCGCGTGGTGGTCCAGGTGAAGTCCGGCGGCCAGGTGTCGGACGGCGTGGTTCGCGACCTCAGCGGCGTGGTGCACGAGCAGGGCGCCGACCACGGTCTCCTGGTGGCATGGGGCGGCCTGACCAAGCCGGCAAAGGACAACGTCTACAAGCAGCAGTTCCGTCTTCGCGCCTGGACCGCGGAAGACGTCGTCGACGCCGTGCTGCGCACGTACGACCGCCTGCCCGACGACATCCAGTCGCGCCTCCCGCTCAAGCGTGTGTGGGTGCTCGCGGACTAGCGGGGTGCGCGCCTCGCGCGCGATGTCGGAGCCGCGTGAAAGTATCCATCTGTACCCGGACACGGCAACGCGGCGAGGCCGCGAGTTCGCCCGCGCTCACCTCACAGGAGTAGACCCGCATGGCACCCACCACGAAGGAAGCCCAGCGCGCTGAGCTGCACAAGACGATCTGGCGCATCGCGAACGATCTCCGAGGCTCCGTCGATGGGTGGGACTTCAAGAGCTACGTGCTCGGGATGCTGTTCTACCGATTCATCTCCGAGAACCTGACTGCGTACATCAACAAGGGCGAGCGCGAAGCCGGCGACGAGTCCTTCGACTACGCGAAGCTGCCTGACGATCAGGCGGAGTTCGCTCGCCGGGACGTCGTGGCGGAGAAGGGCTTCTTCATCCTCCCGAGCGAGCTGTTCGTCAATGTGCGCCGTCGCGCCGCTGAGGACGAGAACCTCAACGAGACGCTCGAGCGCGTGTTCAAGAACATCGAGGGCTCCGCGCTTGGCACCGACTCCGAGGATGATCTGAAGGGGCTGTTCGACGATCTCGACGTCAACAGCAACAAGCTCGGCTCCACCGTCGCCCGTCGCAACGAGAAGCTCGTGAAGCTGCTGGACGCCATCGGCGACCTGCCCCTGGGGCGCTTCGAGGACAACTCGATCGACCTGTTCGGCGACGCCTACGAGTACCTGATGCAGATGTACGCGGCGAACGCGGGCAAGTCCGGTGGTGAGTACTACACGCCGCAGGAGGTGTCGGAGCTGCTGGCGCGCATTGCGGTCTCGGGTAAGAAGTCGGTCAACAAGGTCTACGACCCGGCCGTCGGCTCGGGCTCGCTGCTGCTGAAGTTCGCCAAGGTGCTCGGCAAGAACAACGTCCGCCAGGGGTTCTACGGGCAGGAGATCAACCTGACCACGTACAACCTGGCGCGGATCAACATGTTCCTGCACGACATCAACTACGCCGACTTCAACCTCGCCCACGGCGACACCCTGATCGACCCGCAGCACTGGGACGATGAGCCGTTCGAGGCGATCGTTTCCAACCCGCCGTACTCGATCAGGTGGGAGGGCGATGCCAATCCGCTGCTCATCAACGACGAGCGGTTCGCGCCGGCCGGTGTGCTGGCGCCGAAGTCGAAGGCCGACCTCGCTTTCACGATGCACATGCTCAGCTGGCTGGCGGTCAACGGCACTGCAGCCATCGTTGAGTTTCCTGGGGTGCTGTACCGCGGGGGAGCGGAGCAGAAGATCCGCAAGTACCTGATCGACAACAACTACGTCGACGCCGTCATCCAGCTGCCGCCGGACCTCTTCTTCGGTACCACCATCGCGACCTGCATCTTGGTGCTCAAGAAGTCGAAGAAGACCAACGACGTCCTGTTCATCAACGCCTCGGCCGAGTTCCAGCGCGTCGGCAACAAGAACAAGCTGCTGTCGGACAACCAGCAGAACATCCTCGGCGCCTACGAGCGTCGCGAGGACGAAGACCACTTCGCGAAGCTGGTGAGCAACGAGGACATCGCGGACAACGGCTACAACATCGCGGTGTCCAGTTACATCGAAGCCGAGGACACCCGCGAAGAGGTCGACATCACCGAGCTGAACGCCGAGATCGCACGCATCGTCGCCCGCCAGGCCGAGCTCCGCACGGCGATCGACGAGATCGTGGCTGACCTGGAGGGCTCGAAGTGAGCCGGATCGATGACCTCGTCGCAGACCTCTGCCCCCACGGGGTCGCGCTGACGGCGCTTGGCCAGGTTGGCGTTTTCGTTCGAGGAAACGGGCTTCAGAAATCGGACCTTCGCGAGGAGGGGGTTCCGGCAATTCATTACGGCCAGATCCACACCCATTACGGTGTGTGGGCTACCGAGGCTAAGTCGTTCACCGAAGAGGTGATCGCTGCGAAGCTTCGTCATGCACACCCTGGCGACCTGCTGATCGCGACGACCAGTGAAGACGACGCCGCCGTGGCGAAGGCTACTGCCTGGCTCGGAGCCACCGATGTTGTCGTGAGCGGTGACGCGTACATCTACCGTCACGAGCTCGACCCGAAATATGTGTCGTACTTCTTCCAGTCGACCTCTTTTCAGGATCAGAAGCGCCGATTTATCTCGGGCACGAAGGTCCGCCGCGTCTCCGGTGATTCCCTAGCGAAGATTCAAATCCCCGTCCCGCCTCTCGAGATCCAGCGTGAGATTGTGGGAGTATTGGATAAGTTCACTCAGCTGGAAGCGGAGCTCGAAGCGGAGCTGGAAGCCCGTCGCGCGCAGTATGAGCACTATCGGGAGGACCTGCTCGCCTTTGGTGATTCGGTCACCAAAATTGCGCTCGGTGATGTTATCGAGGAATTGCGAACCGGTCTTAATCCCCGCCAGAACTTCAAGCTGAACCCGCCCGGCGCAACGAACCATTACATCACAGTTCGCGAGCTCGCCGGATTTACGGTACGCCCAACAGAGAAGACTGACCGAGTGGATGATGCTGGGTTGGCTCGCATTCAGGCGCGCTCCCGTTTGCGAGCCGGCGATGTCTTGTTTTCAGGCACTGGAACGATCGGCCGGACGGCGCTGGTCGCTGAGGAGCCCCGCGATTGGAACATTAAGGAAGGCGTCTACGCATTGACTCCGAAGAAGGACATGATCCGTTCGCGGTTCCTGATTCATCTCTTGCGCTCCGGAGGCATTCGTACGCGTATCTTGGGGGTTGCAGATGGATCGACGGTTGCGAGCGTCTCTATGGCTTCGCTTCGCCGGGTACTCGTGCCGGTACCGACCCTCGAAGAGCAAGATCGGCTCATATCGCTACTCGATAACTTCGAGAGCCTCACTAACGACTTAACCAGTGGTCTCCCCGCGGAGCTCACGGCTCGTCGCAAGCAGTACGAGTTCTACCGTGATCGGCTTCTGACCTTCAAGGAGCTCCTGGCATGAGTGACGCGCCTGCTCGCAAGTACGACCCGATCGCTGTCTCCGCCGAGAGCACGGTCGTCGCGGAGTATGTTCCGGATGCTCACGCCGAGTCTGCCTACCAGTCAGAGGCGGACCTCGAGCGCGAGATGATTCGTCTGCTCGAGGCACAGGCGTATGAGTATCTGCCGGTGATCTCCGAGGCACAGCTGGTGGCGAACTTGCGTGTGCAGCTGGAACGGCTCAACGGCATCACTTTCTCGGATACCGAGTGGGAGACGTTCTTCACAACGAAGATCGCGGGTCAGAACGACGGCATCATCGAGAAGACAGTGCGCGTCCAGGAGGACCATGTCCAGATCCTGAAGCGTGAGGACGGTTCGACGAAGAACATCACGCTGCTGGACAAGACGAACATCCACAACAACCATCTGCAGGTCATCAACCAGTACGAGATCGGACAGGGTGAGGGCGGCGCGAAGTACGCCAATCGCTACGACGTGACGGTGCTGGTCAACGGCCTCCCGATGGTGCACATCGAGCTGAAGCGCCGCGGGGTCGACATCCGCGAGGCGTTCAACCAGATCAACCGTTACCAGCGCGACAGCTTCTGGGCCGGTTCTGGCCTGTTCGAGTACGTCCAGTTGTTCGTGATCAGCAACGGCACTCTCACCAAGTACTACTCGAACTCGACGCGTTCGAAGCACCTAGACGAGCAGAAGAAGGCAGCCAGCGGCGGCAAGGGGAAGAAGACGAGCAACTCCTTCGAGTTCACATCGTGGTGGGCCGACGCACAGAACAAGCCGATTCAGGATCTGACGGCGTTCGTGAAGACCTTCTTCGCCAAGCACACGCTGCTCAACATCCTCACCCGCTACTGCGTGCTGACCGCCGACCGCGACCTGCTGGTCATGCGGCCGTATCAGATTGTCGCGACGGAGCGGATCCTGCAGAGGATCGAGATCTCGACCAACTACAAGCGACTCGGCACGATCGACGCCGGCGGTTACGTCTGGCACACCACCGGCTCCGGCAAGACGTTGACGTCGTTCAAGACGGCGCAGCTGGCGTCGAAGCTGCCGAGCGTCGACAAGGTGCTGTTCGTCGTGGACCGTAAGGACCTCGACTACCAGACGATGCGCGAGTACGACCGCTTTGCGCCGGGTTCCGCGAACAGCAACACGAGCACGAGCGTGCTGGCGGAGCAGCTCACGAAGCCCAATGGCGCAACGCTCAAGAACGGCAAGACCAACCAGCCGATCATCATCACGACGATCCAGAAGCTCGCCACGTTCATCAAGGCGAACAAGGGGCACGAGATCTACTCGGGCCACGTCGTGATCGTGTTCGACGAGTGCCACCGATCGCAGTTCGGCGACATGCACGAGGCCATCACGAGGGCGTTCAAGCGCTACAACCTGTTCGGCTTCACCGGCACCCCGATCTTCGCCGCCAACGCCGGCACGGGCGGCAACCCGACGCTTCGCACCACGGCACAGGCCTTCGGCTGCTTCCAGCACGGCGACCCGGCCACGTGCCCACCCGAGCCGCACCAGATGGCGATCCACACCTACACGATCGTCGACGCCATCACCGACAAGAACGTCCTGCCGTTCAAGATCGACTACGTCAACACCGTCAAGGTCGGCACCGTCATCGACAAGCAGGTACCGGCAATCGATGCCGAGAAGGCGCTGCTCGACCCCCGCCGCATCAGCGAGATCGTGAAGTACACGCTCGAGCACTTCGATCAGAAGACCAAGCGAGACGTCGCCGGCTACGAGCACTCCATCGTCACCAACGTCGCCGAGTCGGTCCGCACGCGGAAGGCACTCGAAGCGATCCGCGAGAAGAAGCGCATCCGCGGCTTCAACGCACTTTTCGCGACCGCCTCCATCGAGGCCGCCAAGCGCTACTACAACGAGTTCCAGGCGCAGATGCTGAGCCTGCCTCCCGATCGCCGACTCAAGGTGGGCGTGATCTTCAGCTACGGCGCGAATGAGGAGCAGGCGGACGGGATCCTCGACGACGAGGCGTTCGACACCGAGGGCATGGACGGGAGCTCTCGGGACTTCCTCGAGTACGCGATCAAGGACTACAACTTCCTCTTCGGCACCAGCTACGACACCAGCGCCGACAAGTTCCAGAACTATTACAAGGACCTGTCGCAGCGGATGAAGAACCGCGAGATCGACCTTGTCATCGTGGTCAACATGTTCCTGACTGGCTTCGACGCGACGACGATGAACTCCCTGTTCGTCGACAAGAACCTCCGCGCCCACGGCCTCATCCAGGCCTACTCGCGCACCAACCGCATCCTCAACTCCGTCAAGACCTACGGCCACATCGTCGCGTTCCGAGACCTCGAGGACGAGACCAACGCCGCGCTCGAGCTGTTCGGCAACAAGGGCGCTCGAGGGGTCGTGCTGCTCAAGCCGTTCGACGACTACTACAGCGAGTACGCCGACAAGGTGACCGAGATGCTGGCGAGCTTCCCGCTCGGGCAGCCGATCATCGGCGAGGCCGCGCAGAAGCAGTTCATCCAGCTGTTCAGCGCCATCCTCCGACTACGGAACATCCTCACCGCGTTCGACGAGTTCGCCGGCCAGGACCCGCTCACGGATCGGCAGTACCAGGACTATCGCAGCGTCTACCTCGACCTTCACGCCGAGTGGCGCCCGAAGATCGACGGAGACAAGGAACTCATCAACGACGACGTCGTCTTCGAGATCGAGCTGGTGAAGCAGGTCGAGGTCAACGTCGACTACATCCTCATGCTCGTCGAGAAGTACCGTGAATCCTTCGGCGACGGCGAGGACAAGGAGATCCGCGCCCAGATCTCCCGCGCCGTCAACGCCAGCCCGAGCCTGCGCAGCAAGCGCGACCTCGTGGAGAACTTCGTCGACTCCATCTCCGTAGGCGGCGCCGTGGATGAGCAGTGGAGCGCGTTCATCGCGGCGAAGCGTGAGGCGGAACTCAACGCAATCATCGAGCAGGAGAACCTTAAACCTGACCAGACGCGCGAGTTCGTCGATAGTGCCTTCCGTGACGGCCAGCTGCGGACGACAGGCACCGAGATCACTCGCATCCTGCCGCCCGTCTCGCGTTTCAACCGCGAGGCTGGTCACGGCGAGAAGAAGAAGCGCGTGGTCGAGGCACTGACCCGGTTCTTCGAGCGGTTCTTCGGGCTTGGCAGCGGGGGTGCGAGCAATGAGTAGCGAACTGCGTGTTACGGGCCCGTCTACCGGCGCGGAGCCGGCCGCCGGGCTCACTGTCGAGCGCTTGCGCACGATCGTGCAGGATTCGCACTTGAGCTTCTTGATCGGCGCTGGTACCTCTAGCCCCTTTTTCGAGCAGCTCGGGGACATCGAGAACGTGCTCACCAGAGTTGGCGACTACGTCACTGGCTATCCCGAGGCGAACCTCGTGCGAGCGTCACTACAGGGCTACTTCTTTGACAAGGTCTTGTTGCCGAACCTGCCGCTCCTTGCTCGCGACCCCGCGGCGCGCTCCCTCATCAAGTCCTACTCCCGATTCGTCAGCACTATCAACCGCATCCTGCTGAAGCGACGCAGTACGTTGCTCGGCAAACAGGCGAACATCTTCACCACTAACGTTGATCTGGCGTTCGAAGTGGCCCTTGAGCTACTCGAGATCGACACGAACGATGGCTTCTCGGGCAAGCTTCGCCCGCGCCTGGATCTTGGCGAGTACGGCACGCTTCGAGTGCGCCAGGGAACGCACTATGAATACCGATCAGAGATCCCGGTCGTGAACCTGTTCCGGATCCACGGTTCAGCAGCCTGGCGTCAGGAGGGCGACGAGATCTACTTCGACCACGAGCTGTCGGTCGTAAAGAAGGTTCAGGAAGCGTTCGACGTAGCCGTCCGCGCCGGAAGCCTCTTGCCGATCGTTGTACCCGACGACGTTGATGAAACGAAGCTGATGGCAGCTGCTTCGGGTAAGAGACTTGACGCAGATGGGCAGGCATTCACGGATGCGTACCACGAACTGAGCATCGTCAATCCGGAGAAAACGAAGTTCGCGACTACCGTCCTGAACAAGACCTACTACGAACTGATCCGTCGACTCGCGAATGAGCTTGAGAAAGAGAACAGCGCTCTACTCGTCCATGGCTTCTCCTTCCGCGACGAGCATCTACTCGATCTGGTGTTGCGTGCGGCTCGCGCCAACCCGACGCTGCAGGTCATCGTCTTCTGCTACTCGCGCGGCGCGCGAGACGGCATGCGTGTTCTCTTCCCCGACGAGCAAGTCAAGAACAACAACATCCTGCTCGTGGCGCCGCATGAGCCGAGGGACGGGGGCGACGAACGGAAGATCGACCTCGACGTACTCGTCGACGACTACCTGACGCCGTTGTTGTCTGAGAAGCCCTTCACGGCCGACCACGTGATCGAGCTGAAACTGAATAACTCCTCGGGAGCTGGCAGTGACGCCTGATGACGAGGCGCACCTCCAACGCGATGCCGTTTTCAGCGTCGGCAAGGTCGTATCGGTAGAGGGGCGGCGTGTTCGCGTTGCCGTTGACAAGCTCAAGAACAGCTCTCACCTGATCTACAAGGGCGATATCGTACGGAACGTCGCGGTGGGCAGCTACGTCAAGATCACGAAGGGGTTCAACGAGCTTGTCGCAGTCGTCGATGGTGAGAGGGTTGACGAAGACCGGTCGGCATCGAAGGACTACCGGCGCTCGGCCGATACTTTCAGCAGAGCACTTGACGTCAGTCTGATCGGCTACCTGGAGAACGATGAATTCTACCGTGGCGTTCGCGAGATGCCCCTGCTGGACAACGAGTGCTTCATCCTCACTGAGGAAGAGTTTGAGGCCATCCACACGTTCACGGGAGATGGCGACATGTCTCTCGCCGTCGGTGTGCTGGCGATGGAGCCTACGCAGAACATCAAAATCGCCGTTGACGGGATATTTGCGAGCCACGTCGGCATCTTCGGGAACACTGGTAGCGGCAAGTCCTACACTTTGGCGAAGCTCTATCACGAGCTCTTCGCGAGATTCGGCGACCAGCCAGCCTTCGCCGAGCGGTCCCAGTTCGTCCTTATCGACTTCAACGGCGAATACGTCAACAGCGACGACGGAGACGTGCCGTCTTCGTCAGTGATTGCGGGCGAGAGCCTGAAAGCGGAGTACAAGCTGTCCACGCGCCGGACAGATGGCGACAGGCTCCCGCTGCCCAAGTCAGCGGTTCATGACCCGACGTTCTGGAACATCCTTCTGGATGCCACCGAAAAGACACAGGCGCCGTTCGTCAACCGGGTGCTCAAGAGCGAGTATTGGGAGGAGCTGATCGAGAGCGGCGACGACCTGATGGCGGCGATCACGAACCTCTTCATCAGCGCGACACACAACACGGACCCGTCCGTGGACCGGCGACTGCCGGTGAACTTCCTGGAGCAGATCGCCTGCCTCGGCGCCGCGGCCTCCGATGACTTCGGTCGACTGATCGAGGATGTAAACAACAACCTCGACTTCCGGAGCGGACAGTCTAACTCGTTCTACTGGAAAGCCACCGCGGAGTATGCCAACGCCGCGAACCCGACGTGGGATGCGAACATTCGAGCCCGGTTTGGGCGCGTCGCACAGGACTTCAGGTCGATCACCGACGTGGATCTTGTCCGGTTCAAGTTGGTCATGCAGTTCTACCGCGATATCATCCACGGATTCGCAAACCGTGAGCACATCGGGCCGCTGATCAAACGGCTGGACGAACGGATCGATGGCATCAAGAGACTCATCGTCGTGTCGGACGACATGGTGGCGTCAAAGCCTCTGACTGTGGTTTCTCTCCGCGACGTCAATCTGGACATGCGGAAGGTGCTGCCGATGATCTTGTGCAAGCACTTGTACGAGACGAAGAAGGCCGCTCCTCGGGCAGACGATGGTTACCTCAACCTGATCATCGACGAAGCGCACAACATCCTCTCGTTCGAATCGGCGCGCGAGAGCGAGGCGTGGCGCGACTACCGCCTCGAAACATTCGAGGCGGTAGTCAAGGAGGGCCGCAAGTTCGGCGTCTTCCTGACGATCGCGAGTCAGCGTCCCCACGACATTTCGCCGACGATCATCTCCCAGCTACACAATTACTTCCTGCACCGTCTTGTGAACGACTTGGACATCCGAGCGGTCGAGAAGGCGGTGGCCTATCTGGACCGTGTGTCCTTCGAGTCCTTGCCGATCCTCCCAACCGGCGTGTGCATTATGGCGGGCGTATCGGCCCGGGTTCCCGTAATGATGAAGGTTAACGAGATGCCCCCTCAGTACGAGCCAAACAGCCGCACGATGTCGGTGACTCACACGTGGTCAGTTCCGGTTCCAGCCGCAAGCGCTGAAGATTCTGATGAGTTGGCGGACGAGGACCTCCGGTTCTGATACGGCGCAGTCGGATCTACGGCGAAGGCGAAGTCGGGCGCGTTACTTCTGCAGTCGCCCTACGTTGTGAGCCGTGGGATCTGATCGCTTGCCACCGAAGTCCCCGGTTATACCTAGAGTGGGCACGTGAGAGATCTCGTCCTCCAAGCCAGCCCCGACTTCGTAACCCGCCTGGCACGCGAGCACGACCCGGTGAGGGCCGTAGCCGAACTGATCTGGAACGCCATCGACGCCGAGGCTGACAACGTGCGCGTAGTGCTCAACCGGACGGCCATGGACGCCATCGAGTCGGTGGTCGTCGAAGATGACGGTCACGGCATCACCTCGGACGAGGTCGAAGCTGCCTACGGCCGCATCGGCGGATCGTGGAAGGCGCTAGCCACGACTTCAAAGAACGGTAAACGTGGTCTTCATGGCAAGCGCGGCGAGGGGCGGCTGCGGGCATTCGCCCTCGGCGGTCGTGTCGCGTGGCGCAGCGAGAGTGTGAACGCTGCGGGAACTCACGAAACTGTCATTATCGAGGGCTCTCGCGATAGCGGCCACGTCTTCCGCTGGGAGGCGACTCCTTCAGCCGCCACTAGGACCGGGACCATGGTCACCGCCTGGAACGACGGCGTACGAAGTCTGACCGCGCTGCAGAGCGAGAAGACCCTGCCGGCGCTCCGCGCGCACTTCGCGCCCGTGCTGCTCAACGAGCCTGGCCTGACGGTCACCTTCGATGAGTCGACACTCGACCCGAAGGACGAGATCGTCGCGGATGAGTCGTTGGAGGCTCCCATCCCGGGCCACCCGGACAAGCCGGTCACCGTCCGAATAATTGAGTGGCGCAACGGAACCCACCGTGCCCTGTACTTCGGGAAGGACGACCGCCACTTCGTCCATGAAGCGCCAGGAGGTGACGTCGAAGGCGTCTTGCCGTTTTCTGCCTATGTCACGTGGCCCCACTTCTCCGAGGATTCGCTCGCTGTTCTGGGTCTCGGAGAGCTCGTTGACGACGTCTCTGGCGCGGTGTGGAAGGCGGCGCAGAGGGCGATCCGCGAGCACTTTGCCGCCCAACGCCGAGATCAGCGGCGCAAGCAAGTCTCGAAGTGGAAAGAGACGGGCATCTATCCATACAAAGAGGAAGCCGAGAGCGAGCCCGAGAAGGCGGAGCGAGCGCTGTTCGACGTGGTCTCAAGCGCCGTCGTCCCTCGTGTCTCAAAAGGCAGGGCCAACGAGAAGGTAGTGCTTAACCTCGTTCGGGACGCGCTGCGGACGGACCCCGAGAACCTCGGCGTGCTCCTGTCGGAGTACACGGCCCTCTCCGAAGAAGACCGATCGGCGCTGACGCGGCTGCTGACCGAGTCGACGCTCGCCAACGTGATTCGATCGACGAACCTTGTCACGAGTCGGAACAAGTTCCTTGCGGGTCTCGAGCATCTGCTGTTCGATCCCGTTGACTCAGACAAGGTCGGTGAACGAGATCACCTTCACAAGATTCTTGAGCGAGAGCTCTGGCTCTTCGGCGAGGAGTACCACCTGATGAGTAGTGAGCGCAGCCTCACCGAGCTCCTGCGCACGCACCTCAGGCTCGAGGGATTGCCCTCGGCGGGAGTGGAGCCCGTGAAGCGGTGGGATGGCAAGTCCGGCCGAACGGACCTCCATTTCGCGGCGAAGTTCCAGGAACACGACCGGGTCCGGCACCTCGTCGTAGAACTCAAGGCTCCGGGGATCACGGCTTCTCGCAAGGAGCGCGACCAGCTCGAGGACTATATCAACGCGGTCAACAGCAACGCGGCGTTCGCAAGCGACCGTGCCGTTTGGGACTTCATCCTGCTTGTCACGGACTTCGATGACCTCGTGAAGAACAGCATCAAGAGCGACGACCGCGAGATGGGCCTGCTGTTTGAACCGGAGAAGCAAGCAGGCCATCCGCAGGTGCGTGCCTATGTCCGCCGCTGGCGGGACGTGATCGACGAGAACAAGCGGCGCCTCGAGTTCGTGACGTCGGCTCTCGAGCACGACCCTTCGGTCTCCGACGGGCTCGCATACCTGCGCGAGCACTACGGCGACCTCTTACCGTCCGCGGAGGAAGCCGCATAGCCCGCCCCTGGACGGGTCGAGATGTGATCGAGTTCGTTTGCAGCGAGCGCCTGTTACAAAGCCTTGAGCGCTGCCAAGCAAGGATCTGTACCCCGGGAATCCCCCCCGCACCGCCCGCGTTCCCTCTGGTAACCTGAAGTGTCACGCGTGTGCGTGGGGTCTGGCGTGCTCGCCGGGCAGGCCCACCGCGTGACGTACGACAACCAACCAGACCGCTTCGGTTCATCCACGGTTCCGCACGTCCGTGAGGGATCCCGATCCGAGGCCCGACTCCAACCCCATAAGGCAAACCAACTACATGACTAACGCAACGACCGCCCCGGCCACCAAGCAGGTCGCGATCAACGACATCGGCTCTGCTGAGGACTTCCTGGCCGCGGTCGAGAAGACTCTCAAGTCCTTCAACGACGGCGACATCATCGAGGGCACGATCGTCAAGATCGACCGCGACGAGGTTCTGCTCGACGTCAGCTTCAAGACCGAGGGCGTCATCCCCTCGCGCGAGCTCTCCATCAAGCACGACGTCGACCCCAACGAGGTCGTCAGCGTCGGCGACGTCGTCGAGGCCCTGGTTCTCCAGAAGGAGGACAAGGAAGGCCGTCTGATCCTGTCGAAGAAGCGCGCGCAGTACGAGCGCGCCTGGGGCGACGTGGAGAAGATCAAGGAGAACGACGGCGTCGTCACCGGCACCGTCATCGAGGTCGTCAAGGGCGGCCTCATCGTCGACATCGGCCTGCGCGGCTTCCTGCCGGCCTCGCTCATCGAGCTGCGCCGCGTCCGCGACCTCACGCCGTACCTCGGCCAGGAGATCGAGGCGAAGATCCTCGAGCTCGACAAGAACCGCAACAACGTCGTGCTCTCGCGCCGCGCCCTCCTCGAGGAGACGCAGTCGGCCACGCGCACGCAGTTCCTGAACAACCTGCACAAGGGTCAGGTCCGCAAGGGCGTCGTCTCGTCGATCGTCAACTTCGGTGCGTTCGTCGACCTCGGCGGCGTGGACGGCCTCGTGCACGTCTCGGAGCTGTCGTGGAAGCACATCGAGCACGCCAGCGAGGTCGTCGAGGTGGGCCAGGAGGTCACCGTCGAGATCCTCGAGGTCGACCTCGACCGCGAGCGCGTCTCGCTGTCGCTCAAGGCGACGCAGGAGGACCCGTGGCAGGTCTTCGCCCGCACCCACGCGATCGGCCAGATCACGCCGGGCAAGGTCACCAAGCTCGTTCCGTTCGGTGCGTTCGTTCGCGTCGCCGACGGCATCGAGGGCCTCGTGCACATCTCGGAGCTGTCGAACAAGCACGTCGAGCTCGCTGAGCAGGTCGTCTCGGTCGGCGAGGAGGTCTTCGTTCGCGTCATCGACATCGACCTCGACCGCCGCCGCATCTCGCTCTCGCTCAAGCAGGCGAACGAGATGGTCGACCCCAACGGCACCGAGTTCGACCCGGCGCTGTACGGCATGACCACCGAGTACGACGAGAACGGCGAGTACAAGTACCCCGAGGGCTTCGACCCCGAGACCAACCAGTGGCTGGAGGGCTTCGACGAGGCCCGCCAGAAGTGGGAGGACGAGTACGCCGCCGCGCAGGCTCGCTGGGAGCAGCACAAGACGCTCGTCGCCAAGGCCCTCGAGGCCGAGGCCGCTGCGGGCGACGACTTCGGTGGCGCCGCCGCCGCGGGCCAGAGCTTCAGCTCTGAGTCGGCCGGTGCCGGCACGCTCGCCGACGACGAGGCCCTCGCCGCTCTGCGCGAGAAGCTCGCCGGCGCGTAAGCAGCCGCTCTAGTTCAAGAGGCCGGATCCCTTCGGGGGTCCGGCCTTTTGGCGTATCCGGGCGGATCGCGGGGCGCGGTGTGCGGATCGTGGGGTGAGGATCGCGGGGCGGATGTGGCGATCAAGCCCACCGCGTTTTCGCCCTGTGGAAAGCGCTCGTGACTTATCCCCAGCTCGTACATTTCTTCGATGGTTGTCGGTGGTGGCTGGGAGAATCGGGGTATGGAACGAGACACGGTCTTCTGGGAGCCCACGGCGTCGGAGCGCGCCGAGGCGGGCCGGATCGTGTCGCGCCTGCAGGTGGTGCGGGCGGAGCGGGCACGGTTGGAGGCGGAGGAGGCGCGGCTGCTGGGCCGGGCGTTGGATATCGCGGTCGGGCAGGTGGAGCGTGCGGGTGCCCCGCCGGAGTGGGACATGCCCGTGCGGTCGATGGCCGCGGAGGTCGCCGCCGTCCTGCGGGAGGGACCGCGGACGGTCGAGAACCGGATGGTCGACGCCGCCCTGCTGGTGCGGGACTTCCCAGCAACGCTGACGCAGGTGGAGGAGGGCCGGCTGCCCGGGCGTCACGCCGCGGTGATCGTGGCGGAGGGGTCACGGATCGGGGATGCGGGGGATCGGCGGGAGTACGAGGCCCGGGCACTCGGCGTCGCGGAGGACGCGACGGTGGCGGGGCTCAAGCCGATGTGCCGGGCGATCGCCGACGCGTTCCTGGAGGAGTCTCTCGCGCAACGCCATGAGGCGGCCCGCGCGCGGCGGGGTGTGCGGGTGACGGCACTGGAGGACGGGATGGCCGAGCTGCGCCTGACCGCACCGGTGCCGCTGGTGCAGGGCATCCACGACCGGCTGACCACGATGGCGCGGACCGTGATCGCCGAGCGGGACGCGTTCGGGCGGGCTGTCGATACGGACGCCGGGGCGGGGGAGGGTGTCGGTGCGGCGTCCGGGCCCGACAAGCGCCGCATCGATGAGCTGCGCGCCGACCTGGCCTGTGCCCTGCTGCTCGCCGGCGCACCGACCGGGCACATGGTCGAGGATGGGGCCGGGCGGAACCTGCTTGACCAGGTGCGCGGGGTGGTCCACGTCACCATCCCCGCCCACGTCCTCACCGACGGCCGCATCCACGCCCACCGAGCCCCCGGCATGACTGCGGGCGACGCCATGCACGAGCAGCGGCGCGGGCGGCGCGGGACATCCGGGGCCCACGGCACCGGTCGTCGCCCCAGCGGCGTCCCGACGGCGGGCGGCGAGCCGATCGATCCGGCCACAGCCCGCCGTCTCGCGGCCGAGGCCACCGGGTGGGAGCGGCTGTTCCTCGCCCCCGACACGGGGGCGCTGCTGACCGTCGACCACTACACGCCCACCGCGGCGCAGCGCAGGTTCCTCCGCGCCCGCGACGAGCACTGCCGCTTCCCCGGATGCCGACAAGCCGCCCGACGATGCGACGCCGACCACATCCACCCGCACTCGAGGGGCGGCCCCACCGACGTGACCAACCTCGAGAGCCTGTGCAAGCGACATCACATGCTGAAACACCACTCACCCTGGCAGGTGCGACATCTCGGCGGGGGAGAGCTCGAATGGACCAGCCCCCTCGGCCACCACTACACCGGCCGACCCACATCCGGCGTGCGGTTCACCGAGACCACCCTGCCCGGTGACGGTTCCGCGCACCCCGGCGGCGAAACCGCACCCCCTGGCCACGGCTCCACCCCCTCGGGCGGCGGCTCCGCGGCCCCCGTCCACGCGCCCGATCCCGCCCCGTTCTGAACCACTGCGGGCGCAACCCCGTGGCGGAGACGCGGCGGGGCGGGGACCATGGGGGCATGCGGAGCATCCGATGGAAGGGCATCGAATCGCCGAGCACCGAGACGTGCCACGTCGAGATCTCAGGGCGGGGCGTGCGTATCACGGGCACCGTCTCGGGCGAGCACGGCGAGCTCTCGTACGCGATCGCGGCCGATCCGCACTGGCGGTTCCGCGCCCTGGTGCTCGCCGTCGGCGAGCGGTCGTGCCGGCTGGAACGCGTGGACGACGAATGGACCGTCGACGGGGAAGCACGCCCCGACCTCGCGGACGCGCACGAACCCGACATCTCCGCGAGCCCCGTCAGCAACACCCTCCCGATCCGCCGCCTCCGCCTCGCCGAAGGGCAGAGCGCCGACATCGTCACGGCGTACGTGTCGGTCCCCGAGCTGACGGTGTTGCCCGATCCGCAGCGGTACACGCGGCTGTCGCGGCACGAGTACCTCTACGAATCGCGCGACTCCGACTTCCGCCGCACCCTCACGGTCGACGACGACGGCTTCGTCGTCACCTACCCCGGGCTCTTCGAGCGCGCGCCAGACTGACGCAAGCCGCCTGAGCGAAGCTCGCGGACCGGGAGCGCAACCTGCGCACATCGCCACGCCACCCGCCGCGATCCGCTTTGTTTCTGAGCATTACGGCGGATTCGCCGCCCGCATGACCACGCCGCCAGCATGGACCCATGACCGCCACCGTCGACGCCCCGCGCGCCACCGAGACGCGCGCGCCGAGCCGCGCGGCCGGCGCCGTGCGGCTCGACGGGGTCTCGCGAGCCTTCGCGACGAAGGCCGGCACCCGGGCGGTGCTCGACGGGATCGACCTCGACGTCCGCGCCGGCGAGATCGTCGCCGTCGTCGGGCCCTCCGGCTGCGGCAAGTCCACGCTGCTGCGCCTGGTCGGCGGGCTGGATCGGCCCACGGGCGGGCGGATCGCCATCGACGGCGCCGAGGTGAGCGCCACCGACGAGCGCACCGCCGTCGCCTTCCAGGAGTCCCGGCTGCTGCCCTGGCGCACCATCGCGCAGAACGTCGCGCTCGGGCTGCCGCGCGGCCGCGGCCGCGGCGGGGCGGGAGCGAAGCGGGTCGCCGAGCTGCTGCGCCTCGTCGGCCTTGAGCACGCCGCGGACCAGCGGCCCAGCGAGGTCTCCGGCGGCATGGCGCAACGCGCCTCGCTCGCCCGCGCCCTCGCGCGCAATCCGGGCGTGCTGCTGCTCGACGAGCCCTTCGGCGCCCTCGACGCCCTCACGCGCCTGCGCATGCACGACCTGCTGCTCGACATCCACGCCGCCCAGCCCACGACCATCCTCCTCGTCACGCACGACGTCGAGGAGGCGCTCTACCTCGCCGACCGCGTCCTGCTGCTCCGCTCGCTCCACGACACCGGCACCGGCACAGGCGCCGCCGGCACCAACACCGAGCCCGCCGCCCCGCGCCCCACCGCGAAGGCCGTCGCCCTCGGGTCCTACGCCGGCATCGGCGCCATCAACGCCGCCGCCACCGCGAGCGTGCGCGGATCCACCCTCGCCGACACGCGCCGGGCCGGATCCATCGCCCGCGTCGTCACGGTGCCGGGCCGCCGCCCGCGCGACCGCGCCGACCGGGCCCTCGCCGACCTGCGCGCCACCCTGCTCGAGGGGCTCGGCGTGCCCACCCACCACCACACCCGCTCACCCGAGCACACCGTCCGCTCTACCGAGGAGAACCGATGAGCACCACCATCCGCCGCACCGTGCCCGCGATCGCCGCCGCGGGGGCGCTGGCGATGATGCTGACCGGCTGCCTCGCCGGCGAGGGCGGCACCGACACGGCCGGCGCGTCCGGCGACGGCGCCACCGAGTGGTCGACCGACACCCTCACGATCGACTGGGCCACCTACAACCCGCTCAGCATCGTCATCCGCGAGCAGGGCATCCTCGAAGACAAGCTCGAGGGCGTGAACGTCGAGTGGGTGCAGTCGGCCGGATCCAACAAGGCCAACGAGCTGCTGCGCTCCGGATCGGCGGACGTCGCGTCCACGGCCGGATCGGCCGCGCTGCTCGCGCGCGCCAACGGATCGCCCATCCAGGTGATCGACATCTACTCGCAGCCCGAATGGTCGGCCATCGTCGTCGGCCCCGACAGCGACATCCAGGGCGTCGAGGACCTCGCCGGCAAGAGGGTCGCCGCCACCGTGGGCACCGACCCGTACTTCTTCCTGCTGCAGGCGCTCGAGGAGGGCGGCCTGACGCTCGACGACATCGAGCTGCAGAACCTGCAGCACGCCGACGGCCGCGCCGCCCTCGACGGCGGATCCGTGGACGCGTGGGCCGGGCTCGACCCGATCATGGCCGCCGCCGAGGTCGAGTCGGGCGACGAGCTCGTCTACCGCAACGTCGACTTCAACACCTACGGCTTCCTCAACGCCACCGAGGAGTTCCTCACCGACCACCCCGACGTGGCGCAGGCCGTCGTCGACGCCTACGAGGAGGCCCGCGCGTGGGCCCTCGAGCACCCCGACGAGACCGCCGAGCTGCTGGCAGAGGCCGCGCAGATCGACCTCGAGGTCGCGACCACGGTGATCCAGGAGCGCTCCAACCTCGACGTGTCGGGCGTGCCGGGCGACGACCAGCTCGCCGTGCTCGAGACGATCGCGCCCTTGCTCGCCGAGTCCGGCGACGTGACCGGCGGCGAGCAGGCCGTGAGCGAGGCGCTCGAGACGATCATCAACGACGAGTTCGCGAAGAAGGCCACCGGCCAGTGACCCTCGGCGACACGGACACCGACACCGGCGCGGGCATCGCACCCGCGGGCACCGCAGGCGCACCGGCGGCGGGATCGGCACAGGCGCAGCCGTTCTGGTCCCGCCCCGCCCTGCGCGTGATCGGCGGCCTGGCGGTGCCGGCCGTCATCCTCGCGGCCTGGTGGCTCGTCACGGCGACGGGCATCGTGCCGACGTACCGGCTGCCCACGCCGGCGTCGGTCGTGACGGCGGCGATCCAGCTGGGCGAGAGCGGCCAGCTCTGGCTGCACATCGCCATCTCGCTGCAGCGCGTGCTGCTGGGCTTCCTGTTCGGCTCGGTCGCCGGCCTGGCCGTCGCCGCGGTCGTGGGGCTCTCGCGGGCCGGTGACGTGCTCTTCGGCCCGCTGCTCGCGGCGCTGCGCGCCGTGCCCTCGCTCGCGTGGGTGCCGCTGCTCATCCTGTGGATGCAGATCGGCGAGGAGTCGAAGGTCACCCTCGTCGCGATCGGCGCGTTCTTCCCCGTGTTCACCACGGTGGCGCTGGGGCTCAAGCACGTCGATCCGCTGCTCGTCGAGGCCGGCCGCTCGTTCGGGTACCGCGGCTGGGACCTGTTCCGCACCGTGCAGCTGCCCGCCGCCGTGCCGTCGCTCATCTCGGGGCTGCGGCTCGGCCTCGCGCAGGCGTGGCTGTTCCTCGTGGCCGCCGAGCTGCTGGGCGCGTCGATGGGCCTCGGCTGGCTGCTCAGCACCGCCCAGACCACGGGTCGGGTCG
Source organism: Microbacterium petrolearium (assembly GCF_054782875.1). NCBI lineage: Bacteria > Bacillati > Actinomycetota > Actinomycetes > Micrococcales > Microbacteriaceae > Microbacterium > Microbacterium petrolearium. The sequence continues at coordinate 51,809 of NZ_BAAGRQ010000001.1, forward strand.
ACCAGATCCTGCTCGCCATCATCCTGCTCGCCCTGCTCGGCACCGCCACCAACGCGCTGCTGCAGCTGGCCGAGCGCCGACTGCTGCGGAGGTGGGCATGACGATCGCCCCGGATCAGGCGACCGCGACCGGCGAGGCGCGGCTCGTCGAGACGCGCGTGTACCCGCCGCCGGCGGACTTCGCGGCCCAGGCGAACGTCGGCGCCGAGGCGTACGATCGGGCCGCGGCCGACCCCGTGGCGTTCTGGGAGGAGGCCGCGCGCCGCCTCGACTGGGCCGAGCCGTGGCACACCGCCCACACCTGGAACCCGCCCGTGCCCGGGCCCGACGGCGAGCTCACCGTGCCCGAGGCGCGCTGGTTCGACGGCGGCACCCTCAACGTCGCGCACAACTGCGTCGACCGGCACGTGGCCGCCGGCCGCGGCGACAAGGTCGCGATCCACTTCGAGGGCGAGCCGGGCGATCGCACCACCGTCACCTATGCGGATCTGCAGCGCCGGGTCTCGCGCGCGGCGAACGCCCTAACCGCGCTCGGGATCGTGCCGGGGGACCGCGTGGTCGTGTACCTGCCCGTGCTCGTCGAGACCGTCGTGATCGCGCTCGCGTGCGCGCGGATCGGGGCCGTGCACTCGCTCGTCTTCGGCGGCTTCAGCGCCGAGGCCGTGCGCTTCCGGCTGCAGGACACGGGCGCCAAGCTGCTCGTCACGAGTGACGGCCAGTGGCGCCGCGGCCAGGCGGTGGAGGTCAAGAGCGCCGCCGACCGCGCCGCCGAGGGCCTGGAGCACCTCGAGCACGTGCTCGTCGTGCGCCGTACCGGCCAGGACGTGGCGTGGACCGAGGGCCGCGACGTGTGGTGGCACGACGTCTTCGACACCGCGCCCGATGTGCACGAGGCCCGCCCGTTCCCCGCCGAGCACCCGCTGTTCATCATCTACACCTCCGGCACCACCGGGCGGCCGAAGGGCCTCGTGCACACCTCGGGCGGCTACCTCGCGCACGCCAGCTGGGCGCACTGGGCGCACTTCGACGCCAAGCCCGACGACGTGCACTGGTGCACGGCCGACCTCGCGTGGGTCACGGCGCACACCTACGAGCTGTACGGGCCGCTGTCCAACGGCCTCACGCAGGTGATCTACGAGGGCACGCCCGACACCCCGCACCGCGAGCGGCACCTCGAGATCATCGAGCGCTACGGCGTCACCGTCTACTACACGGCGCCCACGCTCATCCGCACGTTCATGACGTGGTGGGGGGATCGCGTCCCCGACGGCCACGACCTGTCGTCGATCCGGCTGCTCGGCACCGTCGGCGAGGCGATCAACCCCGAGGCGTGGGTGTGGTTCCGCCGCAACCACGGCCGCGACGAGACGCCCGTGGTCGACACATGGTGGCAGTCCGAGACCGGCGCGGCGATGATCGCGCCGCTGCCGGGCGTCACCACGCTCAAGCCCGGATCGGCGACCGTGGCACTGCCGGGGATCGACGCGGCGGTCGTGGACGAGCGCGGCGAGCCCGTGGCGCCCGGCCGCTCGGGCACGCTCGTCGTGCGCCGCCCCTGGCCGGGCATGGCCCGCACCGTGTGGGGCGACCCGAAGCGCTACCGCGACTCGTACTGGGCGCCCTACGCGGGGCACGGCGCGCACGGCGCGTACTACGTGGCCGGCGACGGCGCCACGGTGGACGAGGACGGTCACGTGTGGATCCTCGGCCGGCTCGACGACGTCGTGAACGTCTCGGGCCACCGGCTCTCGACCATTGAGATCGAGTCGGCGCTCGTCGCCCACCCGGGCGTGGGCGAGGCCGGCGTGACCGGCGTGGCCGACCCCGTCACGGGCCACGCCGTCGCCGCGTTCGTCGTGCGATCCGGGGCCGCGAGCGACGACGAGCTGCGCGCGCAGGTGGCGCGCGAGATCGGCCCCGTCGCCAAGCCCAGCCACATCGTGACCGTGCCCGAGCTGCCCAAGACGCGCTCGGGCAAGATCCTGCGGCGCCTGCTGGCGCAGCTGTGGCACGGCGATGAGCTGGGCGACACCACGAGCCTGCAGAACCCGTGGGCCGTCGACGGCGTGCGCGAGGCCGTCGCGCGAGTCAAGAAGGAGCAGCATGTCTGAACGAAGGTTCGGGTTCCGCACGCGGGCCCTGCACGCCGGCGGCACGCCCGACGCCGCCACGGGCGCGCGGGCCGTGCCGATCTACCAGACCACGTCGTTCGTGTTCGACGACGCGCAGGATGCGGCGAACCTCTTCGCGCTGCAGAAGTACGGCAGCATCTACTCGCGCATCGGCAACCCCACCGTCGCCGCGCTCGAGGAGCGCCTCGCGTCGCTGGAGGGCGGGATCGGCGCCGTGGCCACGGCGAGCGGCATGAGCGCGGAGTTCATCACCTTCGCGGCCCTCGTGGGCGCGGGCGATCACGTCGTCGCCTCGGCGCAGCTGTACGGCGGCACGGTGACGCAGCTCGACGTGACGCTGCGCCGCTTCGGCGTGGAGACGACGTTCGTCGCGTCCGACGATCCGGGCGACTTCGCCGCCGCGATCCGCGAGAACACGAAGGTCGTCTACACCGAGGTGATCGGCAACCCGGGCGGCGAGATCGCCGACCTCGCGGGGCTCGCCGACGTGGCGCATGCCGCCGGGGTGCCGCTCGTCGTCGACGCGACCCTCGCCACCCCGTACCTCGTGCGGCCCATCGAGCACGGCGCCGACATCGTCATCCACTCGGTCACGAAGTTCCTCGGCGGGCACGGCACGACCCTGGGCGGCATCGTCGTCGAGGCGGGCCGGTTCGACTGGGGCAACGGCAGGTTCCCGACGATGACCGAGCCGGTGCCGTCATACGGCGGCATCAGGTGGTGGGACAACTTCGGCGAGTACGGCTTCCTCACCAAGCTGCGCAGCGAGCAGCTGCGCGACATCGGCCCCGCGCTCAGCCCGCAGTCGGCGTTCAACCTGCTGCAGGGCATCGAGACCCTGCCGCAGCGGATCGACGCGCACCTCGCCAATGCGCGGATCGTCGCGGAGTGGCTGTACTCCGACCCGCGCGTGTCGTTCGTCACGTGGGCGGGGCTGCCCGAGCACCCGCACTTCGAGCGCGCCCAGCGGTACCTGCCCCTCGGCCCCGGATCGGTCTTCGCGTTCGGCGTGCGCCCGCAGGGATCGTTCGGCTCGGACGACGAGCGCGCGGCGGCCGCCCGCGGGGCGGGGGAGCGGTTCATCGAATCGGTGCAGCTCGCCTCGCACCTGGCCAACATCGGCGACGCCCGCACCCTCGTCATCCACCCCGCCTCGACGACGCACCAGCAGCTGAGCGCCGCGCAGCTGGAGGCGGCGGGCGTGCCGGCCGACCTCATCCGCATCTCGGTGGGCCTCGAGGACCCCGACGACATCATCTGGGACCTGGATCAGGCCCTCACGAAGGCGACGGGAGCGGAGCGATGAGCGATTCGTGCGAGCTGCCGGCGGCAGCGGCAGCGCCGGCGGCGGCGCCTGCGCAGGGCGAGGCGTGCGAGCTGCCGGGCGCGGCGCCCGCCGGGCGCACGTGGGAGGGGCCGTCGGCCGCCGAGCGCCTGGCGATCCTGCGGCGCACGAAGACGATCGCGATCGTCGGCGCGAGCGACAACCCCGCGCGCGCCAGCTACTTCGTCGGCACGTACCTCACGTCGAGCTCGCCCTACGAGGTGTACTTCGTGAACCCGCGCGCCGAGACGATCCTCGGCCGCCCCGCCTACCCGTCGCTGGCCGACCTGCCCGTCGTTCCCGATCTCGTCGACGTGTTCCGCGCCGAGAAGGACCTGCCGGGCGTCGCCCGCGAGGCCGTCGCGGTGGGCGCGAAGACGCTGTGGCTGCAGCTGGGCTCGTGGAACGAGGAGGCGGCGCGGATCGCCGAGGGCGGCGGGTTGACGGTGGTCATGGACCGCTGCGTGAAGATCGAGCACGCGCGCTTCCACGGCGGCCTGCACCTGGCCGGCTTCGACACGGGCGTCATCAGCTCGAGGCGGCAGGTGATCTCCCGATAGGACGGACGAAGGCGGGGCCAGCGCCCTACATGGTGCCCTCGAACACCCCCATCACGTTGCCGTCCGGATCGGCGAACAGGCCCCACCACATGGTCTCGCCGATGGGCGAGCGCTCCACGAGCACCGTGCCGCCCTGCTCGGCGGCCGTCGCCAGCGCGTCGGCGACCGAGTCGACCTCGACGACCGAGCGCGGCTGCGTGAAGTCGTCCTTGCGCGGCGTGAGCGCCCCGCCGCTGATCTGGTTCGGCGCGTGCCACATCGGGTACTCCTCGTAGCCGGGAGGCGCCTCGATCTGCCAGCCGAACAGCGCGGTGTAGAACGACCGCGCGCGCTCGAAGTCGGTGACCGGGATCTCGAGGTGGGTGATGTCTCCGTGCGCCATGGCCATCTCCTCGTCGGGTCTGCTCGTGCTCGGAAGGGCTCGTGGCGCTCACGGTATGCCCGGCCGCCGACACCGGCAAGGGGGTCGCGCGGGGATGCCAGACTGGGGGCATGCCTCTCGTCGCGCTCACCGGAGGGATCGCCTCCGGCAAGTCCACGATCGCCCGCCGGCTCGCCGAGCGCGGCGCCGTCGTGATCGACGCCGACGCGCTCGTCCGCGAGCTGCAGCGGCCCGGTACCGAGGTGACGCGGGCGATCGGCGACGCGTTCCCGGGCGTCGTCCGCGACGACGGATCGCTGGATCGCGCCGCGCTCGGATCCGTCGTCTTCGGCGACGCGGATGCCCTCGCCCGGCTCAACGCGATCGTGCATCCCGCCGTGCGGGCCGAGTCGCAGCGGCGCTTCGCCGACGCGTTCGCGGCCGATCCGCGCGCGGTCGTCGTGTACGACGTGCCGTTGCTGGCCGAGGCGCGCGGCACGGGCGAGTGGGACCTCGTCGTCGTGGCGCACGCGCCGGCGGGCGTGCGCGAGGAGCGGCTCGCCACCGAGCGCGGCATGACGCGGGCGGACGCGCGGGCGCGGATCGCGAACCAGGCCAACGACGCCGAGCGCCTCGCGCTGGCCGACGTCGTGATCGACACCTCCGGCACCCTCGACGAGACCCTCCGCCAGGCCGACGAACTCTGGGAGCGGCTACGGACGCGATGACCTCCCGCGCCTTCAGCCACAGATCGCGCCGTCCCGCACAGTGTCAGCCCGAAAGCGTGTGCGAGATCGCGAGATCTGTTGAGTTACGCTCGCGCCGCCGGCGGCTGAAGGCCCCGCAACTCCGGTGACCGAGCCCGATGTCGGAGGCCCCGCCTAGGCTGGAAGCATGGAGACCACGCGCAGCGTGCGGCCGTTCGAGGTCGTCAGCGAGTACGAGCCCTCCGGCGATCAGCCCAAGGCCATCGCCGAGCTCGCCGCGCGCATCAACGCCGGCGAGACCGACGTCGTGCTGCTCGGCGCCACCGGTACGGGAAAGTCGGCCACCACGGCGTGGCTCATCGAGCAGGTGCAGAGGCCCACGCTCGTGCTCGCGCACAACAAGACGCTCGCGGCGCAGCTCGCGAACGAGTTCCGTGAGCTCATGCCGCACAACGCCGTCGAGTACTTCGTCTCGTACTACGACTACTACCAGCCCGAGGCCTACGTGCCGCAGACGGACACCTTCATCGAGAAGGACTCGTCCATCAACGCCGAGGTCGAGCGGCTGCGCCACTCCACGACCAACTCGCTGCTGAGCCGGCGCGACGTCGTCGTGGTCAGCACCGTCTCGTGCATCTACGGCCTCGGCTCGCCCGAGGAGTACCTGCGGGCCCTGGTCGCGCTGCAGGTGGGGGAGCGGTACGACCGCGACGCGATCATCCGCCAGTTCATCGCGATGCAGTACAACCGCAACGACGTCGACTTCTCGCGCGGCAACTTCCGGGTGCGCGGCGACACGATCGAGATCATCCCCGTGTACGAGGAGTTCGCGATCCGGATCGAGATGTTCGGCGACGAGATCGAGGCGCTCTACAAGCTGCACCCCCTCACGGGCGACGTGATCGAGCGGCTCGACGCCGTGGCGATCTTCCCCGCCACGCACTACGCCGCCGGCACCGACACCGTGCAGCGCGCGATCAAGACGATCGAGGAGGAGCTGAAGCAGCGCCTCGACGAGCTGAATCGCCAGGGCAAGCTGCTCGAGGCACAGCGCCTGCAGATGCGCACGTCGTTCGACCTCGAGATGCTGCAGCAGCTGGGCTTCTGCTCGGGCATCGAGAACTACTCGCGCCACCTCGACGGCCGCCAGGCGGGCGAGCCGCCGCACACGCTGCTCGACTTCTTCCCCGACGACTTCCTCATGGTCATCGACGAGTCGCACGTGACGGTGCCGCAGATCGGCGCGATGTACGAGGGCGACGCGTCGCGCAAGCGCACGCTCGTCGAGCACGGCTTCCGCCTGCCCAGCGCGATGGACAACCGGCCGCTGCGCTGGGACGAGTTCAAGGAGCGCATCGGGCAGACGGTGTACCTCTCGGCCACCCCCGGCAAGTACGAGATGGGCATCGCCGACGGGGTGGTCGAGCAGATCATCCGTCCCACGGGCCTCGTCGATCCGGAGATCGTCGTGAAGCCGTCGAAGGGGCAGATCGACGACCTGCTCGAGGAGATCCGGCTGCGCGTCGACCGCGACGAGCGCGTGCTCGTGACGACGCTCACGAAGAAGATGGCCGAGGAGCTCACCGACTTCCTCGGCGAGCACGGTGTGCGCGTGCGCTACCTGCACTCCGACGTCGACACCCTGCGCCGCGTCGAGCTGCTCACCGAGCTGCGCCAGGGCCTGTACGACGTGCTCGTCGGCATCAACCTGCTGCGCGAGGGCCTCGACCTGCCCGAGGTGTCGCTCGTGGCGATCCTCGACGCCGACAAGGAGGGCTTCCTGCGCTCGGGCACCTCGCTCATCCAGACCATCGGCCGCGCGGCCCGAAACGTCTCGGGCCAGGTGCACATGTACGCGGATCGGATCACCGACTCGATGCGTGGCGCGATCGACGAGACCGAGCGCCGGCGCGAGATCCAGATCGCGTACAACAAGGAGCACGGGATCGACCCGACCCCGCTGCGCAAGAAGATCGCCGACATCACCGACGCGCTCGCGCGCGAGGGGGCCGACACGGCCGAGATGCTCTCCAAGCGCGACGCGGCCCGCACGAAGTCGGGCAAGGGCAAGACGCCCACGCCCATCCGCGAGCGCGAGGGCATCGCGGCCGAGGGCGCCGAGCAGCTGGAGCAGACGATCGCCGACCTCACGGCGCAGATGCTCACGGCGGCCGACGAGCTGAAGTTCGAGCTCGCCGCCCGCCTGCGCGACGAGGTGCAGGACCTCAAGAAGGAGCTGCGCGCCATGGAGCGCGCCGGCCACGCCTGAGGTCCCGCACCTCGTGCCCCGCCGCCGTCAGACGGGCAGGGCCTCCAGGCGGTCCCAGGCACGGTGCGTCGCGAGCGCCGCGAGCACACCGGGCACGAGCTCGGCGGCGTCGCCCGTGATCACGCCGGGCGCGTCCGCGATCCGCACGCTCTCGAGCGTCTCGGCGGCCGCCGGCGCGGCCGCGACCGCCTTGCCGTGCCGGAACATCTCGCCGAGCAGCCGCAGCGCCCGCGGATCGTTCGACGGGGCGAGCAGGATCGCGGCATCGAACTCGATGCTCGCCGCGGTCTGCGCCGTCCGCTGCACGGGCACGCCATGCAGCATGCCCCCGCGCGGGGCCACGACGAGGGGCACGACGCCCTCCGCGTGGAGCGCCTCGCACACCGACGCCAGATCACCCGGATCGGTCGACTCGTCCGCGAGCACCGCGACCATCCGCCCCTCCGCCGGCCACTCCTCGCCGACCTGCCGCAGCGCGGGGCTCGGCTCGACGTCGGCCAGCTCGACGGTCGGCGCGGGCGCCGGCAGGCCGAGCGCGTCGGCGACCGTCGCGCACAGCTCGGCGTCGATGTTCGCCAGCGCCTGCAGCTGCCGCTCCTTGATCGCCTGCTCGTAGCACTTGCCGAGCTCGAACGAGTAGGCGTCGGCCACGTGCCGCTGCTCGATGGGGGAGAGCGACCGGTAGAACAGCCGCACCTGCGTGAAGTGGTCGTCGAAGCTGGCGGGGACCGTGCGCTCCTTCACCGACTCCGACACCGTCACGGGGATGTCGACGAACGCGCCCTCGTCGGCGCCCGCGAAGAACGGGCAGCCGCCGTCGAGCGAGTTCGGCTTGTACGGCGCGACCCCGCCGTGCACGGCGGTCTGGTGCATGCCGTCGCGCAGCATGTCGTTGATCGGGGCGTGCGGGCGATTGATGGGGATCTGGGCGAAGTTCGGCCCGCCCAGCCGCGAGATCTGCGTGTCGATGTACGAGAACAGCCGCCCCTGCAGCAGGGCGTCGTTCGTCACGTCGATGCCGGGCACGAGGTGGCCGGGGTGGAACGCGACCTGCTCGGTCTCGGCGAAGAAGTTCGTCGGGTTGGCGTTGAGGGTCATGGTGCCGATCACCTGCAGCGGCGCCAACTCCTCCGGCACGATCTTCGTCGGATCGAGCAGATCGATCCCCTCGAAGGTCTCGTCCGGGGTGTCGGGCATCACCTGCAGCGCGAGATCCCACTGCGGGAAGGCGCCCGCCTCGATCGCGTCGGCGAGGTCGCGCCGGTGGAAGTCGGGGTCCTTGCCCGCGGCCAGCTGCGCCTCCTCCCACGTGAGCGAGTGCGTGCCGAGCTTCGGCCGCCAGTGGAACTTCACGAGCACGGTGTCGCCCGCCTCGTTGATCATCCGGAACGTGTGCACGCCGAAGCCCTGCATCATCCGGTAGGAGCGCGGGATGCCGCGGTCGGACATGTTCCACATCGCGTGCGCCTGGCCCTCGGTGTGCAGCGACACGAAGTCCCAGAACGTGTCGTGCGCCGACTGCGCCTGCGGGATCTCCCGATCCGGGTGCGGCTTGCCGGCGTGGATGATGTCGGGGAACTTGATCGCGTCCTGGATGAAGAACACGGGGATGTTGTTCCCGACCAGGTCGTACACGCCCTCTTCGGTGTAGAACTTCGTCGCGAAGCCGCGGGTGTCGCGCACGGTGTCGGCCGACCCGCGCGATCCGAGCACCGTCGAGAAGCGCACGAACACCGGGGTGGTGACGCCGCGCCTGAGGAAGCCGGCCTTCGTGACCGACTCGGCGGCCCCGTTGGCGACGAAGACGCCGTGCGCGGCGGCGCCGCGCGCGTGCACGACGCGCTCGGGGATGCGCTCGTGGTCGAAGTGCGTGATCTTCTCGCGCAGGTGATGGTCCTGCAGCAGCACCGGCCCGCGCGGGCCCGCCTTGAGCGAGTGGTCCGTGTCGGTCAGCCGCGCGCCCTGCGCGGTCGTGAGGTACGCGCCCTGCTGCGCCATGGCCTCGGGCGGGTAGTCGGTCGGCATGCCAGTGGGCGTGCGCGCCTCGGGCGCTCCCTGATCGGGCTTGGGCGGCAGCGGCTTGCGCGGCTCGGTGGGCTCGGCGAGGTCCGGCGGCACCGGCGCGGGGGCGCCGGGGATCGCGATCGGATCGGCGGCGGAGTCGGGGCGGTCGGGGTCCTGGGCGGCGTCCATGGGCGGCCTCCTGCATGTCGACGGCATCGTGTGCGGCGACCGTATGCAGACCACGCGCGCGCGAGCGAGAGGCTTGACCGCGGCCGCGCGGACGCGTAGAACCGAGACTCCGGTGGGGCGCTCAGGCGACGGGGCAGTGCAGCCCGTCGTCGCGCTGGACGTGATCGTCCTTGTACTCGCCGCAGCGAGAGCACGGCGTGCCCCGGCCCTCGCCCAGCTGCGGCGGACCGGCGAGCCGGATCAGGGTGGCGTTGAACCAGTTGTAGAAGCCGCCCGCGGCGCGGATCTGCTCGCGAACGGGGATCTTCCTCGGCATGATCATTAGTGTACTAACGAATTCGCGTAGGATCGTCTCGTGACCGAACCGCCCGCCGATCCGCGCGAGCAGCTGCTGAAGCTCGACAACCAGCTGTGCTTCGCCCTCGTCACGGCGGCCCGCAACGTCGTGTCGGTGTACCGGCCGATCCTCGAGCCGCTCGGCCTCACGCACCCGCAGTACCTCGTGATGCTCGCGCTGTGGGAGCGCTCGCCGCGCTCGCTGCGAGAGCTGGCCGACGCCCTCGCGCTCGAGCCGGCCACGGCCTCGCCGCTCGTCAAGCGCCTCGAGGCGCAGGGTCTCGTGCGGCGCGAGCGGCGCGTGGCCGACGAGCGCCGCCTCGACATCGGCCTCACGGAGGCCGGTGCCGCCCTGCGGGAGCGTGCGCTGGAGGTGCCGGGCCAGGTGATGGCCGCCACCGGGCTGAGCGCGGAGCAGATCGCGTCGCTGCGCGATGCGCTGCGGCAGTTCGCGGGCGGTCGCCCCGCGGACTGAGGGACGTCGGGCGCATCCCCAGGCGGCTCCGGATCCGATGTCGGAGGCCCCGCCTAGACTTGAACGGTGCCTATCGTCCCCGTGAAGAACGCCGGAAAGATCAGTGTGCGCGGCGCCCGCGTGCACAATCTGAAGAACGTCGACCTCGACATCCCCCGTGACTCGATGGTCGTCTTCACCGGGCTGTCCGGATCCGGCAAGTCGAGCCTCGCGTTCGACACGATCTTCGCCGAGGGGCAGCGCCGCTACGTCGAGTCGCTGAGCGCGTACGCCCGCCAGTTCCTCGGCCAGGTCGACCGGCCCGACGTCGACGTGATCGAGGGCCTCAGCCCCGCCGTGTCGATCGACCAGAAGTCGACCAACCGCAACCCGCGCTCGACGGTCGGCACGATCACCGAGATCTACGACTACATGCGCCTGCTGTGGGCGCGCATCGGCGTGCCGCACTGCCCCGAGTGCGGCGAGAAGATCCAGCGCCAGACGGTGCAGCAGATCGCCGACCAGCTCGTCGCGCTGCCGGAGGGCACGCGCTACCAGATCGTCGCCCCGGTGGTCACGCAGAAGAAGGGCGAGTTCGTCGACCTCTTCAAGGAGCTGGCCGCCAAGGGCTACGCCCGCGCCGTCGTCGACGGCCAGCCCGTGCAGCTGGCCGAGCCGCCCGTGCTGAAGAAGTCGTACAAGCACGACATCGCGGTCGTCGTCGACCGCCTCGTCGCCCGCGGCGACATCCTGCAGCGCGTCACCGACTCCGTCGAGACGGCGCTCGGGCTGGCGGGCGGGGTGCTGCAGGTCAACTTCGTCGACGAGGAGGGCGACGACGCCTGGCAGTCGTACTCGGAGCGGCTCGCGTGTCCCAACGGCCACGCGCTGCAGCTGACCGAGATCGAGCCGCGCACCTTCTCGTTCAACGCGCCCTTCGGCGCGTGCCCCGCCTGCTCGGGCCTCGGCACGCGCATGTCGGTCGACGTCGAGCTCATGCTCGGCGACGAGGACCTCTCGATCCGCGAGGGCGTCATCGTGCCGTGGACCACGCAGGGCAAGGGCCTGTTCCAGTACTACGAGCGCCTGCTTGAGGGCCTCGCGCGCGACCTGTCGTTCTCTCTCAGCACGCCATGGCGCGCCCTGCCGCAGGCGGTCAAGGACGCCGTGCTGTACGGCGAGGACTACAAGGTCGACGTCAAGTTCAAGAACCGCTGGGGCCGCGAGGTGCGCTACGCGAGCGGCTTCGAGGGCGTCGTGCCCTACATCGAGCGCCAGTACAACCAGGCCGAGAGCGACACCCAGCGCGCCCGCTGGGGCGAGTACCTGCGCGAGGTGCCCTGCCCGGTGTGCGAGGGCGCGCGCCTCAAGCCCGAGGTGCTCGCGGTCAAGGTCGACGGCCGCTCCATCGCCGAGGCCGCCGACCTCAGCCTCGAGAACGTGCTCGACGTGGTCAACCGCATCACGCTCACCGACCGCGAGGCCATGATCGCTGCGCAGGTGCTGCGCGAGATCCGCGTGCGACTCGAGTTCCTCATCCGCGTGGGCCTGAACTACCTCACCCTCAGCCGCTCGGCCGGCTCGCTCTCGGGCGGCGAGGCGCAGCGCATCCGCCTGGCCACCCAGATCGGCACGGGCCTCACGGGTGTCCTGTACGTGCTCGACGAGCCGTCGATCGGCCTGCACCAGCGCGACAACCGCCGCCTCATCGAGACGCTCGAGACGCTGCGCGACCTCGGCAACACCCTCGTCGTCGTCGAGCACGACGAGGAGACGATCGAGGCGGCCGACTGGATCGTCGACATCGGGCCGCGCGCCGGCGAGGGTGGGGGAGAGGTCATCCACTCCGGCCCCTACGACGAGCTGCTGAACGAGCAGCGCTCGCTCACCTCCGACTACCTCTCGGGGCGCCGTCAGATCGACACGCCCAAGAAGCGCCGCAAGATCGACAAGAAGCGCATGGTGTCGGTCGTCGGCGCGCGCGAGAACAACCTGCGCGGCGTCACGGCCGACTTCCCGCTCGGGGTCTTCACCGCCGTCACGGGCGTGAGCGGATCGGGCAAGTCGACGCTCGTGAACGACATCCTGTACCAGGTGCTCGCCTCCAAGCTCAACGGCGCCCGCACGGTGCCGGGCAAGCACACGCGCGTGACGGGCCTCGAGCACCTCGACAAGGTCGTGCACGTCGACCAGGCGCCCATCGGCCGCACGCCGCGGTCCAACCCGGCCACCTACACGGGCGTGTTCGACAAGATCCGCAACCTCTTCGCCGAGACGCCCGAGGCCAAGGTGCGCGGCTACCAGGCCGGGCGCTTCAGCTTCAACGTCAAGGGCGGCCGCTGCGAGGCGTGCTCGGGCGACGGCACGCTCAAGATCGAGATGAACTTCCTGCCCGACGTCTACGTCGACTGCGAGGTGTGCCACGGCAAGCGGTACAACCGCGACACCCTGCAGGTGCACTACAAGGGCAAGAACATCGCCGAGGTGCTCGAGATGTCGATCTCGGAGGCGGCGGAATTCTTCGAGCCGATCCAGTCGATCCACCGCTACATGAAGACGCTCGTCGACGTGGGCCTCGGCTACGTGCGCCTCGGCCAGGCGGCCACGACCCTCTCCGGCGGCGAGGCGCAGCGCGTCAAGCTCGCCACCGAGCTGCAGAAGCGCTCGAACGGCCGCAGCATCTACGTGCTCGACGAGCCGACCACGGGCCTGCACTTCGAGGACGTGCGCAAGCTGCTCGAGGTGCTGAACGGGCTCGTCGAGAAGGGCAACACGGTCATCGTCATCGAGCACAACCTCGACGTCATCAAGTCGGCCGACTGGATCATCGACCTCGGTCCCGAGGGGGGCTCCGGCGGCGGCCAGATCGTCGCGACGGGCACGCCCGAGCAGGTGGCCAGGGTCGAGGGCAGCCACACCGGCGCGTTCCTCGCGGAGACGCTCGGGATCGCGGAGCGCGCGCGAGGCAAGAAGGTCGCATAGCGGATGGCCTCGCAGCTTCCGTACAAGCCGAAGCAGGGGGAGATCCCGACCGACCCGGGCGTCTACCGGTTCCGCGACGCGCACGGGCGCGTGCTCTACGTGGGCAAGGCCAAGAACCTGCGCCAGCGGCTGTCGAACTACTTCGCGCCCCTGCACACGCTGCACGAGCGCACGCGGCGCATGGTCACGACCGCGTCCTCGGTGGAGTGGACCGTCGTGCCCACCGACGTCGACTCGCTGCAGCTCGAGTACCAGTGGATCAAGGAGTACGACCCGCCCTTCAACGTCCGCTACAAGGACGACAAGTCGTACCCCTTCATGGCCATCACGCTCGCCGACGAGGCGCCGCGCGTCATGGTCACGCGCAACCGTCGCATCCGCGGGGCGCGGTACTTCGGGCCGTACCCGAAGGTGTGGGCCGTGCACGACACGATCGACCTCATGATCCGGGTCTTCCCGATCCGCACGTGCAGCGACTCGTCGTACAAGCGGGCCATGCAGACGGGACGGCCGTGCTTCCCCGGCCAGATCGGCAAGTGCGGCGGGCCGTGCTCGGGCCGGGTGACGATCGAGGAGCACCGCGCGATCGTCGACGACTTCATCGCGTTCATGCAGGGCGGCGACGAGCGCTTCACGAAGGAGCTCACCACCAGGATGAAGGCCGCCGCGGCGGCCATGGACTACGAGGCGGCAGCGGTCTACCGCGACAGGCTACAGTCGATCGAGGCGGTGCTGAACAAGAGCGCCCTCGTGCTGCCCGAGAAGGCCGACGTCGACCTGTTCGGCATCGCCGAGGACGAGCTCAGCGCCGCCGTGCAGCACTTCGTGATCCGCGGCGGCCGCGTGCGCGGCGTGACGTCGACGACGATCGACAAGGAGCTCGACATCTCGGGCGGCGACCTCGTGGGCCAGATCGTCGAGCGCGCGTACGGCGACGCCGGCGCCGGCGACATCCCGCGCCGCGTGCTCGTGCCCGCGTTGCCGCCCGACGCCGAGGAGCTGCAGCAGTGGCTGCACGAGAAGCGAGGCAGGGCGGTCGAACTCGCGGTGGCGCACCGCGGCCAGCGGGCCGAGCTGATGCGCACCGCCACGCTCAACGCGCAGCAGGCGCTGATGCGGCACAAGACCCGGCGCACGAGCGACTACGTCGCCCGCACGCAGGCGCTCACCGATCTGCAGGAGGCGCTCGGGCTGGACGAGGCGCCGCTGCGCATCGAGTGCTTCGACATCTCGCACCTGCAGGGCACGAACGTCGTCGGCTCCATGGTCGTGTTCGAGGACGGCCTGCCCCGCAAGGATCAGTACCGTTCGTTCTCGATCGCCGAGACGACCGACGACACCGACTCGATCCACCAGGTGCTCACGCGCCGCCTCGCGCACCTCGACCGCCCCGAGGAAGAGGTGGAGGCGCCCGAGGTCGACCCCACGGCCGACGGCGTCGTGGTGCAGACCGAGCCGGCGCGGCGGCGCCGCTTCGCCTACCCGCCGCAGCTGCTCATCGTCGACGGCGGCAAGCCCCAGGTCGACGCGGCCGCCCGCGCGCTGCGGGAGACGGGGCACGACGACATCCCGCTCGTCGGCATCGCCAAGCGGCTCGAGGAGATCTGGCTGCCCGACGACGACTTCCCCGTCATCCTGCCGCGCACGAGCGAGGCGCTGTACCTCGTGCAGCGACTGCGCGACGAGGCGCACCGCTTCGCCATCACGCACCAGCGCAAGCGCCGCCGGCGCGACATCCGCACCGTGCTGAGCGAGATCCCCGGCCTGGGCGAGGCGCGCATCAAGGCGCTGCTGCGGCACTTCGGCTCGGTCACCGCGCTGCGCGGCGCCACGGTCGAGCAGATCCGCGAGCTTCCCGGCATCGGACCGAAGCTCGCCGAGACCGTCCACGCCGCGCTGAGCGCCGGCGCGGCACCGGCGCCGGGGGAGGATGCGTCGACGGCGGGGCAGGGCGAGGGCATGCCGGCGCACGAGGCCGGCGTGCGGGCCGCCGAGCCGAGCCAATAGGGTGGAGACGTGAGCGAGGCGGAAGCGACGACACCGACGAGCGAGGTGCTGATCGTCACGGGGATGTCGGGTGCGGGGCGCTCGACGGTCGCCAACGCGCTCGAGGACCTCGGCTGGTACGTGGTCGACAACCTGCCCCCGCAGATGCTGCGGCCGCTGCTCGACCTGAGCGGGCGGCTCGGCAGCGAGCTGCCGCGCGTGGCCGCCGTCGTCGACGTGCGCGGGCGCGACCTGTTCAGCGAGCTGCCCGAGCGGCTGCTCGAGCTCCGCTCGCGCAGCAACCTGCGCCTCGTGTTCCTCGACGCGTCTGACGAGGTGCTCGTGCGCCGCTTCGAGGCCGTCCGCCGCCCGCATCCGCTGCAGGGCGACGGCACGCTCGTCGACGGCATCCGGCGCGAGCGCCAGATGCTCACCCCGATGCGCGAGAACGCCGACGTCGTGCTCGACACGTCGGCGAGCAACATCCACCAGCTCGCCACGCGCGTGGCCGACCTCTTCGCCGAGGAGGGCTCGGCGCGGCACACCGTGACGGTGATGAGCTTCGGCTTCAAGTACGGCCTGCCGCCCGACGTCGACCTCGTGGCCGACATGCGCTTCCTGCCGAACCCGTACTGGGACGACAGCCTGCGCGGCCTCACGGGCGAGGACGACGCCGTGCGCGACTACGTCATGGCCCAGGAGGGCGCGGCGGAGTTCCTCGACGCGTACACGGCGGTGCTGCGGCCCGTGCTGCAGGGCTACCAGCGCGAGAACAAGCGGCACTCCACCGTCGGGGTCGGCTGCACGGGCGGACGGCATCGGTCGGTCGCCATGGCACGCGCCCTCGCCGAGCGTCTCGTCGGCGAGCCGGGGGTGGCGGTCCGGGTGCGTCACCGCGACCTCGGGCGGGAGTGAGGGCCCGGGTCCTCGGAAGCACCTGGGCAGCCCTGGACGACCCTCCACAGATACCCCATCCGCCTGAGCAACTCCCTCGGTTCTGCGGCCCGCGGGCGGGTAGGCTGGAACATCCCGCCGCGCCGAGTGCGAGCGCGCGGAGGCCGGCGCCGGAGTGACCGCGCGGCTCGAGATGTGAGGGAGATCCGTGACACTGACCGCCGATGTCAAGGCCGAGCTGATCGCCGTCCGGGACCCGCGTCCCACGGTGAGGGTGGCCGAGTCGACGGCCCTGCTGCGCTTCGCGGGCGGGCTGCACTCGATCGCCGGTCGCGTGGCGGTGGAGGCCGAGGTCGACTCGCCGATCATCGCCAAGCGCCTCGCTCGCGACATCGCCGAGATCTACGGCGTGCGCCCCGAGATCGCCCACGTGCAGTCGTCGGGCACCCGTGACGGCGACTTCTTCGCCGTGCGCGTGATCGACGGCGGCGAGACGCTCGCCCGCCAGACCGGCCTGCTCGACGCGCGCCGCCGCCCGGTGCGCGGCCTGCCCAACCGCCTCACCACGGGCGCCCCGCACGACCTCGCGTCGGTATGGCGCGGTGCGTTCCTCGCGACCGGCACGCTCTCGGAGCCCGGGCGCTCCGCCGCCCTCGAGGTGACCTGCCCGTCGGGCGAGGCCGCCATGGCGCTCGTGGGCGCCGCCCACCGCATCGGCGTGGCGGCGAAGGCCCGCGAGGTGCGCGGCGTGCCGCGCGTGGTCGTGCGCGAGCCCGACGCCATCAAGGGCATGCTCGTGGCCATGGGCGCCGTCAACACGGCGTCGGAGTGGGACCAGCTGCGCCAGCGCCGCGAGGTGCGCGCCGGGGTCAACCGCCTGGTCAACTTCGACGACGCCAACCTACGCCGCTCGGCCCAGGCCGCCGTCGCCGCGTGCGCCCGCGTGGAGCGCGCGCTCGAGATCCTCGGCGACGATGTTCCCGAGCACCTGCGCCAGGCGGGGCACCTGCGCCTCACGCACCGCGACGCGAGCCTGGACGAGCTCGGCCAGCACGCCGACCCGCCCCTCACGAAGGACGCCGTCGCCGGCCGCATCCGCCGCCTGCTGGCCATGGCCGACAAGCGCGCCGAGCAGGACGGCGTGCCCGGCACCGAGGCCGCCGTGGCCGCGGCCGAGGCCGCCGAGGCCGCGCGCACCGCGTAACCCGCTGTCACGATCCGACCCGAAGCGCAAGGCCGCCCCCGGCGTCCCCGACCGCCATTAGGCTGAGACTCACCGGCCCCTCTGGACCGGCCGATCCCTTCCGGGATGGACGATCGACGAGCGCCGCCGGCGCGGCGCGGATGGGAAGAATCGATGGCGACCTACACGCTCCCCGAGCTGACCTACGACTACGGTGCGCTCGAGCCGCACATCAGCGGCCAGATCATGGAGCTGCACCACTCCAAGCACCACGCCACGTACGTGGCCGGCGCGAACACCGCGCTCGAGCAGCTCGCCGAGGCCCGCGACAAGGGCGACTTCGCGAACGTCAACAAGCTCGAGAAGGACCTCGCGTTCAACCTCGGCGGCCACACCAACCACTCGATCTTCTGGACCAACCTGAGCCCCGAGGGTCAGGAGCGCCCCGAGGGCGAGATCGCCGCCGCGATCGAGGAGTACTTCGGCTCGTTCGAGGGCTTCCAGGGCCACTTCGCCGCCGCCGCGCTGGGCATCCAGGGCTCCGGCTGGGCCGGCGTGTTCTGGGACTCGATCGGGCAGCGCCTGATCATCCAGCAGTTCTTCGACCAGCAGTCGCAGTTCGCCGCCGGCACCGTGCCGGTGCTGCTGCTCGACATGTGGGAGCACGCCTTCTACCTGGACTACAAGAACGTCAAGGCCGACTACGTCAAGGCGTTCTGGAACATCGTCAACTGGGAGAACGTGCAGGAGCGTTTCCAGACGGCCCGCGAGAAGACCGCGGGGCTGCTGGTAGCCTCCTGAACAACGGGGGTGGCCCGGCAGGGTGCGTGCCGGCCGGGCCACCACACCTCCCGCCCGAAGACGTCATTCGACGCACGAATAGCAATCAGGAGACCTCAGTGTCCGTCAGGATCGGAATCAACGGCTTCGGCCGCATCGGCCGCAACTTCGTCCGCGCCGCGCTCGCGCAGGGTGCCGACTTCGAGATCGTGGGAGTCAACGATCTCACCGACAACAACTCGCTCGCGCAGCTGCTGAAGTTCGACTCGGTCGGCGGCCCGCTGGGCAAGGATGTCACCTTCGACGAGCAGTCGATCACGGTCGACGGCAAGGTCATCCGCGCGTTCGCCGAGCGCGACCCCGCGGCCCTGCCGTGGGGCGAGATCGGCGCCGACATCGTCATCGAGTCCACCGGTCGCTTCACCAAGCCCGAGGACGCCGGCAAGCACCTGCAGGGCGGTGCCAAGAAGGTCATCATCTCGGCCCCGGCCAGCGGCCCCGCTCCCACGTTCGTCATGGGCGTGAACGAGGACGCGTACGACCCCGAGAACGACCACGTCATCTCCAACGCCTCGTGCACCACGAACGCGCTGGCACCGCTCGCGAAGGTGTTCAACGACGCCTTCGGCATCGAGCGCGGCTTCATGATGACGGCGCACGCCTACACGGCCGACCAGAACCTCCAGGACGGCCCCCACAAGGACCTGCGTCGCGCCCGCGCCGCCGCCATCAACATCGTGCCGACGTCGACCGGTGCCGCCAAGGCCATCGGCCTCGTGCTGCCCGAGCTGAACGGCAAGCTCGACGGCACGAGCTACCGCGTGCCGGTGCCCTCGGGCTCGATCGTCGACCTCACGCTCGTGACGCGCGACGGCCTGACCAAGGAAGAGATCAACGAGGCCTACCGTGCGGCCGCCGCCGAGGGGCGCCTGAACGGCATCCTGCAGTACTCGGACGACCCGCTGGTCTCGAGCGACATCCAGCTCAACCAGTTCTCGTCGATCTTCGACTCGGGCCTGACGAGCGTCGCGGGCAACCTCGCGAAGGTGTCGGCCTGGTACGACAACGAGTGGGGCTACTCGAACCGCCTCGTCGACCTCGCCGAGTACGTCGGCGAGCGTCTCTGAGCACACTCTCCCCAGCGCCGGCCGCCTCGCTCCGAGGCGGCCGGCGCTGTGCTGTGCGGGGGCCCGCGCGGATGTAGAGTCGAGGTGATGACTCTGCGAACTCTCGACTCACTGGGCTCCCTCGCCGGCAAGCGCGTGATCGTCCGCTGCGACCTCAACGTCCCCCTGAAGGACGGCGTGATCGGCGATGACGGTCGCATCCGCGCCTCGCTCCCCACGATCCAGACGCTGCTCGACCAGGGCGCCCGCGTCATCGTGGTCTCGCACCTCGGCCGCCCCAAGGGCGAGCCCGACCCCCAGTACAGCCTCGGCCCCGTCGCCGAGCGCCTCGCGCAGCTGCTGGAGCGCCCCGTCGCCTTCGCGAGCGACACGGTCGGCGCCTCCGCGCAGGAGACCGTCGCGGGCCTGCACGACGGCGGCGTCGCGCTGCTCGAGAACCTGCGCTTCAACGCGGGCGAGACGTCGAAGGACGACGCCGAGCGCCTCGCCTTCGCCCGCGACCTCGCGGCGCTGGGTGACGCGGTCGTCTCGGACGGCTTCGGCGCCGTCCACCGCAAGCACGCGAGCGTCTACGACCTCGAGGGCCTGCTGCCGAGCGCCGCCGGCCTGCTCATCGCGGCCGAACTCGAGGTGCTCGACCGCCTCACCGAGAAGCCCGAGCGTCCCTACACGGTGGTGCTCGGCGGCTCGAAGGTCTCCGACAAGCTCGGCGTCATCGACCACCTGCTGCCGCGCGTGGACCGCCTGCTCATCGGCGGCGGCATGCTCTTCACGTTCCTCGCCGCGCAGGGCCACAAGGTCGGCTCCTCGCTGCTGGAGGCCGACCAGATCGAGACGGTGAAGGGCTACATCGCCGCGGCGCAGGAGAAGGGCGTCGAGCTGGTGCTGCCGACCGACGTCGTCGTCGCCGCGTCGTTCGGTGCCGACGCCGACCACGAGGTCGCCCCGGCCGACGCGATCGAGGAGACGGAGTTCGGCGCCGCGGGCGTCGGCCTCGACATCGGTCCCGACACCGCGGCGGCCTTCGCCGCCGCGATCGCCGGCTCCAAGACGGTCTTCTGGAACGGCCCGATGGGCGTGTTCGAGTTCCCGGCCTTCGCCGCCGGCACGCGTGCGGTGGCGCAGGCCCTCACCGAGGTCGACGGACTCAGCGTGGTGGGCGGCGGCGACTCGGCGGCGGCCGTGCGCGCGCTCGGCTTCGCGGACGACCGGTTCGGTCACATCTCGACGGGCGGGGGCGCGAGCCTCGAGTTCCTGGAAGGCAAGAAGCTCCCCGGTCTGGAGGCACTCGGATGGTCCTGAAGCGCACCCCGCTGATCGCGGGCAACTGGAAGATGAACCTCGACCACCTGCAGGCGGTCGCGTTCGTGCAGAAGCTGCACTGGGCGCTGAAGGACGTCAAGCACGACTTCGACAGCGTCGACGTCACGGTGTTCCCGCCGTTCACCGACCTTCGCAGCGTGCAGACGCTGCTCGACGCCGACAAGATCCCCTTCGGCCTCGGCGCGCAGGACCTCTCGGTGCACGACGAGGGCGCGTACACGGGCGAGATCTCGGGCGCCTTCCTCAAGAAGCTCGACGTCGGCTCGGTCATCATCGGCCACTCGGAGCGCCGCGAGTACCACGCGGAGGGCGACGACGTCGTGGCCGCGAAGGTGCAGGCCGCGCTGCGGCACGGCCTCGTCCCCGTCATCTGCGTGGGCGAGACGAGCGAGGACCTCGAGAAGCACGGCGCGAGCGCGGTGCCCGTCGGCCAGCTCGAGAAGGCGCTCGAGGGCGTCGCCGCCGACGCCGAGATCGTGGTGGCCTACGAGCCCGTCTGGGCGATCGGATCGGGCCAGGCGGCCACGCCGCAGCAGGCCCAGGAGGTCTGCCAGAAGCTGCGCGGCGTCATCGCCGAGCGCATGGGCGAGGACGCGGCGGCCAAGACCCGCGTGCTGTACGGCGGATCCGTGAAGGCCGCCAACATCGCGGGCTTCCTGCGCGAGCCCGACGTGGACGGCGCCCTCGTGGGCGGCGCGAGCCTGAAGGTCGAGGAGTTCGCCTCGATCATCCGGTTCCAGAAGCACCTCGGAGTGTAGGCTTTCGCTGTGGTCGTACTCGAGTTCATTCTGCAGGTCCTGCTGGGCCTCACCAGCCTCATCCTGACGTTCTTCATCCTGCTCCACCGCGGCCGCGGCGGAGGGCTGTCCGACATGTTCGGCGGCGGCATGGGCCAGGCCGTGGGCTCGTCGGGCGTCGCCGAGCGGAACCTCAACATCATCACCGTCGTGGTGGCGCTGGTCTGGTTCCTCGCCATCGTCGGCCTCGGTCTGATCACGAAGTTCCAGGTGATCTGACGTGGCGGTCGGGGGGAACGCGATCCGCGGCACGCGCGTGGGATCCGGCCCGATGGGCGAGCAGGACCACGGGCACCAGGCCGACCGGATCGCCGTCAGCTACTGGGACGCGCTGGGCAACGAGACCGTCCGCTACTTCGCGGCCGGGCTCCCCGAGGCCGAGATCCCCGAGATCATCGACCACCCGAACTCGGGTCTGCCCGCCGGGCGCGACAAGGACAACCCGCCGCAGGTGGCGAAGAACGAGCCCTACAAGACGCACCTCGCGTACGTGAAGGAGCGCCGCACCGACGCCGAGGCGGACGAACTGCTGGCCGAGGCGCTCCAGAAGCTCCGCGAGCGCCGCGGCGAGTAACAGAAGCGGGGTGAAACACCCCGGTTGCTGAACGAAGCGGCCGCAGGCCGCGAAGATGAAGCGACCACCGCAACTCTCACCAGCCAACGAGCGGGAGTTGCTGTGGTCGCTTCATCTGCGCTCGCTTCGCTCGCTCCGTTCAGCAACCGACGGGGTCGCCGAACCGAGCGGGCGCGTCTCAATAGTCAGGATCGATGAGGTCCTCAGGCACCTCGGCGGCGGCGTCCTGGTCGACGAAGATCGCCGTGCGCGCCGTGCCGTACGCACCGGCGGCCGGCACGCTGAGGTAGCTCGCTCCCGCCAGCACCAGGCCGAGCGCGGGGGCCTTGTCGGGGCCCGAGACGACCATCCACACGCGCACCGACGAGTTGATCACGGGCCGCGTGAAGGTGATGCGCTCCGGCGGGGGCTTCGGCGAGTCGCGCACCGGCAGCACCGAGCGGTCGGTCACGCGCACCTCGCCGCGGTCGGGGAACAGCGACGCGATGTGGCCGTCGGGGCCGACACCCAGGAAGCACACGTCGAACATGGGCCACGGGCGCTGCTCGTCGCCGAAGCGCGCGAGCTCGGCGGCGTACGCCTCGGCGGCCTCGTCGAGCCCCACGCCCTCGCCCGCGGCGGCGGCCTCGTGGATGTTCTCGCGCGGGATGTCGAGCACATCCAGCAGCGCGCGCCGCGCCTGCAGCGCGTTGCGCTCGTCGTCGTCGCGCGGCAGGAACCGCTCGTCGCTCCACCAGAAGTGCACGCGCGTCCAGTCGATCATGCCGGCGCCGGCGTGCGCGGCGACGCGCTCCAGCACGGCCGAGCCCATCGATCCGCCCGTCAGCGAGATGTGCACGACGCCCTGCGACTGCGTCAGCTGCACCATCTTGCCGACGAAGCGCGTGGCCACGCTGTCGGCGAGGGTCTGCTTGTCGGGCTCCACCACGACGCGGATGGCGCTGGGATCGGGGCTCATCGGGCCACCTCCTCGGACGAGAGCGGGGGAGCGAGGCGCTCCCAGCCTTCCGTGAGCACGCGGCCGTAGAGCACATCGGCGTCGAGGCGGCGCAGCTCCTCGGCCAGGCACTCCCGCAGCGAGCGGCGCGGCAGCAGCAGCTCGTGGTCGGGCTGGCCGGGCTGCGTGAGCAGCGCGACCGCCTGGTCCTTGCGCTCGAGCAGGATGTCGCCGCTCGCGCGCGTGAGCCGCACGGAGTGGATGCCGTGGTCCCACTCGGCGGGGTCCTCGTACGCCCACGTCACCGGCAGGTCGAGCGCCATGCCGAGCCACGCCGCCAGCAGCGCCGTGGACGGCGACGTCGACGCGCCGCGCACCTCGACCGCCGTGACGGGCTCGTACGGCGGCTGATCCAGCACGGCCGCGAGCTGCTCGCGCCAGCGGGTCAGCCGCGTCCAGGCGAGATCGGTGTCGCCGGGGGTGTACGTGCGCTCGAGCGTCGTGAGGCGCTCGGTCGTGTACGGCGCCGTGGACGTGTCGGTGATGCGGCGCTGCGCGATCCGCCCCAGCGGATCGGTGCCGGGCGACGCGGGCGGCTCGTCGGGCCACCAGGCCACGACGGGCGCGTCGGGCAGCAGCAGGCCCGTGACGAGACCGTCGGTGTCGCGCGCGGTGTCGCCGGACGCGTGCAGGATGACCACCTCGCTCGCGCCGGCGTCGCCGCCCACGCGGATCTGGGCGTCGAGGCGCGTCGGTCCGTCGGGCGTGCGCACGAGCACGATGACGCGCATCGGGTGCTCGCGCGACGCGTCGTTGGCCGCGTCGATCGCCGCCTCGCGCGGTCGCGTGCGGCACTCGATCACGAGCGTCAGCACGCGGCCCAGGGCGACGGCGCCGCCCTCCTCGCGGACGGTGACCAGCCGCTTGGCGACCGTGCTCACCGTGGTGTCGGGCAGGTCGTAGATCACGGGCGCCTCCAGACCCGGCCATCGCGGGCCATCATCTCATCGGCCGAGGCCGGTCCCCACGAACCGGGCTGGTACTGCTCGAGCGGCTCGTCGAGGCTCGCCCAGTACTGCTCGACGGGATCGAGGATGCGCCACGAGAGCTCGACCTCCTCGTGCCGCGGGAACAGGGGCGGGTCGCCGAGCAGCACGTCGAGGATGAGGCGCTCGTACGCCTCGGGGCTCGCCTCGGTGAACGCGTGGCCGTAGCCGAAGTCCATCGTCACGTCGCGCACGTGCGTGCCCGTGCCCGGCACCTTCGATCCGAAGCGGATCGTCACGCCCTCGTCCGGCTGCACGCGGATGACGAGCGCGTTCTGGCCGAGCTCGGCCGCCTGCGCGCGCGCGAACAGGTGCTCGGGGGCGCGCTTGAACACGACGGCGATCTCGGTCACCCGGCGGCCCAGGCGCTTGCCCGTGCGCAGGTAGAACGGCACGTCGGCCCAGCGGCGGGTGCCGATCTCGAGCTTGATGGCCGCGTACGTCTCCGAGCGCGAGTCGGGGTTCATCCCCTCCTCGTCGAGGAAGCCGCGCACCTGCTCGCCGCCCTGCCATCCGCCCGCGTACTGGCCGCGCGCCGTGGCGAGCGAGAGGTCCTCCGGCAGCCGCACGGCCGCCAGCACCTTCTCCTTCTCGGCCCGCAGATGCTCGGCCGAGAGGCTGATGGGCTCCTCCATCGCCGTGAGCGCGAGCAGCTGCAGCAGGTGGTTCTGGATGACGTCGCGCGCCGCGCCGACGCCGTCATAGTAGCCGGCACGGCCGCCCACGCCGATGTCCTCGGCCATCGTGATCTGCACGTGGTCGATGTGGTTGCGGTTCCAGATCGGCTCGAACAGCTCGTTGGCGAAGCGCAGGGCCAGGATGTTCTGGACCGTCTCCTTGCCGAGGTAGTGGTCGATCCGGAAGATCGAGTCGGCGGGGAACGCCGCCTCGAGCGCGTCGTTCAGCGCCCGCGCCGAGGCGAGGTCGTGCCCGAACGGCTTCTCGATGACGACCCGACGCCAGCGCGTGGGGTCGGGCTCGTCGTCGACCAGGCCCGAGCGCAGCAGCTGCTGCGCCACGGTGGGGAAGGCCCTCGGCGGGATCGACAGGTAGAACGCGTGGTTGCCCATGCTGCCGCGCTCGGCGTCGAGCCGATCGACGGTCTCGCGCAGGCGCTCGAACGCCTCGTCGTCGTCGAACTCGCCCTGCACGAAGCGGATGCCCGCGGCCAGCTGCTGCCACGTCTCCTCGCGGAACTCCGTGCGCGCGTGCTGCTTGACGGCGTCGTGCACGACCTCGGCGAAGTCCTCGTCGGCCCAGTCGCGGCGCGCGAAGCCCACGAGCGCGAAACCCGGGGGCAGCAGGCCGCGGTTGGCGAGGTCGTACACGGCGGGCATCAGCTTCTTGCGCGACAGGTCGCCTGTGACGCCGAAGATGACGAGCGCGCTGGGGCCCGCGATCCGGTTCAGACGGAGGTCATCGGGGTCGCGCAGCGGGTTGACGCCGCGCGAGATCTGCACGGTCATGTGCCTCCGGTCCTACTGGGCTGCTTCGTAGAGCGAGAGCACGTCGGCCTGCGGATCCACGAGGGTCAGCGTGACGACGGGCCGGCCGTGCTCGGCGAGCACCGCGGCGTCGCCGCTGGCCTGGGCCTCGATGAGCTGGCCGAATGTGAACGGCCGCCCGGGGATCTCGACGTCGGTCTCGGTGCGCTCCGTGATCTGCAGGAACACGCCCTGCGCGGGTCCGCCCTTGTGGTACTGGCCGGTCGAGTGCAGGAAGCGCGGTCCCCATCCGAAGGTGGTGGGGCGGCCCGAGTCGGCCGCGACCATCTCGCGCAGGCCCTGCAGCTGCGGCAGCTCCAGGCGGTTCACGTAGGCCTGGATCGCCACGTAGCCGTCCTCGGGCAGCGCGGCCCACAGCGCGTCGAGCACGCCCGCGATCGTGCCGGACGCGGCCAGGGCCGGGTCGGTCACGCGCACCTCGATGCCCTGCTCGGTGAAGGCCGGGGCGGCGCGCTCGGGTCGGGCGTCCAGCAGGCCGCGCGCGGCGACCTTGGCCGACTCGACGTCGGGCTGGTCGAACGGGTTGATGCCGAGCAGGCGGCCGGCGATCGCCGTGGCGTACTCCCACACGACGAACTGCGCGCCGAGGGTGCCGCTCACGAGGATCTCGTCGGGGAATCGGTGAGCCGACTCGCGCGCGTCGTCGACGATCCGCACGACCTGCAGGTCGGCGGGGCGCGACTCGAGCTCGGGGGAGACGGGCAGCAGCACGACGGGCAGGATGCCCGTGCCCTGCTTTCCGGTCGACTCGGCGACGAGCTGCTCGATCCAGTCCGGCAGGCCCACGATGTGCGTGCCGTCGGTGACGAGCGCCATCTTGTCGCGCCGCGGCTCGGTCGCCGCGATCGCGGCGCCCAGCACGAGCGCCGGGTTGTCGGGGGAGTCGATCGCCACCTGCAGCGAGATGGCCTCGGCCTCGTCGAGCAGCTCGGCGATGTCGGCGCCCGCGAGGCCTGACGGCACGAGGCCGAAGGCGGTGAGGGCGGAGTAGCGGCCGCCCACGGTGGGGTCGGCGTTGAAGACGCGGTAGCCGGCGGCGCGCGCCGACTCGTCCAGCGGCGATCCCGGATCGGTGACGACGACGATCCGCTCGGCGGGGTCGATGCCGAGGTCGCGGAACCCCGCCTCGAAGGCGCGGCGCTGCGAGTCGGTCTCGACCGTGGAGCCCGACTTCGACGACACCACGAGCGCCGTGCGCTCGAGGCCGCCGTCGAGGGCGGCGAGCACCTGGCCGGGGGCCGTCGAGTCGAGGATCGTCAGCTCGACGCCCGCGGTCTGGGCGATCACCTCGGGCGCGAGCGACGAGCCGCCCATGCCGGCCAGCACGATGCGGTCGACGCCCTTCGCGTTCAGCTCCTCGCGCAGGGCGAGGATCTCGGGGACGAGCGGGCGCGACACCGACACGGCGTTCACCCAGCCGAGCCGCTTGGCGGACTCGGACTCGGCCTCGGGGCCCCACAGGGTCGGGTCGCCGCCGGTGATGCCGGAGGCCACGAGATCCGCGACGAGCGTGGGGAGCGTGCGCTCCACCGCCGCCTCGGCGGCGCCGGAGACGTGGATCGAGAAGGTCACGCGGAGGCCCCCTTCAGGGCCGCGTCGACGGTGGCCTGCAGCTCCTGCCAGGAGGCGACGAACTTCTGCACGCCCTCGTCCTCGAGCACCTGGGTGACGTCGTCGAAGTCGATGCCCACCGAGGCGAGCGCGTCCATGACGGCGTGCGCGTCCGAGTAGGCGCCCGTGACGGTGTCGCCCGCGATCACGGCGTGGTCGAAGGTCGCCTCGAGCGTCTTCTCCGGCATGGTGTTGACGGTGCCGGGCGCCACGAGCTCCGTGACGTACAGGGTGTCGGGCAGCGCCGGGTCCTTCACGCCGGTGGAGGCCCACAGCGGGCGCTGCACGTTGGCGCCGGCCGCGACGAGGCTCGTCGCGCGCTCCTCGGCGAAGCGCTGCTCGTAGAGCTCGAACGCCAGGCGGGCGTTCGCCACGCCGGCCTTCGACTTGAGCGCGGCGGCGTCGGGCGACTCGAGCGCGGCGAGGCGCTTGTCGACCTCGGTGTCCACGCGCGAGACGAAGAACGACGCCACCGACTGGATCGTCGAGAGGTCGATGCCGGCGTCGCGGGCCTTCTCGAGGCCGGCGAGGTAGGCGTCGATGACCTCGCCGTAGCGCTCGAGCGAGAAGATCAGCGTCACGTTCACGCTGATGCCCGATCCGATCACCTCGGTGATGGCGGGCAGGCCCGCCTTCGTCGCGGGGATCTTGATGAGCGCGTTCGGGCGACCCACGCGGTCGGCGAGGTCGCGCGCCTGCGCGATGGTGCCCTCGGTGTCGTTCGCGAGCTCGGGGGAGACCTCGATCGACACGCGGCCGTCGACGCCGCCGGTCTCCTGGAAGACGGGGGCGAACACGTCGCACGCCGAGCGCACGTCGTCGGTGGTGATCGTGAAGATCGCCTCGTCCACGCTGGCGCCGGCGGCGGCCAGCTGCGTGACCTGCGCGTCGTAGGCCTCGCCGTTCGCGAGCGCGCCGGCGAAGATCGTCGGGTTCGTCGTGACGCCCGTCACGTTGCGCGTCTCGATCAGCTGCTGCAGGTTGCCGCTCTGGATGCGCTGGCGCGAGAGGTCGTCGAGCCAGATGCTGACGCCGGCGGCGGCGAGCTGTGCGGTGGGTGTGGTGCTCACTTCGACTCCTCGATGGACTCGCGTGCCGCCTGGGCGACGGCCTCGGCGGTGATGCCGAACTTCTCGTACAGGGTCTGGTAGTCGGCCGAGGCGCCATAGTGCTCGATCGAGACCGAGCGCCCGGCGTCGCCGACGATGGCGTGCCACGGCATCGCGATGCCGGCCTCGACCGACACGCGCGCCCTCACCGACGACGGCAGCACGCTCTCGCGGTACTCCTCGTCCTGCTCGGCGAACCACTCGAGGCACGGGGCCGATACGACGCGGGCGTTCACGCCTTCGGCAGCCAGCTGCTCGCGGGCGGCCACGGCCACCTGCACCTCGGATCCGGTGCCGATGAGGATGACGTCGGGCTCGCCGTCCGGCGCGTCGGCGAGCACGTACGCGCCCTTGGACACGAGCGAGGCGGGGGCGAACTCGGAGCGGTCGAACGTCGGCACGCCCTGGCGGGTGAGCGCGATGCCGGCGGGGCCGCCGCGGCGCTTCAGGATCTCGTACCAGGCGTACGACGTCTCGTTGGCGTCGGCGGGGCGCACGACGGCGAGGCCGGGGATCGCGCGCAGCGCCGCGAGGTGCTCGATCGGCTGGTGCGTGGGGCCGTCCTCGCCGAGCGCGATCGAGTCGTGCGTCCACACGTACACGCTGGGGATGCCCATGAGCGAGGCCAGTCGCACGGCCGGGCGCATGTAGTCGGCGAACTGCAGGAACGTGCCGCCGAATGCGCGGGTGGGTCCGTGCAGCACGATGCCGTTTACGATCGCGGCCATGGCGTGCTCGCGGATGCCGAAGTGCATCACGCGGCCGTAGGGGTTGCCCGACCACTCGTGCGTCGACCACTCCTCGGGGATGAACGATGCCGCACTCTTGATGGTGGTGAGGTTCGACTCGGCGAGGTCGGCCGATCCGCCCCACAGCTCGGGCATGACGTCGGCGATGGCGTTGATGACCTGGCCGGACGCGGCGCGGGTGGCCACGGCCTTGCCGGCCTCGAACACCGGCAGGGCGTCCTCGAGGCCGTCGGGCAGCTCGCCGGTCGCCAGCCGGTCCCACAGCGCCTTGCGCTCGGGGTTGGCCTCGGCCCACGCGTCGAAGCGCTCCTGCCACGCCTCGCGCTCGGCCCGGCCGCGCTCCTTCAGGGCGCGGGTGTGGGCGAGCACGTCGTCGGCGACGACGAAGTGCTGCTCGGGATCGAAGCCGAGCACCTCCTTCGTGGCGCGCAGCTCGTCGGCGCCGAGCGCCGAGCCGTGGATCTTGCCGGTGTTCTGCTTGCCGGGGGAGGGCCAGCCGATGATCGTCTTGAGCACGATGAGCGACGGCTTGGACGTCTCGGCCTTCGCCGCCTCGATCGCGCGGTGCAGCTCGTGGACGTCCTCGGAGTACTCGCCGGTCTTCTTCCAGTCCACCGTCTGCACGTGCCAGCCGAGCGCCTCGTAGCGCGCCGCGACGTCCTCGGTGAAGGCGACGTCCGTGTCGTCCTCGATCGAGATCTGGTTCGCGTCGTAGAGCACGACGAGGTTGCCGAGCTGCTGGTGGCCCGCGAGCGAGGAGGCCTCGTTCGTCACGCCCTCCTGCATGTCGCCGTCCGAGGCGATCACGTACACGAAGTGGTCGAACGGGCTCTCGCCGGCCGGCGCCTCGGGGTCGAACAGGCCGCGCTCGTAGCGCGCCGCGTAGGCGAAGCCGACCGACGAGGCCAGGCCCTGCCCGAGCGGGCCGGTCGTGATCTCGACGCCGTCCGTGTGCCCGAGCTCCGGGTGCCCCGGGGTCTTCGAGCCCCACGTGCGCAGCGCCTTGAGGTCGTCGAGCTCGAGCCCGAAGCCGCCGAGGTACAGCTGCACGTACTGCGTCAGCGAGGAGTGGCCGGCCGACAGGATGAACCGGTCGCGCCCGGGCCAGCGCGTCTCGCTCGGATCGTGGCGCATCACCCGCTGGTAGAGCAGGTACGCGGCGGGGGCCAGGCTCATCGCGGTGCCGGGATGGCCGTTGCCGACCTTCTCCACCGCGTCCGCGGCCAGCACGCGCGCCGTGTCAACGGCCCGTCGATCGATCTCGTCCCAACGCAGTTCCGACACGGGACCGCCTTTCGTCTGGGTGGAGCGCCCGCGCATGATCCGGGGCCGTCGTGTACCCACGGCGGCGGCGCACGGGCGCGCGTTTCAAGGCCAGCATAGCGAGCGGGAGACCCCGCGGATCCGCCCTCGACCGGGCCGCGCTCGGAGGGTATGGTCCACGCCGGCGCGGGGCCGCCCGCCGCGCCTGCCGAAGGGGCCGTGGAGCGGGCTCACAGCATCCTCATGCCGTAGACTGAGGCGGTCTGTGCCGGTGTGAAGCGAGGGGACGAGGGGCGATGACCACGACCGTTCCCGATCCGCGCACCACCGACGGGGGCACCGCGCGCTCGAGCCTGGGGCGGAAGATCCGCGCGTACGTCGCGCTGACCAAGCCGCGCGTGCTGGAGCTGCTGCTCGTCTCGACGATCCCCGTGATGTTCCTCGCCGCCGACGGCGTGCCCAACCTGTGGCTCGTGCTCGCGACCGTCATCGGCGGGTCGGCGAGCGCCGGGTCGGCGGCGGCGTTCAACATGTACATCGACCGCGACATCGATGCGCACATGCGGCGCACGAAGAACCGGCCGATCGTCACGGGTGAGGTGACCCCGCGCGCCGCGCTGATCTTCGCGTGGACGCTCGCGATCGGGTCCACCGTGTGGTTCCTCGCGTTCACGAACCCGCTGACGGCCGCGCTGTCGGCGTTCGCGATCTTCTTCTACGTCGTCATCTACACGATGATCCTCAAGCGCCGCACCGAGCAGAACATCGTGTGGGGCGGGATCGCCGGCTGCTTCCCCGTGCTCATCGGGTGGGCGGCCGTGACGGGCTCGCTCGACTGGCCGCCGCTGGTGCTCTTCGCGCTCGTGTTCCTGTGGACGCCGGCGCACTACTGGCCGCTGTCGATCAAGTACGCGGCCGACTACGAGGAGACCGACGTGCCGATGCTCGGCGCCACGCGCTCGGGCACGCAGGTGGGCCTGCAGATCATCCTCTACGCGTGGGCGACGCTGGCCTGCTCGCTGCTGCTCATCCCCGTCGGTGGCATGGGGATCGTCTACACGGTGTCGGCGCTCGTGTTCGGCGGCTGGTTCGTGTACGAGTCGCACCGCCTCTACAACCTCACCGTGAAGGGCGAGAACGTGGGCCCGATGCGGGTGTTCCACGCCTCGATCACGTACCTCACGCTGGTTTTCATCGCCGTCGCCGTGGATCCGCTGCTGCCGTGGTGAGCGCGCAGAGCGGGCACGCCCCCGGGGCGGTGCCGCACCGCTGGCGCGCGTTCGTGGTGTGCGCGGCGGTCGCCGCCCTCACGATCCTCGACATGTCGAAGGTCAACGTGGCGCTGCCCGCGATCCGCGAGGTTCTGGGAGCCGGCTCCACCGAGCTGCAGCTCATCGTGTCGGGCTTCGTGCTGGCCTTCGGCCTGCTGCTCGTGCCGATGGGGCGCCTGGGCGACCAGCTGTCGCCGCGCCGCCTGTTCGTCATCGGGCTCGTGCTGTACGCGATCACGAGCGCCGCGTGCGCGCTCGCGCCGACGGCCGAGCTGCTCATCGCCGCGCGCATCGCGCAGGGCGTGGCCGCGGGCATCCAGATGCCGCAGGTGATGGGCGTGCTGCAGCGCGTGTTCACGGGGCGCGAGCGCGGCATGGCGTTCGGCCTGCTCGGCGCGACCATCGGCCTGGGCACCGCGCTCGGCCCCGTCATCGGCGGCGTGTTCGTCGAGCTGGGCGGCGGCGACGACGGCTGGCGCGGCATCTTCTGGATGAACGTGCCCCTGGGCCTTGCCGCCGTGGTCCTCGCGCTGTGGGCGCTGCCCGACCTCAAGCCGGAGCGCCGGGGCCGGATCTCGCTCGACCCCGTCGGCATCGTGCTGTTCGGCGTCGCCGTGATCGCGCTGATGCTGCCGTTCCTGTTCACGACGGGCGAGCCGACCGACGATCCGGCTCGCTGGTGGGCACTGGCGATCTTCGCGCCCGCCATCGTGGCGTTCGTGTGGTGGGAGCGGCGCTACGAGCGCGGCGGCGGCGCGCCCCTCGTGCCGCTCGGGCTGCTGCGCATCCCGTCCTACCGCAACGGCACGCTGCTGATGACGGCGTACTTCGCCGGCATGCCGTCGATGTTCATCATCACGACGCTCTACCTGCAGACGGGGCTCGGCGTCGGCGCGATGGCGGCGGGCCTGACGACGATCGGCTTCGCGCTCGCGAGCGCCGCGACCTCCGTGATCGGCGGCCGCCTCGTGGGCCGCCTCGGGCGCCCGCTCGTCGTGATCGGCCTCACGCTCGTGCTGCTCGGCGTGGGCGGGCTCGCGCTCGTGGCGGCGTTCGCGCCCGCGGCGGCCGTGCCGTGGCTCTCGGCGGCCGCGCTGCTGCTGGGCGGCATCGGCGGCGGCTTCGTGATCTCGCCGAACCAGACGCTCACCCTGGCCGAGGTGCCGCCCGTCCAGGGCGGGCTGGCGGGATCCGTCGGCCAGCTGGTGCAGCGCGTGGGCTCGGCGATCGGCATGGCCGTGGCGCTGTCGCTGTTCTATGCGACCGTGTTCGGCGAGACCGACAGCGAGCCCCGCGGCACGGTGTACCGCGACGCCTACATGCACGGCCTCATCATCGTCGCGGCCTGCATGGTCCTCGCCCTCGTCGTCGGGCTCGTCGACCTGCGCTCGCGCCGCATCGGCGCGCGGGAGGAGTCCGGGGCCCGCTGATCCGCGTGTAAATAATCCTTGACACCATGTCGGCAGCGCTTTACGTTGAGCGTGTCAGGAATTCTTTACATCACGGAGGTGGCCCCATGGCCTCGTCGACGGCACCGGAGGAGCGCAGCGCGTGGATCGGCCTCGCGCTCGCGCTCGTTGGCTATCCGGTCTATCTCGTGCTGCTGTTCGCCGGGCCGGAGGCGCCGCTCGTCGAGCGGCCGTTCGCGTGGCCGATGATCTGGACGATCGCCGGCTCGGTGGTGGCCGCGATCGTGCTGAACGCCGTGTTCCGCGTCTTCACCGACCCCGAGAGCCCGAAGCCGGACGAGCGCGACATCGCGATCGCCCGGCTGGGGGAGCGGGTGGGGTCGGCACTCGTCGTCGCGGTTGCGCTCGGCGCGCTGGCGCTCGCGATGCTCGAGCAGCACGCGTTCTGGATCGCCAATGCGATCTTCCTCGGCTTCTTCCCGTCCGCCATCGTCGGCGGCGCCGCGCGCGTGATCTGCTACCGCGGGGAGTTCGATCCGCGATGGTGAAGCCCACGAAGGTGACCAACAGCATCCGCCGCCTGCGGTTCGAGGCCGGCGAGATGACGCAGGCCGAGCTGGCGCAGCGCGTCGGCGTGACCCGCCAGACCCTCATCGCGATCGAGCAGGGGCGCTACTCGCCCTCGCTCGAGGTCGCGTTCCTCATCGCCCGCGCCCTCGGCGCGCGGCTCGACGAGGTGTTCTCGTACCCCGAGCAGCAGTGACCGGCCGAAGGGAAGCGGCATGAGGGCGATGGTGCAGGGCGGCTACGGCGGTCCGGAGGTGCTGAGGCTCGCGGAGCGGGCCGAGCCCGCCGCGGGCGAGGGCGAGGTGGCGGTCGCGGTCGTCGCGACCGGGATCGAGGCGGGCACGGTGCACCTGCTGGAGGGCCGGCCCGCGCCGGTGCGCCTGGCGATGCCGCTGAAGGGCGAGCGGGTGCTCGGCATGGAGGTGGCCGGCCGCGTGCACGCCGTGGGCGCGGGCGTGACCGACCTGGCCGTGGGCGACGCGGTCTTCGGCAGCGCGCGCGTGGGCGACGGCGGCCTCGCCGAGTACGCGGTCGTGCGCCGCGACCGGCTCGCACGCAAGCCCGACAGCCTGACGTTCGCCGAGGCGGCGGCGCTCGTCGTCTCGGGCAGCACGGCGCTCTCGGCGCTGCGGTCGGCGCGCGTCGCGCCCGGCCACCGGGTGCTCGTGCTCGGCGCGGCGGGCGGCGTGGGGCACCTGGCCGTGCAGCTGGCGAAGGCCGCAGGGGCCGCGGTCGTCGGGGCGTGCAGCGCGGCGAAGACCGACCTCGTCGCGGCGGTCGGGGCGGACGAGGTGGTCGACTACACCGCGGAGGATCCGCTCGCGCGCGGTCCGTTCGACGCGATCATCGACACCGGCGGGCACCGGCCCCTGCGCGCGCTGCGCCGCGCCCTCGCGCCGCGCGGGGCGCTCGTGATCGTCGGCGCCGAGCCCGAGGGCGCGCCGATGGGCGGGCTCGGCCGCGCGATCCGCGCCGCGATGCTCGACCCGTTCACGCGGCAGCGCCTCGTCATGCTCACGTCGTCCGAGACGTCGGCGGGCCTCGAGACCCTCGCCGCCCACGCCGACGCGGGCGAGGTGCGGCCCGCGATCGACGCCGAGCTCCCGCTCGAGCGGGCCGCCGAGGCCGTCGCGCGGATCGGCCGTGGCAAGGGCCGCGGCAAGGTCGTCGTGCGCGTGCGGCCGGAGTGATCGCGGGCGCTCAGGCCTGCGGCGGCTCGCCCCACCACAGGGCCGTGTCGCCGTAGGCACGATCGCGCAGCGGCGCGAGCCCGGCGGCGGCCCAATCGGGCGGCGCGGATCGGGAGGCGCGCTCGACGACGACGATCGCGTCGGGCGCGAGCAGGGGAGCGAGCAGGCGCAGATCCTCCGCCACCGTCTCGTCCGCGAGGTCGTAGGGCGGGTCGAGGAAGGCGAGGTCGTAGGTGCGGCGCGCGCCGCGCAGGAACGCCTGCACGGCCGACTGATGCACCGCGGCCTCGCGGCCGGCGGCCTTCGCGACGCGGGCCGCGTTGGCGCGCACGACCTGCGCCGCGCGCGGTGCCCGCTCGACGAGGTCGACGGCGGCGGCGCCCCGGCTGAGCGCCTCGAGACCGAGTGCCCCCGATCCCGCGTACAGGTCGACGACCGAGGTGCCCTCGAGCAGGCCCGTCGTCTCGAGCGCGCCGAAGAGCGATTCCCGCACCCGGTCGCTCGTGGGCCGCGTGCCCGCGTCGGGCACGTCCAGCCGCACGCCCCCGGCCGCCCCGGCGATGATCCTCGTCACCCGATCACGATAGTTGACGCGCCGCGGAGCCTCGCCTCGGGCGAGGGGCCGCTGTCGGGGACCCGTCTTAGACTCGGCGCATGCCCTTCACGCTCGACACGCCGCTCGCGGGCGCCCTGCCGGCGAAGGAAGCGGGCGGGCTGAAGAAGGCGTTCGGCATGGAGAACGTCGGCGACCTCGTGGCGCACTACCCGCGCCGCTACGCGCTGCGTGGCGAGCTGACGCCCATCAGCGGGCTTGTCGAGGGCGAGACCGTCACGATCGTCGCCGAGGTCGTCGCCGTGAACAAGCGGCCCATGCGCAACCGCCGCGGCAGCATCCTCGAGGTCGTCATCAGCGACGGCCGCGGGCAGGCGAGCCTGACGTTCTTCAACCAGCCCTGGCGCGAGAACCAGCTCGCCGTCGGCAGCCGCGGCGTCTTCTCGGGCAAGGTCGGCTGGTACCAGGGGCGGCTGCAGTTCTCGCACCCCAACTTCCAGCTGTTCGAGGAGGGCGACGACGCCCTCCGGGCCGAGGAGTGGGCCAAGCAGCCCGTGCCGCTGTACCCGGCCACCGCCGCCATGCCGAGCTGGGACATCCAGAAGGCGATGGCGATCGTCCTGGACGGGCTCGGCGAGATCCCCGATCCGATCCCCGACGAGCTGCGCTTCCGCGAGTCGCTGCTCACGGCGCGCGAGGCGCTGGAGTTCGTGCACCGCCCCGCCACCGAGGAGCAGGCGCACGTGGCGCGGCACACGCTGCGCATGCACGAGGCGCTCGTGCTGCAGACGGCGCTGGCCCAGCAGCGGCAGTTCGTGCGGATGATGTCGGCCACGCGCCGCCCGGCGACCCCCGGCGGGCTGCTCGAGCGCTTCGACGCGGCCCTGCCGTTCGAGCGGACGCCCGATCAGGTCTCGGTGGGGCAGAGCATCGCGGCCGATCTCGTGGCGGACTGGCCGATGAACCGGCTCGTGCAGGGCGAGGTCGGCTCGGGCAAGACGCTCGTCGCGCTGCGGGCCATGCTGCAGGTGGCCGAATCGGGCGGTCAGTCGGCGCTCATCGCGCCCACCGAGGTGCTCGCGGCGCAGCACCTGCGCTCCATCACGCGCATGCTCGGTCCCGAGCTCGCGCCGCACCTCATGCCCACGCTGCTGACGGGCCAGATGGGCGCGGCCGAGCGCCGCAAGGCCGCCTTGCGGGTCGCGTCGGGGCAGGCGCTCATCGTCGTCGGCACGCACGCCCTGCTGAGCGAGAACACGACCTTCGCCGACCTGGGCCTCGTCGTGGTGGACGAGCAGCACCGCTTCGGCGTGGAGCAGCGCGAGACGCTGCGGGCGAAGGGCACGACGCCGCACGCCCTCGTGCTCACCGCCACGCCGATCCCGCGCACTGTGGCGATGACGGTGTTCGGCGATCTCGACGTGTCGACGATCCGGACCATGCCGGCCGGGCGCGCGGGCATCGAGACCTTCGTCGCGCCCGTCGGCGAGAAGCCGGCGTGGTTCGGGCGCGTGTGGGAGCGGGCGGCCGAGGAGGTCGACAAGGGCCACCAGGTGTTCGTCGTGTGCCCCGCCATCGACCTCGAGGCGAAGGGCGCCGCCGCCGTCGAGGACGATCCGGACGCGCTCGCGCCGCCCGTGGAGGGCGAGCAGACCGGGCCGCGCTGGGGCGTCGTGCAGCTGGCGGAGCTGCTTGCGACGCACCCGCGCGTGGGGCGCCTGCGCATCGCGACGCTGCACGGCAAGATGCCCGGCGAGGAGAAGGATCGCATCATGCAGTCCTTCGCCGCGGGCGACATCGACGTGCTCGTGGCCACCACCGTGATCGAGGTGGGGGTGGACGTGCCGAACGCGTCGACCATGATCATCCTCGACGCCGACCGCTTCGGCGTCTCGCAGCTGCACCAGCTGCGCGGTCGCGTGGGCCGCGGGGGAGTGCCGGGCCTGTGCCTGCTCGTCACCGAGGCCCCGCCCGAGACGCCCGCCCGCGCCCGGGTCGAGGCGGTCGCCGCTACGCTCGACGGCTTCGAGCTGGCCGAGGTCGACCTCGAGCTGCGCGGCGAGGGCGACGTGCTCGGCGACGCGCAGTCCGGCGTCCGCTCGTCGCTGCGGCTGCTGCGCGTGATCAAGGACGCCGGGCTCATCGCGCGGGCGCGCGGGGCCGCCGAGGCGATCCTCGAGGCGGATCCGCTGCTGGATGCCCACCCGGGGCTCGCCGACGCGCTGCGCCGTCGGGTGACGCAGCAGGAGCGCGCGGCCCTGTCCAAGGCGTGACGCCTGCCGGTGCCTCGCCGCCGGGAACCCGGCGCGTGCCAGTAGGCTGAGGGTCATGAGCAGCCGGATCGCCGTCGTGCCCGGATCGTTCGATCCGCCGACCCTCGGACATCTCGACGTGATCCGCCGGGCGGCGCACCTCTACGACCAGCTGCACGTGCTCGTGGTGCACAACCCCGACAAGGAGGCGATGCTGCCGATCGCGCAGCGCCTTGCCCTGCTGGAGGAGTCGATCCAGGACGCGGGCATCGCCGGCGACATCGTGATCGGCTCGTGGAGCGTGGGCCTGCTCGTCGACTACGCGCAGGAGGTGGGTGCGGGCGTGCTCGTGAAGGGCATCCGCACGCAGGCCGATGTCATCTACGAGACGCCGATGGCGGTCGTGAACAACCACCTCGCCGCCGTCGAGACGGTCTTCCTGCTCGCCGATCCGGCCAACTCGGTCGTCTCCAGCTCGCTCGTGCGGCAGGTGGCCGGCCTCGGCGGCGACGTGTCGCCGTATGTGCCCGGCCCGGTGGCCCGCTACCTCGTGCAGGCGACGTCGAGCGAGTTCTGACCGGCCCTGGGTCCGCCCGTCGCCGGTAGGATGGATGGGTGAAGACGCGACTGTCCGGACCCTTCGTGCTGCCCGCGCGCGACATCGTCCGCAAGCCCGGCGAGATGCGGGAGCATCACCTCGTCGTGCCCGCGCCCGCGCGCTGGGGTGAGGGGATCGTCACGGTGGAGAAGGGGCGCGAGCTCGATCTCGACGTGCGTCTCGAGTCGGTGCACGAGGGGATCCTCGTCACGGGCGACGTCGAGACCGTCTATGAGGGCGTGTGCGGGCGCTGCCTGCGCGACCTCGCGGAGCGCGTCGAAGTCGAATTCCAGGAGCTTTTCGAGTACCCTGGTCAGGAAGCGGCTGACTTCGAAGTTCAAGACGACCACGTGGATCTTGAAAATCTGGTCAGAGACGCCATTGTCCTCGCGCTTCCATTCCAGCCGGTGTGCCAGCCGGATTGCCCCGGGCTCGACCCGATCACGGGTGAGCGTCTGGCGGAGAGCTCCGGTGCAGCACAGCAGGAACCGGTCGATCCCCGGTGGGCTGCGCTCCAGGAATTCACCGACCCGAATGGTTCGGCGCGTTAAGGCGCCGCCCCGAGCACAGAAGAGAGTCAGTCATGGCAGGTAACCCCCCGAAGCGGAAGGTCTCCCGTTCCAACACGCGCTCGCGTCGCGCGCAGTGGAAGGCCGAGGCGACCCCCCTCGTCAAGACCGTCGAGAACGGCAAGGTCGTCTACAGCCGTCCCCACCAGGCCAAGGTCGTGACGGACTCGCAGGGCACCGAGCTGTTCCTGGAGTACAAGGGCCGCAAGGTCGCCGACGTCTGATCCCCGTCACGTGACGGAGATCCAGACTCACAGGTCTCTGATCGAGAAGCTCGGCGTCGACATCGACGCCGAGCTTCTCGATTTGGCCCTGACGCACCGCTCGTACGCGTTCGAGCACGGCGGCATCCCGCACAACGAGCGCCTCGAGTTCCTCGGCGACTCGGTGCTGAGCCTCGCCGTGACGTCGATGCTCTACGAGCGCTTCCCGAACGACGCCGAGGGCACGCTGTCGCGTCGCCGCGCGGGCGTCGTGTCGATGGTCGCGCTGGCGGC
Organism: Microbacterium petrolearium; assembly: GCF_054782875.1. Lineage (NCBI taxonomy): Bacteria > Bacillati > Actinomycetota > Actinomycetes > Micrococcales > Microbacteriaceae > Microbacterium > Microbacterium petrolearium. The sequence continues at coordinate 90,916 of NZ_BAAGRQ010000001.1, forward strand.
CGTCGCGCGCGAGCTCGGACTCGGCGCGCACATCAAGCTGGGGCGCGGCGAGGAGCGCACGGGCGGGCGCGACAAGGACTCGATCCTGGCCGACGCCACCGAGGCGATCTTCGGCGCCGCGTACCTCTCGGCCGGCCGCACGGCCGCGCTCGCGCTCGTGCAGCGGCTGATCACGCCGCTCGTGGACGACCCCGACCGCTACGGCGCCGTCGGCGACCCGAAGACGGCCGTGCAGGAGCTCGCCGCTCGGCTCGGCGTGGCGCCGCCCGCCTACGAGGTCACCGCCGAGGGCCCGGCCCACGACCGCCGCTTCACCGCCATCGTGCGCGTGGGCGACCGCGAGGCGAGCGGGCAGGGCGTCAGCAAGAAGCAGGCCGAGATGGCCGCCGCGCTGCGGCTGTGGCAGGACGCGCAGGACGCCCCGGCCCGTGCCTGAGCTGCCCGAGGTCGAGGTCGTCCGATCCGGCCTCGCGCCCGCCGTCACCGCGGCGACGATCCTCGGCGTCGAGGTCTTCGACCCCCGCGCGCTGACCCGCCACGCCGGCACGGCGGCGGACTTCGAGGCGCGCCTGGCCGGGCGCGGCATCCTCGGCGCCGCCCGCCGCGGCAAGTTCCTGTGGCTGCCGCTCGCCGACGCGGCCGCTGCCGGTCCCGAGGCACTCATGGTGCACCTCGGCATGAGCGGGCAGATGCTGCTGCGCGCGCCCGGCGCGCCGGCCGAGCGCCACGAGCGCGTGCGCTTCGCGATCGCGCACCCCGAGCACGGCGAGCTCGCGATCGTCTTCGCGGATCAGCGCACCTTCGGATCCCTCGCGATCGATCCGCTCGTCCCCACGCCCGACGGCGCGCCGGGCGGCTTCGGCGACGCCGCGCCGCTCGTGCCCGCGCAGGCCGCGCACATCGCGCGCGATCCCCTCGATCCGGCCTTCGACGACGCCGGGTTCCGCCGGACGCTGGCGCGCAAGGCGTCGGCGATCAAGCGCGTGCTGCTGGATCAGGCCGTGGTGAGCGGCATCGGCAACATCTACGCCGACGAGGCGCTGTGGGCGGCGCGCCTGCACCCCGAGACGCCCGCGTCGGCGCTGTCGACCCGCGCGGCGAACCGGCTGCTGGCCGAGGTGCGGGCCGTGCTGCGCAAGGCGCTGGCCGAGGGCGGCACGAGCTTCGACGCGCAGTACGTCAACGTCAACGGCGAGGCCGGCTATTTCGCCCACAGCCTCAACGCCTACGGCCGCACGGGCCAGCCGTGCCCGCGCTGCGGTAGGGCGATCGTGCGCGTCGCGTTCGCCAATCGCTCGAGCCACTACTGCCCGGGGTGCCAGCGGCGGCGCTGAGTCAGACCAGCTCGGCGGCGAGGGACAGAGCGTCGTCGGCGAGGCGGGCCGAGGTGTCGGCGTCGCGCATCCAGAGGGGGACCGCGCGGGTCTCGATGCCGACGTCGCGGATCGACGGCACGGCGGCGGCGTCCTCCTCGGCCACGAGCCAGCCGTCGAGCAGTCCGCCCGCGCCGCGCGCGCCGTAGTGGCGCGCGACCGCGGCGGCCGAGGTCTCGACGCCGATGGCCGCCAGGCACGCGTCCGCCATGCCGCGCACGACCGATCCGCCGATGATGCCCGACACCCCGACGATCGGGGCGGCGGCCCCGCGCAGCGCCTCGCGCAGGCCCCGCACCGCGACGATCGGACCGATCGAGACGACCGGGTTGGACGGGGCGAAGAGGATGACGTCGGCCAGCTCGATCGCGCCGAGCGCGCCCGCCGCCGGCTGGGCGAGTTCGATGCCGTGCTGCACGAAGCCGGTCGCGGGCAGCTGGGCGCGGTGGCGCACCCACCACTCCTGGAAGTGGATCGATCCGCCGCCCTCGAGGAGCACGTGCGTGTCGATCTCGTCGTCGGTGGCGGGGTGGAGCGTGGCGCCCAGCTCCCACCGCGCGCCGAGGCGCCGGTACACCTCCGACACCGTCGCGCCGCCGCGCAGCCATGCCGTGCGCGCGATGTGCGTGCCGAGGTCGAAGTCGCCGAGCGTGAACCACTCGGGCGCCGTGCCCCACGCCGCCAGCTCGGCCGAGACGCGCTCGGTCTCGCCCGCGCGACCCCAGCCGCGCTCGGCGTCGTTCACACCCGCGAGGGCGTAGAGGATGCTGTCGTGATCGGGGGCGATGCGCAGGCCCGACACCCACCAGTCGTCCGCCGTGTTGACCACCACGTCGATGCGGGCGTCGAGACCCTCGCGCCGCACGTGCTCGCGCACCCCCTTCACGAAGCGGGCGCCGCCCACCCCGCCCCCGATCACGACGATCCGCTGTGTCATGCCTCTACGGTAGGGGCACTCGTCAGCCGATCCGCTTCTCCCACGCGCCCGCGTAGGCGAGCGGGCGGAAGCCGACGCGCTCGTTGACGTCGAGCATGAAGCGGTTCTCCTCGGCGTTCCACGTGATGACGCACGGCGACTCGGGAACGGCCTCGCGCCAGCGCTCGAGGCCGACGCACTTCACGACCGATCCGAGGCGGTGGCCGCGGTGCTCCGGCGCGACGAGCGTGCCGTACTGCTCCGTCGGCTTCGTGCGGTCCGGTCCGATGCCGAGGTCGTTGTGCGCGGCGACCTGGCCCGTGGGCTCGTGGATCACGAGGACCACGCTGAGGCGGCGGCCGGCGCGCTCCTGGCGCTCGTCGCGGCGGCGCACGCGCTCAGCGTTCCACTCGCTCGCCTCCGACACCATCTCGCCCGTGGGCGCGTCGGTGGCCAGGCGCCCGAGGATGGCGGCGTAGCCGTCGATGTACTCCTCGGGCGTGCGACCTGTCCAGGTCACGACGCGGTAGTCCGGCCCGGCGGCCGCGAGTGACTCCTCGAGCAGCCGGTCGACCTCGTCGAACGAGCCGCGCAGGTCGAAGATGCTCGTGCGCTCCACCTGCTGCAGCGCGTACCCGTTGCGCACGAGCCGACGCGCCGGCACATCGTGCGGGATGCGCCCGAAGCCGGTGGGCGAGTCGAGCATGTCGCCCGACTCGCCCGCCGGGTGGATGGAGTAGACCTGCAGGGCGGTGCGCCCCGCATCGGCCGCGAGGTGCTCCGCCTCCGCGAGCATGCGGTCGTGGAGCTCGTCGTCGTCGAACTCCTCGGCCAGGTTCACCCACACCTCGGCCGCCTGCGCGGTCGTGTTCTCGTAGGTGCACACCGCTATGGCCGCGATGCGGTCGCCGACGCGCGCGACGAGGCCGTGGTGCGTGTAGTCGGTGGTGTTCTGCCACCGCGTGAGCACGTCCAGCTCGTCCTCGTCGATCAGGTCGGTGCGGGCGTTGCGCGCCCACTCCTCGTTGCCGATGCGCACCATGGTGCGGAAGTCGGCGGCGTCCGGGGCGTCGAGGGACTCCGGCACGTGCAGCGGGGCGATGGTCAGCGTGTCGCTGATCATGATGGTTCTCTTTCGTTCGTCGACGCGGGTCACGCGTGCGGATGGCGGGGGCCGGTCTGCCCCAGCGTCAGGTGGGCCTGCAGGAGGCGGCGGCGCTCCAGGAGCGCCTCGGCCTCGTCGCGGCGGATGTACTGGGGGCGGGTGCCCCACAGCGTCAGCCACAGTCCGATCCGCATCGCGATGCGGTCGGCGAGCGCGGTGCGGGGAGCGCGGGACTCCAGCGCGGCGATCGCCTCGGACGGGGGCCGGGGAGGTTGGGGCGGCCGGGGCTGCTGCTCGGCGAACGCCCGGTCACGGGTGGGGTGCTGCACGGTCTGCGACATGGCTCTGTCCTTTGTGAGGGGGAGGGGCGGATCGCGGGATGTGCGATCCGCACGCTGGGGAGGGCCTCCGACATCCCGGTGGGACGTGGAGACGACGGCTCACGGAGCCCCGCGGAGGGGCGGATCCGGGATCCATGAGGGACGCCGGGAGGATGGCGGCGCGACGGATCGCGGCCGGGATCCCGGGTGAGGCGCGCCGATCAGGCGGCGCGGCGGCGCATCAGATGCCCCGCGACCCGAGGGCCGGAGCGATGCGAGGGGTGCGGGAGGGCGTCAGCCGCGTCGACCGCGAAGGAGTCCGAATGCCAGATCCGGATTCCCGGCGCCGAGGAGAGCGGCGTCGACGACGGCACCCGTGCGGGTGTGCTTTGTCGTGATCATCATCGCGATCTCCTCTCGTGCCGTCGCGCGCCGATGCGCGCAACCGCAGATCACGTTAGGGCACCGGTGCAACGGGCGTCAAGGTTTCGTTCAGATTCGGGCGCCCGCCGGGCGTGTCGTGGTCGCCGTCCGCCGCCGATGACGCCGCGTGCGGCGCGGAACGCCGGGCGTCGCGCGGCGTGTCGGGTAGCGTGGATCGACTACGGCCGGAGGAGGAACGCGGATGCACCTGAAGAGCTTGACGCTCAAGGGGTTCAAGTCGTTCGCGCAGCCGACCACGTTCGTGCTCGAGCCGGGCGTCACGGCGATCGTCGGGCCCAACGGATCGGGCAAGTCCAACGTCGTCGACGCCCTCGCCTGGGTGATGGGCGAGCAGGGCGCCAAGAGCCTGCGCGGCGGCAAGATGGAGGACGTCATCTTCGCCGGCACCGCCACCCGCGGGCCGCTCGGCCGCGCCGAGGTGCAGCTGACGATCGACAACTCCGACGGGGCGCTGCCCATCGAGTACAGCGAGGTGACGATCAGCCGCACGCTGTTCCGCAACGGGCAGAGCGAGTACGCCATTAACGGCGAGTCGTGCCGCCTGCTCGACGTGCAGGAGCTGCTGAGCGACTCGGGTCTGGGCCGCGAGATGCACGTGATCGTGGGCCAGGGCCGGCTCGACACCGTGCTGCAGGCCACGCCCGAGGACCGCCGCGGGTTCATCGAGGAGGCGGCGGGCATCCTGAAGCACCGCCGCCGCAAGGAGAAGACGCTCCGCAAGCTCGAGGCGATGGAGCAGAACCTCACGCGCCTGAGCGACCTGGCGGGGGAGATCCGCCGCCAGCTCAAGCCGCTGGGCCGGCAGGCCGAGATCGCGCGCGAGGCGCAGACGATCGCCGCCGTCGTGCGCGATGCGAAGGCGCGCCTGCTGGCCGACGACGTCGTGCAGCTGCGGGCGGTCCTCGCCGACCACCACCGCAGCGAGCAGGAGCGCCACTCCGAGCGGCTCGTGCTGCAGGAGCAGGCCGACGGCGTGCGCGCGCGGATCGCGTCGCTCGAGGCGCAGCAGAACGCCGAGGCCGTGGACGAGGCCCGCCGCGTGGCGTTCGCGCTCGAGCAGGTGCAGGAGCGGCTGCGCGGGCTGTACACGCTCGCGAACCAGCGGCTCGCGCTGCTCGGCCAGGACGACGAGGACGCCGGCGCTGCCGTCACCGTGACGCAGGCGGCGATCGACGAGGCACGGGCCGAGATCGATCGCATCGCGGACGGCCTCGGGGCGGCGCAGGACGCCGTGCGGGAGGCCTCGCGCGAGCTGCTCACGGCGCGCGCCGAGCTGGACGCGCTCGACCAGGACATCGCCGAGCAGAGCGCGCTCGTCTCGGAGCACGACATGCGCATCGCGGCGCTGCGCGGATCGGCGGAGGCGGCCGAATCGGCGCTCGTCGCGGTGCGCGCGGCCGTCGAGCGGCAGCAGCGGGCGCTGGATGCCGCCCACGCGCGGCGCGTGGAGGCCGCGGCCGCGTACGAGGCGCTCGAGAGCGTCGAGGAGACCACCGGCACGGCCGCGCAGTTCCAGGCCGCGTACGAGGACGCGCAGCAGGCGGCGACCGAGGCCGAGGCGGAGCTCGAGCGGATCCGCGAGCAGCACCGCGCCGCCGAGCGCGAGGGCGACGCCCTCACGGCGAAGACGGCCGCGCTGCGCAGCGCGCTCGACGTGAAGAACGGCGCCGCCGAGCTGATCGCCCGCGGGGGCGACGGCATCCGCGGCCTCGTGGGCGACGCCGTGCAGGTCGAAGCGGGCTGCGAGGCCGCCGTCGCGGCCGTGCTCGGGCCGCTGGCGGAGGGCGTGCTCGTCGGCACGCGCGACGACGCGCGCGCCGTCGCGGAGCGGGCGGGCGACGTCGGCGTCGTCGACATCGTGATCGCCGACTCCCCGGCGGCCGCCCCGGCGTTCCCGTCGCTTCCGGGCATCGTCGCCGCGCGCGACGTCGTGACGGCGCCCGAGGGCGTGCTGGGCGTGCTCGCGTACGTCGCGATCGCCGACGACCTCGCGGCGGCGCTCGAGGCGGCGCCGGCCCTGGAGGCGGCCGAGCTCGGGGGCCCGATCACCGTCGTCACGCGCGCCGGCGAGGTGCTCACGGCGCACACGCTGCGCGCCGGATCCGGCGAGGGCCGCTCGCGCCTCGAGCTGCAGGCGGAGCACGACGCGGCGGCGGATCGGCTCGCGGAGGTGCGCGTGCTCGTCGAGGACCTCGGCGTGCAGCGCCGCGAGGCGACCGAGCGGCTGCAGTCCGCGCGCGCCAGGGCGAAGGAGGCGCTGCAGGAGCTGCGCCAGCACGACGCCCAGCTGGCGCAGCACGCCGAGCACGTGAACAAGGTCACGGTGCGGCATGAGGCGGCGGTGGCGGAGTGCGAGCGCCTCGAGGCGGGCCTCGCGCAGGCGCAGGCCGCCGTGACCGAGGCCGAGGCGAAGGCACGCGCGGCCGCCGAGGAGCTCGATCGCGCGCTGCAGCAGCCGCGCCCGATCCTCGACGCCTCCTCGCGCGACGGGCTGCTCGCGGCGCTCGAGAAGGCGCGCGAGGGCGAGATGGCCGCGCGGCTGGAGGTCGAGACGCTGCGCGAGCGCGTGCGCGCCGCCGAGGCGCGCGCCGTGGGCCTGGAGCGGCAGCGCGAGCGCGAGCGCGAGGCGGCCGCGCAGGCCGCACGCCGCGCCGTCATCCGCCGCCGGCAGCGCGAGGTCGCCGCCGGCGTGGCCGCCGAGCTGCCGCACCTCATGGACTCCGTCGACCGCTCGGTCGCCGAGGCGCGGCTCGCCCTGGCCGAGGCCGAGAGCGCCCGCTCGGCGATGTCCGAGGAGCTGCGCGACCTGCGCCGCCAGGAGGCGCAGCTGCGCGAGCGCCTGAGCGGGCTCACAGAGAGCGCGCACGGCCTCGAGCTGCAGATCCACGAGAAGAAGGTGCAGCTGAACAGCCTGCTCGAGCGGGTCTCGAGCGAGCTCGGGCTGGGCGAGGAGGTGCTCGTCGCCGAATACGGCCCGGACCAGCCCGTGCCGCGCGACGTCGCCGACATCACGCCCGCGCGCGAGACGGGCGAGCTGCTGCAGGGGGCCGACGAGGCGCTCGAGCGCGGCACGGGCGACGAGGCGCTGCCGCTCGCGGAGGACGCCGCGCCGGCGCCCGACGCGGCCGCCTCCGACGACGCCGCGGACGGCGAAGCGCCGGCGACGATCGCGTACGACCGGCGCATGCAGGAGCGTCGCCTGCGCGACGCGGAGCGCAAGCTCGCGCAGCTGGGCCGCGTGAACCCGCTGGCGCTCGAGGAGTTCGCCGCGCTGGAGCAGCGGCACAAGTTCCTCACCGAGCAGCTGGACGACCTCGTGCAGACCCGCAAGGACCTCATGACGATCATCGCCGACCTCGACGAGCGGATGCAGGCGATCTTCGCCGAGGCGTTCGAGGACACGAAGGCGGCGTTCGCCGAGGTGTTCCCGATCCTGTTCCCGGGCGGCACGGGATCGATCTCGCTGACGAACCCGGACGACCTGCTCACGACGGGCATCGAGGTCTCGGTGCGGCCGGTGGGCAAGAAGATCGAGCGGCTCTCGCTGCTCTCGGGCGGCGAGCGCTCGCTGGCCGCGGTCGCGCTGCTCACCGCCATCTTCAAGGCGCGACCGAGCCCGTTCTACATCCTCGACGAGGTGGAGGCGGCGCTCGACGACGCCAACCTCGGCCGCCTGCTGGGCGTGTTCGAGGCGCTGCGCGAGAACAGCCAGCTCATCGTCATCACGCACCAGAAGCGCACGATGGAGATCGCCGACGCGCTCTACGGCGTCTCGATGCGACAGGACGGCGTCTCGGCGGTCGTGGGGCAGCGGATCAACGAGCGCGCCACGGCATGAGCGGGCGGTCGTGAACGCCGTCGAGTGGCTCGACGCGCACGCCGCGCGGCTGCGCCGCCGGCCCGATCTCGAGGCGCACGATCTCGTCGCCGCCGACGCGAGCGATCGGCTCCTCCTCGCGGCGGCGGGGGACCTGCGCGGAAGCGACGCCGTGGTGATCGGCGACCGCCACGGGGCGATCGCCCTGTCGCTGGCCGCCACGGGGACGACGGTACGCGCGCATCAGGACGCGCTCACGGGCGAGCGGGCCGCGCGCCTGAACGCCGTCGACGCCGGCCTGGCCTCGCCCGCCGACGACCCGGAGGACATCGCGGTGCCCGGTGTGACATGGCACGACCTCGGCCCGGAGCTCGTGCGCGGCGCCCGCACCGTGCTGCTGCAGCTGCCGCGCTCCCTCGACGCGCTCGACGAGATCGCCGGTCTCGTCGCGGCGCATGCCGACGCGGAGGTCCGGCTCGTCGCCGTCGGGCGGGTGAAGCACATGAGCCACGCCATGAACGACGTGCTCGCGCGGCACTTCGGCTCGGTCGCCGCGGACCGCGGGGTCGGGAAGTCGCGCGTGCTGCGGGCATCGGGTCCGCGCGGCGCGGCCGGGCCGGCGTGGCCCCGCGCCGAGCGACACGACGATCCGCCGCTTGTCGTGTGCGCGCACGGCGCCGCGTTCGCGGGCACGTCGATCGACATCGGCACGCGCTTCCTGCTCGGCTTCCTGCCCGATATGCCCGACGCGCGGGACGCGATCGATCTGGGGTGCGGCACGGGCGTGCTCGCCGCCTCGTACGCCCTGGCGCGCCCGGGCGCCCGCGTGCTGGCGACCGATCGATCGGCCGCGGCGGTCGCGTCGGCCCGCGCCACGGCCGACGCGAACGGTGTCGGCGACCGGGTGGCGGTGCGCCGCGACGACGGCCTCGCCTCTTGCCCCGACGCGAGCGCCGACCTCGTGCTGCTGAACCCGCCGTTCCACTCCGACGCCGCGGTGACGGCGCAGCTCGCGCCCCGCCTGTTCGCCGAGGCGGCGCGCGTGCTGCGCCCCGGCGGGCAGCTGTGGTGCGTGTGGAACTCGCACCTGGGCTACCGGCCGCAGCTCGAGCGGATCGTCGGGCCGACACGGCAGGCCGGGCGCAACGCCAAGTTCACCGTGACGGCGTCGGTGCGCCCCTGAGGGCGGATCGGTAGGCTTCGTGCCACGTGCGAGACGGGAGGAGCCGCTCATGGCCCAGCACATCGGGATCGTGTGGAACCCCAGCAAGACCACGAAGGACGAGCTCACGACGGCACTCGAGGAGGCGCTCTCCGGCGCCTCCGACGAGCCCCGCGTGACGTGGGTGGAGACCTCCGAGAACGACCCGGGCCGCGGCGCGGCGGATGCGGTGATCGCGGCCGGCGCGGATCTCGTCGTGGCGGCGGGCGGCGACGGCACGGTGCGCGTGGTCGCGGAGGCCGTGGCGGCCGCGGAGGGCGTGGAGCTCGCGATCGCGCCGCTGGGCACCGGGAACCTCCTGGCGCGCAACCTCGACGTGCCCATCAACGACCTGCCCGCCGCGTTCGCGCGGGCGCTGGACGGCGAGGCCGCCCCGATCGACCTGGGCTGGGTGAGCTTCGACGCCGACGGCGAGCGGCAGCGGCACGCGTTCGCCGTCATGGCCGGCTTCGGCGTGGACGCGCACATGATCACCGAGACCGACGACGACCTGAAGGACCGCGTGGGCTGGCTCGCCTACGTCGAGTCGCTCGGCCGTGCCGTCTCGGCCAGCGAGGTGATCGGCGTCCGGGTCTCGGAGAACGGCGCCGACCCGGTCGACGCGACCGCGCACACGCTGCTCGTCGGCAACTGCGGCACGGTGCAGGGCGGCATCACGCTGCTGCCCGACGCCGACCCGCGCGACGGAGAGCTCGACGTGCTCGTGCTCGACGCGGACGGCGTCGGCGGCTGGCTCGACACCATGCGCAACATGCTGTGGGACAACGGGCTCAAGCGCCTGCTGCCCGGCGACGACGCCGCCGCACAGAGCAGCGCCTCGACCTCCCACCACCGCGTGCGCGCGCTGACCGTGGAGCTGGACGAGCCCCGCGAGTTCGAGATCGACGGCGACATCGTCGGGTCGGTCACGCGGCTCGAGTTCGAGGTGCAGCCCGCGGCCCTGCGCGTGCGCTGAATCAGCCCCGCCGGACCTCGGCGTAGAGCGCGGCCGTGCGGTCGGCGATCGACGACCACGAGAACTCCCGCTCGGCCCGCCGGCGCCCCGCCGCGCCGAGCTCGCGAGCGCGATCCGGATCCGACACCATCTCGGTCAGCGCGGCGGCGAGATCCGCCACGAAGCGATCCGGATCGGTCGGCGTGCCCGTGCCGTCGTCGAGCTGATCGATCGGGACGATCGCCCCCGTGACGCCGTCGGCGACGACCTCGGGGATGCCCCCGGTGCCCGTGCCGACGACGGGGGCGCCGCACGCCATGGCCTCCAGGTTGACGATGCCGAGGGGCTCGTACACCGAGGGGCACACGAAGGTCGTCGCGGCCGAGAGCAGCGCGCACAGCTCGTGCCGCGGCAGATGCCGGTCGATCCACACGATGCCGTCGCGCTCCGCCCGCAGCTCGGCCACGAGCCCCTCGACCTCCGCCATGATCTCGGCGGTGTCCGGCGCGCCCGCGCACAGCACGAGCTGCACCTCGGGAGGCAGCAGGCGGGCCGCGCGCAGCAGGTACGGCAGGCCCTTCTGGCGCGTGATGCGCCCCACGAAGACGATCGAAGGACGATCCGGATCGGCGCCCAGCGCGCGCACCGTGTCGGCGTCGTCCACGCGGCGCCAGCCGTCCAGGTCGATGCCGTTGTGGATCACGCGCACGCGCTCCGGGTCGAGCTGCGGATAGACGCGCAGCAGGTCGCGTCGCATGCCCTCGCTCACTGCGACCACCGCATCGGCCGCCGTCAGCGCGTCGCGCTCGATCCAGCTCGACAGGCGGTAGCCGCCGCCGAGCTGCTCGGCCTTCCACGGGCGCAGCGGCTCGAGGCTGTGGGCCGTGGCGATGTGCGGGATGCCGTGGAGCATCTTCGCGACGTGCCCGGCGAAGTTCGCGTACCAGGTGTGCGAGTGCACGAGGTCGGCGCCCGCCGCGTCGCGTGCGATCTCGAGGTCGGTGCCCATGGCCTGCAGCGCGCCGTTCGCCCCGGCGAGGCCCTCGGGCACGGCGTACGAGAAGGTGCCTGGCTCGTCGCGCGGCGCGCCGAAGCAGCGCACGACGACGTCGAGCGGAGCGCCCCCGACCCCTTCGCGGGCGCGCAGGGCCCTCGCCAGTTCCGCAACGTGCACGCCGGCGCCGCCGTAGACCTCGGGCGGATACTCCCGGCTGAGCAGATCGACGCGCATGCGAACAACGTACTGCGGCGGGCGCGGCGGCGGGAGGAGTGCGGGACGGAAACGGAATATCAACCCCTCCCGTTCCGGGCGGCGCGCCACTAGGGTCGGGGCAGGAGCGCGACGAAGGGGCGGCACACCCATGGCGGCGACGAAGAAGGTGCTCGGGATCGTCCTCGCGGGCGGCGAGGGGAAGCGGCTCATGCCGCTCACGCTCGATCGGGCCAAGCCCGCCGTGCCCTTCGGAGGCCACTACCGGCTCATCGACTTCGCGCTGTCGAACCTCATCAACTCGGGGCTGCGCCAGATCGTCGTGCTCACGCAGTACAAATCGCACAGCCTCGACCGCCACATCTCCAAGCTGTGGCGGCTGAGCGGGCTGCTGAACTCCTACGTCACGTCGATCCCGGCGCAGCAGCGCCTCGGCAAGCGCTGGTACCTGGGGTCGGCCGACGCGATCCTGCAGAACCTCAACCTCGTGCGCGACGAGCGGCCCGACTACATCGCGGTGGTCGGCGCCGACCACGTCTACCGCATGGACTTCGAGCAGATGATCGAGGCGCACATCGCCTCGGGTGCGGAGTGCACCGTGGCGGCGATCCGCCAGCCGATCTCGCTCGCCAACCAGTTCGGCGTGATCGAGACCGAGGCGGACCGGCCGGGCATGATCCGCGAGTTCCTCGAGAAGCCCCAGCAGCCGCAGGGGCTGGCCGACTCGCCGAACGAGGTGCTCGCCTCGATGGGGAACTACGTGTTCACGGTCGACGCGCTCGTCGACGCCGTGCTCGCCGATGGCGAGAACGAGAGCTCGAAGCACGACATGGGCGGCGACATCGTGCCGTACTTCGTGGAGCGCGGCACCGCCGCCGTGTACGACATGAAGGACAACGAGGTGCCGGGCAGCACGCCACGCGATCGCTACTACTGGCGCGACGTCGGCACGATCGAGTCGTACTTCGAGGCCCACCAGGACCTCATCTCGGTGCTGCCGATCTTCAACCTCTACAACGACGAGTGGCCCATCTTCAGCCGCCAGGACAACATGCCGCCCGCCAAGTTCACGCGCGACGCCCGCGGCACGCTCAGCACCGTGATCGACTCGATCGTCTCGCTCGGATCGGTGATCTCCGGCGCCCACATCGAGCGCAGCGTGGTGGGCACGCACACGATGGTCGAGTCCGGGGCACTGCTGACCGACTCCATCGTGTTCGACCACGCCCGCGTGGCCGCCGGCGCCACCGTGCGCCGCGCGATCCTCGACAAGAACGTCGTCGTCGACGCGGGCGCGACGATCGGGGTCGACCCGGCGGCGGACCTCGCACGCGGCTTCACCGTGACGGGGACGGGCATCACGGTGGTGGGCAAGGACGCGCACGTCACGCGCGAGTGACGGCCGAACTAGGCTGGGACCCATGGCAGAACGGTGGTCTCTGGGGCGTGCCCTGCGCGGCATGTTCGTCAAGCCGAGGATCGACGACGACACGTGGGACGACCTGGAGACCGCGCTGATCACGGCCGACTTCGGGCCGGACATCGCCGAGCAGGTGATCGACGACCTGCGCGAGAAGGTCGCGCGCTACGGCACGACCGACCCCGCCGACCTGCAGCGCATGCTGCGGGAGTCGCTCGAGGAGCGCTTCGCGCGCTTCGACACGACGCTCAAGCTCACCGAGCGCCCCGCCGTCGTGCTCGTGGTCGGCGTGAACGGGGTGGGCAAGACGACGACGATCGGCAAGTTCGCGAACTTCCTGCGGCGGTACGGCCGCTCGATCGTCGTGGGCGCGGCCGACACGTTCCGGGCCGCGGCCGTCGACCAGCTGGCCACGTGGGCCGAGCGCGGGGGAGCGGCGATCGTGCGTCCCCAACAGGAGGGCCAGGATCCCGCGTCGGTGGCGTTCCAGACGATCACGTACGCCAAGGAGACCGGCACCGAGATCGTGCTCGTCGACACGGCGGGGCGCCTGCACACCAAGGGCGGCCTCATGGACGAGCTGACGAAGATCCGCCGCGTCATCGAGAAGCAGGCGCCCATCAGTGAGGTGCTGCTCGTGCTCGACGCCACCACGGGTCAGAACGGCGTGAAGCAGGCCGAGGCGTTCCTCGAGCACGCCGGCGTGACGGGACTGGTGATCACCAAGCTCGACGGCTCCGCGAAGGGCGGTTTCGTGCTGTCGGTGCAGGAGCGCACGGGCATCCCCGTGAAGCTGCTGGGCCAGGGCGAGGGGATCGGCGACCTCACCGGATTCACGCCGCACGTGTTCGTCGAGCAGCTGGTCTCCTGAGCGCGGCGCGCCCGGGCGGCTCGGCGTCTGGCCCCGCCGCGGCGATGCTGGTTGTATAGCGCCATGGCGATCGAACACGACTTCTTCGGACTGCTGGAGACGGGCCCCGACGGCTCGATCTTCTGGTCCGAGAGCGTCGACCTGGGGGACATGCGGGTGACGGTGGATCTGACCGCCCCGGATCAGGACGAGGTGACGCAGGACGCGCTGGACGCGGCCGCGGCGATCGTCTCGAGCCTCGAGGAGATGGACCGCAGGGCGCGGATCGCGATGCTCGGCGAGGTCGACAACCGCGCCAGCGAGGTGACCGAGTACATCCTGATGCAGCAGGAGCAGCTCGGCGACGAGCTCGAGGACTTCCTCGTCGACGTCTCCGGCGACGCGGCCGTCGACATCATCCGGTCGATGAACCTGACGAGCGTGACGATCCTCGCCGACGAGCACGGCGGCGACGACCCGTTCGCCGTCATGGAGTACGCCCTCGACCCCGACGCCGCCGACGACGTGCTGCTGGTGAACCTGTCGGGCGACGGCGAGATCCAGTCGGTCACGAGCGCCGACTGAGCGCGCGAGTGTCAGCCCATCACGACCCCGCGGCGATGAGCTCGGCCGTGAACGGATCGGACGGCGCGGCGTAGACCGCCTCGGTCGGGCCCGACTCGACGACGCGCCCGTCGCGCATCACGGCGACGCGGTCGCTCACGCGCCGCACGACGGCGAGATCGTGCGAGATGAACACCATCGCGAGGCCCTCGTCGCGCTGCAGGCGCAGCAGCAGATCGAGGATGCCCGCCTGCGTCGTCACGTCGAGGGCCGACACCGGCTCGTCGCACACGAGCACGTCGGGCCGCGCGGCCAGCGCCCGGGCGATCGCGACCCGCTGCCGCTGCCCGCCCGAGAGCGTCGCGGGCCGCCGGCGCAGCACCGCGGCCGGCAGGCCGACGCGGTTCAGCAGCTCGCGCGGCTCGGGCGCGTCGCCGCGCCGCGCGTGGCGCAGGATCCGCTCCACCGTGTGGCGGGGATCGAAGGAGCCCAGCGGATCCTGCGGCACGAGCCGGATGCACCGCGCGGTGCGCTCGACGTCCCCGGAGTCGGGGCGCTCGGCCCCGATGAGCAGCCGCGCGAGCGTGGACTTGCCCGAGCCCGACTCGCCGACGACGCCGACCACCTCGCCCGCGCGCAGCTCGAGGTCGACGCCGTCGACGGCGACGACGTCGCGATAGCGCTTGGTGACGCCGGTTGCCGCGAGGAGTGGGCGGCGCGGGGTGGCGGTGGTCGCTTCATCTCCGGTCGCCTCGCGACCTCCGTTCAGCAACCGGGGGGTGACGGTCGGCTTGGGGCCGGTGGGGACGGCGGCCAGGAGGGCGCGCGTGACCTCGTGGCGCGGATCCTCGAGCACCGCCGACGCGGCGCCGTCCTCGACGACGCGCCCCGCATCGAGCACCGAGATCCGGTCGGCGACGCGCGCGACGGCGCGCAGATCGTGACTGACGAGCACGAGCGCCGCGCCCTCGTCGCGCAGCCGCCCGAGCAGCTCGAGCACGCGCACGGCGGTGGTGGCATCGAGCGCCGTGGTGGGCTCGTCGGCCACGAGCACCCGCGCCCCGCCGACGACGGCCGAGGCGATGAGGGCGCGCTGGCGCATGCCGCCCGACAGCTCCCCGGAGCGCCGGCGCAGGAGCGCCTCGGCGTCGGGCAGGCCCGCGGCCGCCATCGCCGCGACCACGCGCCGGCGCCGCTCGGCGCGGCGCACGCGCCGCCCCGCGAGCGCCTCGCCGATCTCGGCCTCGATCGTGCGCAGCGGATCGAGGGACTGCAGCGCGTCCTGCAGCACGAGCGCCACGTCGCGGCCGCGCATCGCGCGCCGCCCGCGGCGGCCGAGGCGCGTCAGGTCGCGGCCGGCGAGCTCGAGCACGTCGGCACGCACATGGACGCCCGCGTCGTCGTGGGTGAGGCCCAGCAGGGTGCGCGCGAGCACCGACTTGCCGGCGCCGGACTCTCCGACGATCGCGAGGCACTCGCCGGGCGCGACCGCCAGCGACACGTCGTGCAGCACCCGGCCCGCGCCGGGCAGGTCGACGGAGAGGAAGCGGACGTCGACGGCGCTCATGAGTCGGACGCTCCCAGCCGGCGGCCCAGCACGGTGAGCACCGTCGCGGTCGCGACGATCGCGAGGCCGGGGAACACGGTCATCCACCATCCCGTCGAGATGTACACGCGCCCGGCGTTGAGCATGGCGCCCCACTCGGGCGAGGGCGGCGGCGAGCCGAGCCCGAGGAAGCTCAGCGCCGAGACCCAGACGATGGCCTGCCCGATGCCGAGCGTCGCGGTGGACACGAGCGGCCACAGCGTGTTGGGCGCGATGTGCCGGGCGAACAGGGTGAGCGGGCCCGTGCCCTCGAGACGGGCGTAGCCGACGTAGTCGCTGCGCGCCACGCCGCGCACGCGCGAGCGCAGGATGCGCGCGTAGCCGGGCGCCGTCGCGAGCCCGATCGCGAGGATCGAGCTGCCGGTGCCCGGCCCGAGGATCGCGACGAGCAGCAGCGCCATGACGAGGGTCGGCAGGGCGAAGAGCACCTCGACGGCGCGGCCGAGCGCGGCGTCGAGCCAGGCGGGGCCGAGCCCCGCCGCGAAGCCGATGACGAGCCCCAGACCGATGCCGAGGGCGGTCGCGGCCAGGCCGATGCCCGCCGACGCGGCCGTGCCGTGCACGATGCGGGTGAGGATGTCGCGCCCCGACTCGTCGGTGCCGAACGGATGCGCCGCCGAGGGCGCCTGGAAGGCCTCGGCCGGCGCGATGGCGAGCGGGTCGCCCGGAGCCACCAGCGCCGGCCAGGCGACGGCGACGAGGAGGAGGACGAGGCACGCGAGCGCGATCGCGCCGGGCGCGCCCAGCCGCCGCAGCCCGGGCAGGCGGCTCACGATCGCCGTCACGATCCCACCGCCACATCCGGGGCGCGCAGCGCGGCGGGCCGCGGCCCGCGCAGCCGCGGATCGACGAAGAGCTCCACGACGTCGGTGACGACGACGACCGCCACGTACAGCAGCGCGACGACCGTGACGGCGCCGATGACGAGGGGCACGTCGCGGGCGAGCGCCGCGTCCTGCAGCAGGCGCCCCAGCCCGGGGCGGGCGAAGAGCACCTCGACGACCACGGCGCCCGAGAGCAGGTTGCCGAACGCCCAGCCCGACAGCGCGAGGGCGGGAAGGGACGCGTGCCGCAAGGTGTGGCGCAGCAGCACGCGCGGCTCGCCCGCGCCGCGCGCCCGGGCCGTGACGGCGAAGGGCGCGGCGTCGGCCTCGAGCAGGGCGTCGCGCGAGACCTGCGCGAGGAAGCCGGCGATCGGCACGGCCAGCGTGACGACCGGCAGCACGAGGCCCGCCGGATCCGCGCCCTGGCTCGTGGCCGGCAGCAGGCCGAGCGACGACGCGAACACGAGGATGAGCACGGCGCCGAGCCAGAACCCGGGCATCACGGTCGCGACGATCTCGACGCCCCGCAGCACCGCGTCGGTGACGCGCGCGAGGCGCCCGCGCACCGCGGTGGTGAGGATCGCGCCGGCGACGGCGAGCGCCCACGCCAGCACGAGCGCGAGCGCGGCGAGCAGCAGCGTGCCGGGCAGCTGCTCGCCGATCAGCTCGCCCACCGGCTGCCGCCGCGCGTACGAGTCGCCCAGCTGCAGGGTGGCGATCCGCCACAGCTGCACGAGGTACTGCACGACGAGCGGCTGGTCGAGGCCGTACTGCTCACGCGCGGCGGCCACCGCGTCCGGGCCGGCCTGTGAGCCGGGTCCGCCGAGGATCGCCTCGAGCGGATCGCCCGACGAGCGCAGCGCGAAGAACACGATGGTCGCGACGAGCCAGACGACCAGCAGTGCGCCGCCGATCCGCCCCGCGATCCACCGCAGCGCGGGGAGCGCCCGCGCCCGGCTCATCCGAGCAGCTGGGCGTTCAGCAGCAGCGGCGTCGAGATGGTGTGCAGCGGCTCGACGCCCTCGACGCCCTTCGTGAGGAAGTGGTTCTGCTGGTCGTACAGCGGCAGCACCGTGTGGCTGTCGAGGATGATCCGCTGCGCGTCGGCGTACAGCTCGGCGCGCTCGGCGTCGTCCGTGGTCGCCAGGGCGGCCTCGAGCAGCGCGTCGAGCTCGGGATCCTGCAGCATCGCGTGGTTCGCGAAGTACCCGGACGGCGCCGGCACCGTGCCCTCGGAGTGGTACAGGATGCGCAGCACGTCGGGACCCACCGTGGTGTACGGCGCCGAGACGGCCTCGTACTCGTGCGCGGCGAGCGCGCCGTACCAGCTGGACAGGTCGACGGGCTCCAGCTGCACGTCGAAGCCGACGGCGGCGGTGTTCGCCTGGATCTGCTCGAACAGCGACTGCTCGGCGGCCGTGGACTGGTTCGTCGAGACGGGGAAGCGCACGGTCAGCGGCGTGCCGTCCTTCTCGCGCACGCCGTCGCCGTCCGCGTCGGTCCAGCCCGCCTCGTCCAGCAGCTCCGCGGCGCGGTCGGCGTCGGTCGCGAACGTCTCCTCATCCGACACGCCCATCGGCTCGACGCTCGAGAGCACCGAGTACGAGCGCGCGGCGGTGCCGTGGAACAGCGACTCGATGCCCGGGTTCGGGTCGGCGGCGCGCACGAACGCCTCGCGCACCAGCGGGTCGTCGAACGGCGGCTGGCTGGAGTTCAGCTCGATGCGGTTGGACGCCGCGGGGCGCGGCGCGTCGATGTGCGCGATGCCCTGGCCCTCGGCCGCCGCGATGTCGCTGGGCAGCGGGTTGTCGATCACCTGCACCTCGCCCGAGGCGAGCGCGGCCTGACGCGTGGCGGCGTCGGGGATGAAGCGCCACTCGACGCGCTCCACGTACGCCGGGCCGTCGTGGCCCTGGGGGTTCGTCGGCACGTAGTCCTCGTTGCGGGTGAGCACGACGCGGTCCTGGGGCGTCCAGCTCTCGACGACGAACGGACCGGTGCCGACGGGGGCGAGGCAGTTCTCCTCCTGCCCGCGCGCGATGCCGGCGGGCGACTGCATGGCCGCCCAGTGCTGGCTCAGCACCTCGAGCAGCGCCGACTTGGGCGTCGAGAGGCGGAAGCGCACGTGCGTGGGGTCGACGACCTCGACGGCGTCGATCTGCTGCACCGCCAGCCAGCCCGTGGACGATCCCGTGTCCGGGTCCTGCAGGTGCTCGATGTTGGCCTTCACGGCCTCGGCGTCGAACGGCGTGCCGTCGGTGAAGGTCACGTCGTCGCGCAGCGTGAGATCCCACGTCAGGCCGTCCTCGGACGTGGTCCAGTCGGTGGCGAGCCACGGCACGATCTCGCCGTCGGCGTCGCGGCCCACGAGGGGCTCGAGGAACTGGGTCGCGAGCAGCGCCTGCGGGTAGTTGCCGCCGACATGCGGGTCGAGGCAGGTGGGCTCCGCGTCGCCCGTCGCGTAGACGAGCGTGCCACCCTCGATCGGCTCGGCGCCGTCGTCGGGGGACGCGCCCCCGGTGCAGCCGGCCAGCAGGAGGGCGAGCATTCCCGCGGCGAGCGCGGGCAGGGCACGACGATTCATGACGTCCTTCGGGTGAAAGATGGATCGCGTCCAACAATGGATCGCAAGGATCCAGCGTAGCGCGCGGCGGACGCGCGGGCTCCGCCGGTGCGGCCCGGATCAGACGGCCTGCGCGAACTCCGCGGGCGCCCCGTCGACGAGGTGGCGCAGGTGCGCGGGGATCTCGCGCCCCTTCTCGCGCATGGACTGCGCCCACAGGCGCCCCGCGCGGTACGAGGAGCGCACGAGCGGGCCGGCGAGCACGCCGAGGAAGCCGATCTGCTCCGCAACCGCCTTGAGCTCGACGAACTCGTCGGGCTTGACCCAGCGCTGCACCGGCAGGTGGCGGGGCGAGGGGCGCAGGTACTGCGTGAGGGTGATGATGTCGCAGCCCGCGTCGTGCAGGTCGTGGAGCGCCTGCACGACCTCCTCCGGCTCCTCGCCCATGCCGAGGATGAGGTTCGACTTCGTGATGAGCCCGGCCTCGTGCGCCTGCGTGAGCACGCCGAGCGAGCGCTCGTACGTGAAGGCGGGGCGGATGCGCTTGAACACGCGCGGCACCGTCTCGACGTTGTGCGCGAACACCTCGGGGCGCGCGTCGAAGACCTGGCCGAGGTGCTCCGGCTTGCCCGACATGTCGTTGGCGAGCAGCTCCACGCCCGTGTTCGGGTTGAGCGCGTGGATGCGTCGCACCGTCTCGGCGTTGAGCCAGGCGCCCTCATCGGGCAGGTCGTCGCGGGCCACGCTCGTGACGGTGGCGTAGCGCAGGCCCATGCGGCGCACCGACTCGGCCACGCGCCGCGGCTCGTCCGTGTCGTAGTCGGCGGGCTTGCCGGTGTCGATCTGGCAGAAGTCGCAGCGGCGCGTGCACTGCGAGCCGCCGATGAGGAAGGTGGCCTCGCGGTCCTCCCAGCACTCGTAGATGTTGGGGCACCCGGCCTCCTGGCACACGGTGTGCAGGTCCTCGCCCTTCACGAGCTCGTGCAGCTGCCGGTACTCCGGCCCCTGGCGCACGCGGGTCTTGATCCACTCCGGCTTCTTCTCGATGGGGGTGGCCGCGTTGCGCACCTCCAGGCGCAGCAGCTTGCGCCCGTTCGGCGCGGTCTGGGCGGGGGCGGCGGGGGAGCAGGCGGTCACGCGGGGATCCTCTCGAAGGTGCGGCGGAAGGCCCCCGCGACGGCGTCCTTGACGCCGCGGGGAGACAGGTCGCGCCCGGTCTCGAGCGCCATGGTGGTCGTGTGGGCGTCGCTCAGCCCGCACGGCACGATGCGCTCGAACGGCGCGAGCGGGTTGTCGCAGTTGAGGGCGAAGCCGTGCATGGTCACGCCCTGCTGCACGCGCATGCCGATGGCGGCGATCTTCGCGGCCGGCCCCGACCCGCGCTCGATCCACACGCCGCTTCGCCCGTCGATCCGGGTGCCCTCGACGCCGTAGTCGCGCAGCACCTCGATGAGCATGTCCTCGATCGCGCGGACGCACGCGACGGCATCGCCGCGATCCGCCACTCGCATGATCGGGTAGCCGACGAGCTGGCCGGGGCCGTGCCACGTGATCCGGCCGCCGCGATCCACGTCGATCACCGGGGTGTCGGCGTCGCGCGGCCGGTCCTCGGGCTGCGTGCGCGAGCCGGCGGTGTAGACCGCCCCGTGCTCGAGGAGGATGAGCGTCTCGGGGCGGCGGCCGTCCCGCACCTCGGCGTGGATGCGGCGCTGCAGCTCCCAGCCGTCGAGATAGGGGACGACGTCCGGCGCGAACCCCGGTTCGAGCACGTCGAACATCGAGCCTCCCCGTTCGGTCGGACGTCGTCCCGGTCCTATTCCTAGACCGCGTCCAATAATACGCACGAGCCTACACTGGTGCGATGCAGAGCGCGGCGGGCAGGCCAGGCAGGCCGAAGGCGATCTCGCGCGAGATGCTCGCCGAGGCCGCGTGCGAGCTGTTCCTCGAGCAGGGCTTCGACGACACCTCCGTGGCCGACATCGCGCGCCGGGCCGGCATCGCCCGCTCGAGCTTCTTCAACTACGCCCCGTCGAAGTCCTCGCTGCTGTGGGCGGGGCTGGACGAGCGGATCGACGCGCTCGCCGCGGCGCTCGGGGCCGGCGAGGACCCGGCCGCGGCGGTGGCCACCATGGCCGACGGCTTCGCGCCCGACGCGCTCGCGCTCGCGCACGCGAACGCCGCCGCCATGGGGATCGAGGCCGAGCTGGAGCGCGAGTCGGCGCTGCGGCTCGTTCGGATCGGCGGTCTCGTGGCCGAGGCGCTGCGACGCCGCGGCACGGGCGAGCTCGCCGCAGAGGTCGCGGGCGCGGCCCACGGCGCGGCCGTCGTGGCGGCGATCCGGCACTGGGCGCGCATCGGCCCCGGCGCCCGCCCGCTGTCGGCGGTGGTGCGGGAGGCGCTGGAGGCCGTGCGCGGCTGACGCGCCGCGCCCGGACACGACCCTGCCCCGGGACACGACCGTGCCCCGGGCGGTTTTCCACCCGGGGCACGGCACAGCGGTGAGCGATCAGCCCAGGGCGACCGCCATCTCGTTGGGCGCCTCGTCGAGCTCGACCGAGGCGACGATCTCGCCCGTGGTGAGGTCGACGGCGTGCAGCGTGTTCGCCGCCGGCTCGCTGATGTAGGCGATGTCGCCGTTCACGACGATCGCGGGGTGCGGATCCTGCCAGTGCCTTAGATCCAGTCGCAGGCCACGATGAAGTTCTCGGAGTCAACGATCGGACCAAATTGCACGCTTCGGACCATCGGGTAAGCGATCATGTCGTACCGACGCTGATTCGAATTCACACACGTGTGGAACTGAGAGACCGTCTTGACCATCTCATACGCCGCCCCGGGCGCCCGAGCCGAGCCAGTCTCCTCCTGGAAGCAGAACGGACCGGTGCATCCGTCGCGCAGCACGATGCGAAGATCATGCTGGTAGACGTTGTTCGTGCCGCTGCAGTAGTTCTGACCGCCCCAGTAGAGCTGGCCGTTCAGCTTCGCGATTTGAACGAAGTGGCCGGTGCAGTATGTTCCTGCAGACCAGGCTGTGCGGACCAGGTCGCCGTCTTCGTTCGGCAACTCATCCGGAAGCATGAAGACGTAGTCTCCGTCCTCGTAGAAGTAGAACGTCGCGCCCTTGACGTCTTGCTCCACCGATACGACCTCGCCCGTGATTCCCTGCCGGGCCAGCTCTTCGGCATCGATCGGCGGTGCACTTGCGGTAGGGCCGTCCTCGATCACGTTTCCGCCGAGGACTCGGGGTTCCGACGACGAATGAACCGTAGGTGCCGGGTCCGCGGGTTCCTTCCCGTCCGCCGCGTTCGCCACCGCTGGACTTCCGATGAGTAGAACCGCGGCGAAAACAGCCGTCGTGATCCTTCTAAGCTTGCGCACTGCGGGACCTGCCCTTCTCATGTGGGAATCGCGCGTCAGTGGCGCGAACAGCTGCGATGAGCCGCTTTATCATCGAGGCGTCCAGTTCGGAGGTGCAAGTGAACGTTTCTCCCGATAGCCCGCTCGACGGGCTCCTGAGCGGGCGCAACCAAGCATTTGATGCGCTCGAAGTCGCCCTGGCGTCCGCGGAGGATGTGGATGAGCGCATTGCGGATGCCTGTGCGCGGGGAGCGACCACTGACGAGCTAGCGGCGACGCTCGGAGTGACTACATCGGTGGCGCACGAGCTTGCCGCCGGAACGACGACGTTCTCCGACTTTCTCCTTCGGAGCGCCATCACCGGTTCGTTGCCGGACCGGTCACGAGGGGCGAGGCGTGCGGTTGCTTTTCGCAACGCGGGCCTCGCGGAGCCGAAGCAGTAGGGCTCCGACCTTGACGGCTCGAGCCTCGGCCCAGCGGTCCCGTTCGTCAAGCCGCGTGCGGCCTCGGCGGCACCCCTGATAACGACGCGGTTGGTGATTGGTTCGTTGTCGGCGACGCCGGCGACGCGTTGCGTGGGTTTGTCGTAGCCGCGCACGCTGTCGGTGGTGTCGAGGAGGGCTCGCCCCGGAGGCCAGCGAGGGTCGCTGGCGTCACGACGAGGTAGAGAGGTGCGTCGTCAACGCCGTCATCCTCGACCCGTTTCGCGTCGGCGCGGCCGTCGTGGCGGCGATCCGGCACTGGGCCCGCATCGGCCCCGGCGCCCGGCCGCTGTCGGCGGTGGTGCGCCTGCGGACATGACCGTGCCCGGGGCGGTACGTCCGTGCGCCGGGCGGTTTTCCACCCGGGGCACGGCACAGCGGTGAGCGATCAGCCCAGGGCGACCGCCATCTCGTTCGGAGCCTCGTCGAGCTCGACCGAGGCGACGACCTCGCCCGTTGTGAGGTCGACGGCGTGCAGCGTGTTCGCCGCCGGCTCGCTCACGTAGGCGATGTCGCCGTTCACGACGATCGCAGGGTGCGGATCCTGCCACTCGGCGGGGCCCTCCCAGGCCTCGATCACGGGGAACTCGTCCACCAGCTCGCCCGAGGCCGGGTCGAGCACGTGGATCGATCCGTCGGTGGCGATGATGTACGCCAGGTCCTCGGGGCCGCGCGCGACATCGCGGTACGTGAACTCGACCGGCAGCTCGACGACCTCGTAGGTCTCGGCGGCCGTGTCGATGAGCGTCACGGCGTGCAGCAGGTAGCCCTCGGCGTCGGGGTCGTCCTTGTAGTCGCCGACGACGATCGGGCTCGTCTCGGAGACGTACGCGTTGCCCATGCGGCCGTACTCGGCGGGCGCCTGCAGCTTGATGAACTCGCCGTCCTTGAACAGCAGCGCGCCGTTCTCGCAGCCGAACACGACCGCCTCGTCCTGGGCCGTGCCCTCGCCGTGGATGCCGGGGCACTGGTCCGAGACGGTCAGCTCGTGCCAGTGGTCCTCGTGCGGCTCGAGCGCCATGGCACCCGTGCGGCCGTCGGCGTTACCGACGGTCGTGAGCAGCGTGCCGTCCTCGAGCACGATCGACACGCCGTGGTGCGCCGCGTCGGCCCGGTGCGTCTGCGTCTCGGGCAGCTCGCCGTCCGCGGCCGCGAGGGCGTCGGTCTCGAAGATCGTCGTCTCGCTCGTGCCGTCGGCGTAGAGCACCGTCTTGCCGCCGTGGCGCACCACGTGCCCGGCCGTGTCGGCCTCGAAGACGAGGTCGGTGAGCTCCGGCGCCGCGGTGTCGAGCACCTGGAAGCCCGCCGAGGTCGTCACGAGCACGTGGCGCGCGTCGCCGGCGGCGTTCAGGCGCGTGAACTCCTCGGTCTCGAACTCGTCCACGATCTCGAGCGTCTCGGGGTCGAGCACCGCGAGACCGTTCTCGTAGGCCACCGCCAGGCGGCCCTCGGCGGCGGGGCCCTCCGGCGCCTCGGCGTCGGATCCCGGGGAGGTCGCGCAGCCGGCCAGCAGCAGGCCGGCGGCGCTCAGGGCGGTCGCCGTGGCGAGCATCCTCTGGTGTCGTCGTCTCATCGTGTTTCCCTTCGTTCGGCCCCTCATCGGGAGAGGCCCTCTGCGATGCGTTCGCTGTTGGTGCGCATCATGGACAGGTAGGTGTCGGCGCCCTCGCCCTCGGCGGTGAGCGACTCGGTGAACAGCTCGGTCACCTGCACGTCGATGCCGGCCTCCTCGGCGAGCACCTGCATGAGCCGATCCGGCTGCGACGACTCCGCGAAGATCGTCGAGACGCCCGCGGCGCGGATCGCGTCGGTGAGGCCGAGCAGATCGCTCGCGCTGGGCGCGGCGAGGGTGCTGCCGCCCGGGATCACGGCGCCGACGATCTCGAAGCCGAAGCGCTCGGCGAGGTAGCCGAAGACGTGGTGGTTCGTGACGAGCTGCCGGCGCTCGGCCGGGATCGCGGCGAAGGCCGCCGTCATCTCGTCGTCGAGCGCGACGAGCTCCGCGCGGTAGGCGGCGACGTCGGCCTCGAGCGCGGCGTCGTCGACGCCGTCGAGGGCCGCGAGCTCGGGCGCGAGCGCGTCGACGACCGCGATCATCTGGGCCGGATCCGTCCAGAAGTGCGGATCGTCCGCGCCGCCCGCGTCGGCGCTCGCATCGCATACGCGAGCACGTCCACGTGATCGCCGGCCACGAAGGTCGTCGCGCCCTCGCCCGCCGCGCGATCGAGGTGCTGCTGCAGGCCCTCCTCGAGGCCGAGCCCGTTGGAGACGAGCAGGTCGGCCTCGCTCATCGCGGCGGCCTCCTGGGCCGAGATCTCGAAGGAGTGCGGATCGGCGTTGGGACGCATGAGCGCCGTCACATCGGCCTGCGCGCCGGCGAGGGTGCGGACGACGTCGCCGAGGATGTTCGTCGTCACGACGATGTCGGGGCGGTCGTCGCCGGCGGGCCCGGCGGCGCAGCCCGCGAGCGCGAGCGTGGCGGCGGCGACGAGAGCGAGGCGGGTGGGCGGATCATTGCCCGACCTCCACCGTGAACGCGCCGACCGGGGTGTCGAACGAGCGGGCCACGCGCGCGCCGTCGGCGTAGTCGACCTCGTGCACGACGCCCTCGGCGGGGGAGGAGAGGTAGGCCCGCTGCGTGTCGACCGTGAGCTGCACGGCGCTCGCGTCGGCCGGCACGTCGGCGACGAGGGGATCGGTGACGGCCAGCTCGACGCCGGTCTCGTCGAGCACGCGCAGGCAACCCTCGGCGTCGAGGGCGAGGACGTGCCCCGCCTCGTCGTCGGCCGCCGAGGCGGCGATCACCGGAACGGCGGTGGGCACGAGCGTGAAGGAGCGCTCGCGCGTGTCGAGCAGCCAGATGCCCGCCTCGCCGGCGACGCCCGCGACGGTGGGGCGGCCCTCGCGGTTCGCGAACGAGGTGGCGGCGGGCGCGGCGGCGCCGTCGGGGTACGGGATCCGCTCGAACGCGGGGGAGCCGCCCTCGGCGGTGACGAGGAGGGCGCCGTCGGCGCAGCCGATCACGAGCCCCACGCGGGTCGTGATCGCCCCGGCGGCGTCGAGGCAATCGGCCGTCTCGCCCGCCGTGCCGTCCGAGGTGCGGTGCTGCACGGCCGTCACGCGTCCCGACACGTCGGGCACGGTGACGACGCCGCCCTCGCCGAGGGGTGCCACGAGCCCGGCGTGCGGCGCGAGGTCGAGGCGGAACGACTCGCGCACCTCGCCCTGCGACAGCGCCTCGACGTCGAGCAGCACGGCCTCGCCGGTCTCGGGGAAGAAGACGCCCGCCGATCCGGTCGTCGACGAGTTGCTCGTCGACACGACGGCGCGGCCCGATCCGGGCACCGGGCCGAGGATCGACGGCGTGCCGCGGTAGTAGTGGAAGTGGTCGACGTGGTCCCACGCCCACATGCCGCTGTCGACGATCTCGACGCCCTCATCCGTGGTCGCGAACGCGTACCGGCCGTCCGTGGACACCGCGCTCGGGGCGCCGATCGAGCCGATGTCGGCGCGCTCCTCGGTGAGAAGGTCGATCGACGCGACGGTGCCGACGGGCGCGAGGGTGACGAGCTGCAGCTGCGGCTCGGCGACCTCGGCGGCGCCCTCGACGGCGCCGTGGCCGTCGCCGGTGGCCGCATCGGACGGCGTGGGCGACGCGGCGGGCTCGGAGGGGGCGGCGCACCCGGCCAGCAGGCCGGTGGCGAGGACGTGCGCGGCGGCGGCGCGCAGCAGGGGGCGAGGGGGCATGGAGCTCTTCCGGTTGCGGGTGGTCAGGGGGTGACGAGGGAGGCCGGCTCGGGCCGGCGCGGGTGGGAGGCGCCGCGCGTCACGACGGCGTCGAGGGCGACGCGGAGCGCGCCGCTCAGGGCGGCCACGGCGATGGCGGCGGCGGCGACCGTCGCGCCGGCGGCGGTGCCCGCGTGCCAGGAGACGAGCAGCCCGGCGGTCACGGCGAGCACCGCGAGGACCGCGGCCAGCGCCATCCGCACGGGGATCCGGCGCGTCCACGGCGCCGCCGCGATCGCCGGTGCGAGCAGCAGGCCCACGACGAGGAGCGATCCGACGGCCTGGTAGGAGGCGACGACGGCGAGCGTGACGAGGCCCACGAGGGCGACCTGCGCGAGCGCCGGCCGCAGCCCCAGCACGTGCGCGACCCGGCGATCGAAGGCGGCCGCGACGAACGCGCGGTGGCACGCCGCCGCCACGACGAGCGTGATGACGTTCCCGACCGTACCCAAATGAGAACGCTTATCACACACGAGTAGAGTGATGGGCGTGTCCGACAACGCAACGCACCCCGATCCGATCCGCCGCACCTCCGCCCCGCTGCTGTGGGCGCGCGATGTCTGCTTCGCCTACGACGGCGCCGACGTGGTCCACGCCGTCTCGCTCGAGCTGCCGCGCGGCGCGGTCACGGCGCTGTGCGGGGCGAACGGGTCGGGCAAGTCGACGCTCGTGGAGCTGCTGGCGGGGGTGAAGCGGCCGCGCGCGGGCGCGATCGAGCGGGGCGGAACGCTCGCGCTCGTCGTGCAGCGACCGCCGACATCCTCATCCTCGACGAGCCCGCCGCGGGCCTCGACGCCGCCAGCCGCGACCGCGTGCGGGCCGCGCTGGCCGAGGAGGCGGCCAGGGGAGCGGCGGTGCTGTGCGTCACGCATGACGACGACGCGATCGCCGCGGCCGACCGCGTCATCCGGCTCGACGGCGGGATGATCGTGCGGGAGAGCGTGCCGGCGGCCCTCGCGTAAACTCGTACGCACCATGGCTGCATTCGGCGATCTCTCCTCGCGTCTGACCGAGACGTTCCGCAATCTCCGCACGAAGGGCAAGCTGTCGGCGGCGGACGTCGACGGCACCGTCCGCGAGATCCGGCGCGCGCTGCTCGATGCCGACGTCGCCCTCGAGGTCGTCAAGGCCTTCACGGCGAAGGTGCGCGAGCGTGCCCTCAGCGACGAGGTGAACCGCGCGCTGAACCCCGCGCAGCAGGTCGTGCAGATCGTCAACGAGGAGCTCGTGGCGATCCTCGGCGGCCAGCAGCGCCGGCTCGAGTTCGCCAAGACGCCGCCGACGGTCATCATGCTCGCGGGCCTGCAGGGTTCCGGCAAGACGACCTTCGCGGGCAAGCTCGCGAAGATGCTCGAGAAGGACGGCCACACGCCGCTGCTCGTCGCGGCCGACCTGCAGCGCCCCAACGCCGTGAACCAGCTGCAGGTGGTCGCCGAGCGC
The DNA here is from genome assembly GCF_054782875.1 of Microbacterium petrolearium. Lineage (NCBI taxonomy): Bacteria > Bacillati > Actinomycetota > Actinomycetes > Micrococcales > Microbacteriaceae > Microbacterium > Microbacterium petrolearium. Next base: position 119,149 of record NZ_BAAGRQ010000001.1, read on the forward strand.
GCCGGTGCGGCGATCTACGCGCCCGAGCCGGGCAACGGCGTGGGCGACCCGGTGAAGGTCTCGCGCGACGGCGTGGAGTTCGCCAGGCAGAAGCTGCACGACACCGTCATCATCGACACCGCCGGCCGCCTGGGCGTCGACGCCGAGCTCATGAAGCAGGCCGCGGACATCCGCAAGGCCACCGATCCGGACGAGGTGCTGTTCGTCATCGACGCGATGATCGGACAGGACGCCGTGAACACGGCGCGCGCCTTCCAGGAGGGCGTGGACTTCACCGGCGTCGTGCTGTCGAAGCTCGACGGCGACGCGCGAGGCGGCGCCGCGCTGTCGGTCGCCTCCGTCACGGGCCGGCCCATCATCTTCGCGTCCACGGGCGAGGGCCTCGACGACGTCGAGGCGTTCCACCCCGACCGCATGGCGAGCCGCATCCTCGACCTCGGCGACATCCTCACCCTCATCGAGCAGGCCCAGCAGGCCTTCGACGAGGAGGAGGCGCAGAAGGTCGCCGAGAAGCTCGCGAAGGAGGCCTTCACGCTCGAGGATTTCCTCGAGCAGATGCAGCAGCTCAAGAAGATGGGCTCCATGAAGAAGATGCTCGGGATGCTCCCGGGCATGGGCCAGATGAAGCAGCAGCTCGAGGACTTCGACGAGAGCGAGATCGACCGCACCGAGGCGATCATCCGCTCGATGACGCCCGCCGAGCGCCGGAACACGAAGATCCTGAACGGATCGCGCCGCTCCCGCATCGCGCGCGGATCGGGCGTGACGGTGACCGACGTGAACCAGCTCGTGAACCGCTTCGAGCAGGCCGCCAAGATGATGAAGACCGTCGCGCGCGGCGGCACGCCGAGCATCCCCGGCATGGGTGCCATGCCCGGCATGGGGCGGCCGGGCGCCTCGGCCAAGCGCGGCAAGCAGGCGAAGAAGAAGGGCGGCTCGCGTTCGGGCAACCCGGCCAAGCGCGCCGCCGAGAACGCCGGGCTGCCGGCGCAGCAGCCCACGGGCTCGGGCTTCGGCCTGGGCGCCGCGGGCGCGCAGCCGACCGAGGCCGACCTCGCGGAGATCCAGAAGCTCCTCGGCGGCCGCTGACTTCCGCAGGCCGGGTGAACCTCATCGGTTGCTGAACGGAGCGGCCGCAGGCCGCGGAGATGAAGCGACCACCGCAACCGGCCTGGCCGCGCTCAGGCCCCGGCTCGCCGCCAGGTGCCGTCGCGGCGATCCTCCCGCCACGTGACCGGATCGCCCGTGACGCGCGCCGCGTCGGTCAGCCAGTACGTCGTGTCGGGCGACCACCCCGCGATCACGCTCGAGTGCTCGTCGTCCACCCGGATCGCGCGGCCCGCGCAGGCGAGGTAGCCCTCGACGGGCAGATGCACGGCGTCCCAGTCGCGGGCGACGAGCGACCAGTCGGGGATGACCCACCGCCCGTCGCGCCCGGTCGCCTGGTACCAGTCGTGGCGCCGCGAGGCGGTGACCTCCAGCGGGTGGCGCCGGCACAGCTCGGCCCAGTCGTCGATGCCCCGGATCTCGAGCACGCGGCCGGCGCCTCGCACGGGGATCGCGCGCACCTCGCGCCAGCCCAGGCTGTCCTCGACGAGCCGCACCCCGGCGGGCGTGCCGTCGCGCATCTCGCCCGTCGTGGCGAGAACGCCGGAGGGCGTCGACCACCACGTGTTACTCCACGGCGCGGAGACATCCCGCGGGGACTCGCGTTCCGCCCATGCCTCGCCCTTTGCCACCGCCGCCCGCCACGCCTCCAGAGCGGCGCGCGCGTCGCGCGGATCGGGCACCGCGGCATCGCCGCGATCGATCGCCCACTGCTGCGGACGCAGCCCGGCCGACCACCAGCCGGTCGCGGGCAGGTCCGCCACCCGTCGCGCCACGGCCGTCAGCGCGTCGCGCAGCTCGGGGAGGGTCGCGACGGCGTCCTCGCCGTCGGGCTCCTGCCAGTAGCGCGCGGCGTCGACCGCGCGAACGAGGGCCGCCGTGACGGCGGCGTCGGCGATGCCGCGCGGATCGCGGGCGAGCACGAGCCGCGCGAGCTCGGCCGGTTCCGGCGGCGGCGGGTCGGCCGCGCCCGGGCGGAAGAACCCCCACGAGAGCGTCGCTCCGCTGTGCTCCCGCGCGAGGTGGAACAGCCCGATCGAGACCGCGTCCGGCTCGCCGGTGCGGAGCAGCTCAAAGCAGAGGCGCCGGCCGCGCGGTCCCGCCATGATCGCCTCCGCCCGCATGCGACGAGCGTACCGGGCGGGTGGGTGAACGCCAGCGGCCGCAAGCCGCGGGGCTGAAGCGAAACCGCACCCATCAGGGAGTTGCTGTGGTCGCTTCATCTTCGTTCGCTGTCGCTCACTTCGTTCAGCAACCGTGGGGTTTCACCGTTCGGTTGAACTCATCGGTTGCTGAACGGAGGCGCGCAGCGCCGGAGATGAAGCGACCACCGCAAGCCGCCGGATCGGGCTCAGGGGCCGGAGATGCGGGTCCAGGCCGTGCGGCCGAGGGCGCGGTGGGTCGCCTCGGTCGAGGTGGGGTCGGCGTGCTCGCCGGCCCGTCGGGTGTCGTCTCGGGGTGCGTCCTTCGCGCGGCGGCCCTGCACGATCCGCCAGGCGATCGCCCAGCCGAACAGGGCCAGCAGGGCGAGGCCGCCGAGCATTTGCATCATGGGGCCGATCCTAGCCACACGGCGGCGGATCGGGAACGCCCGGTCCCGCCCAGGGCGTCAGGAGTGCGTGAGCTCGGCGGCGCCGAACGGGAACGGGTAGAACCACGTGCCCGGGCGGGGCCATCCCTCGATCGGATAGAAGGCGATCCACAGCCCGATCGCGACGAACGACACGACGACGATCGCGAGGATGAGCCGCAGGCGCCGCGTGAGCATGCGGGCCGCGTCGTGCGCATCGACGGCGCGGCGGTCCACCGCGCGGAACGCGCCGATGGCGATCAAGGCGATGGCCAGATACACGAACGGGCTCGGCCCGATCTCGATCTGGATGCACGTCTCCTCGGGTTCCGTGAAGCACTCGCCCTTGCTGCCGACCGCCAGGAACGAGTACAGCAGCGCCGCGGCGAGCGCGCGGATGAGGAACGAGCGGAACATCAGCAGCACCGGGCGCGCCTGCTCCAGGCGCGCATCGTGCGGCGCCGGGGCCTCGCGGGTCTCGCTCACCCCCGTACTCTGGCAGGCGCTGCCGCTTGGCGGCAAACCGGCCCGGTCAGAGCAGGCGGCGGGCGGAGGCCCACGCGGTGAGCTCGTGGCGGGACGACAGCTGCAGCTTGCGGAGCACGGCCGAGACGTGCGACTCCACCGTCTTGATGGAGATGAACAGCTCGCCGGCGACCTCCTTGTACGCGTAGCCGCGGGCGATGAGGCGCATGACCTCCTGCTCGCGGGCCGAGAGCCGGTCGAGCTCGTCGTCGGCCTGCGCGGTCTCGCCCGCCGCGGCGCCGAACGCGTCGATGACGAAGCCCGCCAGGCGCGGCGAGAAGACCGCATCGCCCTCGGCGACCGTGCGCGCCGCGCGCGACACCTCCTGGCCGGACGCGCCCTTCGTGATATAGCCGCGGGCGCCCGCGCGGATGACCCGCACGACGTCCTCGGCGGCGTCCGAGACCGACAGCGCGAGGAAGCGCGTGGCGGGCGAGAGCGGCGCCGCGCGGCGCAGCACCTCCTCGCCGCCGGTGCGCTCGCCCTCGTCGCGCGACTCGGCCGTAAGTGGCAGGTGCACGTCCAGCAGCACCACGTCGGGGCGGGTCTCGGCGATCACCGCCACCGCCGCGGCGGCATCGGCCGCCTCGCCCACGACGCGCAGGTCGGCGGCGAGATCGTGGCGCAGGCCGGAGCGGAAGATCGAGTGGTCGTCGACGATGACCACGCGCAACTCAGCCACGCCCGCCGCCCGCGGGGTAGCGGATGTGCACCTGCGTGCCCGCGCCGCCGGCGCCCGGGCCGACCGTCGCCGAGCCGCCGATCCGGCGCATGCGGCCGAGGATCGACTCGCGCACGCCCAGCCGGTCGGGCGGCACGTCGTCGAGCGAGAACCCCGGACCGCGGTCGCGCACGTACACGTCGACCGCGCCGTCCGATCCCTCGATGTACACCGACACCTCGCCGCCGGCGTGGCGGGCGGCGTTCAGCATGGCCTCGCGCGCCGCGGCGGCGACCTCGCCGCTGGCCCGCTCCGTGGAGGCGCCGGCCGAGACGACCGTCATGACGACCTCGTAGTCGAGCTCGAGGGCCGAGCCGTAGTCGCGCAGGTCGGTGGCGAGGTCGCTGTCGGCGGGCAGATCGCCGTCGTACAGCCAGGCCCGCAGCTCGCGCTCCTGGGCGCGGGCGAGGCGGCCGGCCTCGCTCGAGGCGCCCGCGCGGTTCTGGATGAGCGCGAGCGTCTGCAGCACCGAGTCGTGCAGGTGCGCGGCCATCTCGGCGCGGTGCTCGGCGCGGATGCTCGCCACGCGCGCCGCCTGCAGCTCGCGCAGGCGGGCGATGAACGTCGAGGCCCACACGGCGGCGATCGCCGCGAGGAGTGCGAGCGAACCCAGCAGCGCCCCGGTCGTGAGCAGCTGCGCGAAGGTGAGCGTCGCGAGCAGCAGCAGTGCGAGCACGGCGGTGGCGAGGGAGCGGACGAGAAGGTCGTGCCGCATGCCCCGCGCCGGGTCGTCGCGATCGATCCACGCCGACCAGAGCCCCGCGAAGGTCGCGGCGGCCGCGGCGGGCACGAGGGCGAACGGAGTCGTCCCGTCGACGTATCCCCAGGTCGTCAGCGCCGACATGGCGCGCACGACCGGCAGCGTCAGCACCATCGCCAGCCCGAGTGCGATCCATGCCACCGGTGCCTCGCGCCGCACGCGCTCGGCGGGCCGAGCGACGGGCGTGAACGCCCACAGCCACGCGTACAGCAGCACCCCGGCGCCGAAGGCCACGGTCAGCAGGACGAACACGGCGCGCGTGGGGCCGACGCGCCAGCCGAGGTGGTCGGCCAGGCCGCCGGCCACGCCGGAGACGACGGCGTCGTTGCGCCGCACGAGGGGCGGCACGGCGACGGCGGGCAGCGGGGCGGCGAGCGCGGTCACGCCGACTCCTCGGTGCGCGGGATCGGTGGCATGCCCCTAGCGAACCACACGGATCGGCGCGGCGGCGGGCGGTTCAGGGACGGATCAGGGGTGTCCCTCATAGCCGCTCGGCGCGACCGGCGGGGAGGATCGACTCATGACCTCCGCAACGCCCTCGCCGCCCGTCGCCGACGTGCCGGATCCCGCCCCGCGCCCCGAGGCGGCGCCGTGGAGCTGGATCCGCGACCTCGGACTCGTGCGCACCGACGGCTGGGCAGGCGGCGTGTGCGCGGCGATCGCGCAGCGCATCGGCGTCGACCCGATCATCGTTCGCGGCGTCTTCGCCGTCGCCACCGCGCTGGGGCTGCCCGGCCTATGGGTGTACGCCGCGTGCTGGGCGCTCCTGCCCGACGCGCAGGGGCGGATCGCGCTGCAGCTGCGGGCCGGATCCGCTCCGGCGCTGCTGGGCGCCCTCGCGACGGCCGCCCTCGCGCTGCTCGGATCGGCCGCCGGCGTGGTGCTCACCACGCTGGCGCTCGGGTGGGGCCCCGGCCCCGCTGCCCTGTTCCTCGGCCTGGCCGCCCTCGTCATCGGGCTGGCGGTCATCGTCTGGCTGGCGCGGCGGGCCGCGCCGCACACGATCGTCCCCGCATCCGGGGATGCCGGCGGGCCGTCGGACCCCGCCGAGCGCGACGGGGCGGCTTCGGGCGCCGCCCCGTCGCCTCCACTCGCCGAGCCGATCGCGCCGGAGCCCTCGGGCGACATGGCGGCCTGGCGCGCGCAGTACGACGCGTGGCGCGCGCAGCACGAGGCGTGGCGCCGCGGTCAGGACGACGCCGAGCGCGCCGAGCGCGCGGAGGAGCGGGCGCGCCGCCGCGAGCAGGCGCGCGCCTTCCGCGCCGAGGCCGCCCGCGCGCGCGCCGAGCGCCGAGCCGCCAAGCCGCGCGTATCGGCGGCGTTCGTCGCCGTCGCGGCGGGCCTGGTGCTCGTCGCGGCCGTCGGCGCCTGGATCGGCTTCCAGACTCTCGCTCCCGACGCGGCGGTCCCGGCGGCCGTCCTTGCGGCGGCTGCCGTGCTCGCGCTGGCGATGATCGTGGCGGGCGCACTGCGCCGGCGCAGCGGCCTTCTCGCCCTCGCGGCGGTGGTGCTGCTCGCCGTCGGGGGCACCGCCACGGCGGCGCGCACCTTCGGCAACGTGCTGCCGTCCTCCGCGGACGTCTACGTGGTGCCGGGCACGCACGAGTTCGTGCAGCCGTTCGGGTACCTGAGCGTCAGTATGTGGGCAAATGCGGGCCGCGCGGACGGTGTGATGGAGGTCCGCAAGCGCGATGGCGTGACGATGATCAGCGTCGGCCACGACGCCGACACACGCATCGAGATCGCGCCCGGGTTCGAGGGCACCGTGCGGCTCACCGACCGCGCGCAGCCGAGCGGGCGCGAGGTCGCGCCGCGCACGAACGGCACGTGGCTGTTCGCCTACGACGGCGGCCCCGGCGCCCCCGAGCGCGTGCTGCGCCTGGACCAGCAGGACGGCATCATCGACATCTACCGCACCTACGAGGACTGACATGACCGAGAACATCGACACGCGCACGACTCCCGCCATCCGGTGGGCGGCGATCGTGTGGGGCGCCCTCCTCGCCGCCGTCGCGGTCGCCGGCATCGCGATCCTCGCGGCGCCCGAGCTGGCGCTGGCGCTCAACGAATCGGTCAGCGCGCTGCTCCTGCAGGCCGAGGTCGGCTGGATCCTCGCGCTCGTCCTCATGGCGCTGGGCATCGCGATCGCGATCGGCGGCCTCGTCCTCGCCCTGCGCCGCTCCGCGAAGGTTCCCTCCGCGACCTGAGGCGCCGCCACCGGGGGAGGCCGGCGGCGGCGCGACGACCGTCGTCAGCGGGCGAGCCAGCCGCCGTCCACGACGAGCACGTGGCCGTTGACGTAGGCGGCGTCCGGCCCGGCGAGGAAGGCGACCGCGCCGGCGATGTCGCTCGGCTCGCCCCAGCGCCCCGCGGGGATGCGCTCCCGGATCTCGCGCTCCCGCTTGCCGTCGGCCCGCAGCGCGGCGGTGTTGTCGGTGGCGATGTAGCCAGGCGCGACGCAGTTGACGGTCACCCCCGCGGCCGACCACTCGTTCGCGAGCGTCTTCGTCATGCCGACGACGGCGTGCTTGCTCGCCGCGTACGAGACGACGTTGATGCCGCCCTGGAACGACAGCAGCGACGCGATCGTCACGATGCGGCCGTCGCCGCGCTCGACCATGCCGCGGCCGAGCGCCTGCGTGAGGGTCCACACCGCGTCGAGGTTGACGTCGAGCACCCGCCGCCAGCCCTCTCGGGAGTGGTCGACGGCGGGCTCGCGGTGGATGATCCCCGCGTTGTTCACGAGGATGTCCACGCGTTCGCCCGCGGCGAGCTCGTCGGCGACCCGGCGCGTCTCGTCGGGGTCCGACAGGTCGCAGCGGACCGTGCCGACGGCGTGGCCCTCGGCCCGCAGCGACTCCGCGCCGGCCTCGACCGAGGCCCGCCCCAGGAGCACCACCTCGGCCCCGCGCTCGGCGAGCAGCCGCGCGCACGCGAAGCCGATGCCGGCGCCGCCGCCCGTCACGACGGCGCGGCGGCCGGCCAGCGGGCGGGCCGCGTCGACGGCGCTCACCGGAGATCCTTCGGCTCGACGGCCTCGACGTCGCTGTAGTCGACGTTCTCGCCCGCCATCGCCCACACGAACGAGTACGCGCCGGTGGCGACGCCCGTGTGGATCGACCACGGCGGCGACACCACGGCATCGCGGTCGTGGAGCATGAGGTGGCGCGTCGCGCCCGGCTCGCCCATCAGATGCACGAGCACGTTGTCGCCGAGCCCGTCGTACAGGTAGATCTCCGTGCGCCGCGCGTGCAGGTGGGACGGCATCGTGTTCCACACCGATCCGGCGGCCAGCGTCGTGATGCCGAGCACGAGCTGGTTCGAGGCGATGCCGTCCGCGTGGATGTACTTGCGGATGGTGCGCTCGTTCGCCTGCTCCGCCGATCCGAGGTGCAGCGCCTCGACGTCGTCGCGCGCCGCGAGGGCCGCGGTGCCGGCGCGGTGGGCGGGCGCCGAGACGAGGTACAGGGTGCCGTCGCCGCGGAACGCGACCCGGCGCGTACCCATCGGCAGGTAGAGCACGTCGTGCCCGCCCATCGAGAAGCTCTCGTCGTCGGCCGTCACCTCCACGGATCCGTCCAGGCACACGACGCCCAGCTCGCGCCGCTCGAGGAAGTGCTCCGCGCGCAGCGCGTCCGGCGCCTCGAGCGGCACCTCCTCGCCCTGCACGCGCACGCCGCCGATGAGCAGGCGATCGTCGTGCGCGTACGCGAAGGACAGCTCTCCGGGGCGGAAGAGGTCGCGCACGACGAAGCGGTCGCGCAGGTCCTGCTCGTCCAGGAATCCGAGGTCGTTCGGATGCGTGCTCCACAGCTCTGTGAAGGTCATATCAGGCGTCTCTCCCTGCCAGTAATTCCGCCACGCGGAAAACGTTTCCTATCTACGGGAATTCTATTGATTATGGTGGGACATGTCATCGACCAGTTCTCGAAGACCGAGAACCCGATCAAGGAGGATCCGTGGCACGGAAACGAATGCGGGCGCTGCCGGCGCTCGCGCTGGCGTCGGTCGCCGCCATTGCGGTCGGCTGCGCGCCGGGGCAGCTCGAGGGCGAGGGGGACGAGCCGCAGGACGTGCAGACGCTCGCGCCCGAGGACTTCGCCGGCCTCACGCTCGAGTACATGTACTTCACCGACGGGCCGGACGAGGAGGGCACCCGCCAGCTCATCGCCGAGTTCGAGGAGGAGTACGACGTCACCGTCGAGCTCGAGATCCTGCCGTACGCGGACCTCGTCACCTCGACCCTGAACCGCCTCTCGGGCGGCAACCCGCCCGACGTGGTGCGCCTCACGGGCCTGACCGACTTCCGCGACGACCTGCTCGTGCTCGACCCGTACCTGGGCGAGGACTACCGCGAGCAGTTCCTGCCGGGCCCGACGAGCGCCGTCCTCAACGACGACGACGAGATGATCGCCGTGCCGAGCGACCTGACGATGAACGGCCCGTTCATCAACGTCGACCTGTTCGAGCAGGCCGGCGTGGAGGTCCCGACCGAGTGGACGTGGGACGAGATGCTCTCGGCGGCCCAGGAGGTCAAGGAGGCCACGGGCGTGCCCTACGCCTTCGCGATGGACAAGTCGGGCCACCGCCTCTCCACCATCCTGAGCGAGTACGGCACCTACCTGCTGGACGACGACGGTAACGCCCTCGACATCGACAGGGCGGAGGCCGCGCTGCAGCCGATCGTCGAGATGATGGCGAGCGGCGACATGCCGGCAGACTTCTGGCTGGGATCGGGATCGCGCTACCAGGGCGCCAACGAGATCTTCCTCGCGGGCGAGACGCCGATCTACCTCTCCGGCAACTGGCAGGTCGCCCAGTTCGTCGAGAACGCCCAGTTCGACTGGACCGTCGTGCCCAACCCGTGCGAGACCGAGTGCGGCGGGTTCCCCGGCGGCAAGTTCATGGCGGCGTTCGAGCAGTCGGAGAACCCCGCCCTCGCGGCCGAGTTCATCCGCTTCATGAACGACGCCGAGCAGCAGGAGACGTTCGTGACGGTGGGTGGGCAGCTGCCGACCCGCGTCGACCTCTCCGAGAGCGGCGTCACCTACCCGGACGAGGCCGCCCAGGAGGCGATGGACGTCTTCCTGGCCGACCTCGTCGACACGCCCGAGGAGGGCTTCGAGTCCAACGGGCACCCGGCGTTCAGCGCGTCGGCGACCGCGCTCGTCGACGAGCTCTCGACCGTCGTGGCCGGCCAGAAGGACCTGCGCACCGCGCTGACCGACCTGAGCGCCGAGATCGACGCGCTCGTGGAGGAAACCACGTCGTGACCACTGCCGCACTGGTCACCTCCCGGCCGCCGCGCACGCGGCGGCCGGGAGGGTGGGGCATCCGCATCGCCCCGTACCTGTTCCTCATCCCGAACATGGCGATCTTCGCCATCTTCACGATCTACCCGGCGCTCAACGGCTTCAACATGTCGCTGTACTCGTCGAGCAACGGGCGCACGTTCCGCTGGGAGGGCCTCGGCAACTACGAGCAGATCCTCACCTCGGCCGAGTTCTGGACCGTGGCGCGCAACACGGCGGTGTTCGCGGTGGCCTACGTGCTGCTGGCGACCGCCGCCGCGATCGCGATCGCCGTGCTCGTCAACGCGCAGGGGCGCGGCAAGACGTTCTTCCGCGCCGTCTTCTTCATCCCCGTGCTCGTCTCGCCCGTGGTCGTCGGCCTCATCTGGAACTGGATGCTCGAGCGCGAGAACGGCCTCGTGAACACCGCGCTCGGCGCGATCGGCGTGCCAGGAGTGCCGTGGCTCGTCGACGGGTTCTGGGCCATGGTCGCCGTCGTGCTCGTGGGCGTGTGGATGCAGGTCGGCTTCTACATGCTGATCCTGCTCGCCGGCCTGCAGTCCATCGATCCCGCCCTGTACGAGGCGGCGAAGATGGACGGCGCCACCAGCTGGGACCAGTTCCGCGTGATCACGCTGCCGCTGCTGCAGCCGAGCATTGTCGTCGTGGTCGTGCTCGCCACGATCCACGGCTTCCAGTCCTTCGACTTCATCTGGACCCTCACGGGCGGCGGGCCGGTCGGCGCGACCATGCTCATGGTCCAGTACATCTACGAGAACGGCTTCCAGTCGCCGATCCGGTTCGGCATCGCGACCGCGGGCGGCGTGCTGCTGTTCCTCGTCGTGTTCGCGCTGACGATCGTCAACTGGATCGTGAGCCGCAGGAGGGAAGCGGTATGAGCGAGACGCGTCTCATCACCACCGGCACGGCGCCCAAGCGCACCTGGACATCGATCAGCCGCAAGCCGGTGAGGCTCTCGGACGCCCTGCGGGTGGTCGTGCTCACCGCGGGCGCGCTGGCCTGCCTCATCCCGCTGCTGTGGATGTTCCTCGGCTCGTTCAAGACGCCCACGGAGCTCGCGCAGCGGCCGCCGGCGCTGCTGCCGGAGTCGTGGGGGCTCGGCAACTACACCGAGGCGCTCAGCCGCTTCAACTTCGTGCAGTACCTCGGCAACAGCGTGATCGTCACGATCGCGGCCACCGTGCTGACGCTCGCCATCAACTCGATGGCGGCCTACGCGCTGGCGAAGTACAACTTCCGCGGCAAGAACCTGCTGTTCCTGCTCACGCTCGCGACGATCATGATCCCGCTGCAGGTGATCCTCATCCCCGTCTACCAGGTGGTGGCCTCGCTGGGCCTCGTGAACACCCTGTGGGGCATGATCATCCCGGCGGCCGCCACGCCGACGGGCGTGTTCCTGCTGCGCCAGTACATGCTCTCCATCCCGGACGAGCTGATCGAGGCCGCCCGTGTGGACGGATCGGGGGAGTTCCGCACCTTCGTGCAGATCGTGCTGCCCCTGTGCACGCCCGCGCTGGCCGTCGTGGCGATCTTCTCCGTCATGTGGCGCTGGAGCGACTTCCTGTGGCCCCTCGTCGTGGCGCAGAGCGAGGCCGTGTACACCCTCCCGGTCGCGCTGGCCCGCTTCAACGCCGAGCTGACGGTGCCCTTCAACCTCATCCTCGCGATGGGCGTCGTCTCCACCATCCCGGTGCTGATCATCTTCCTCATCTTCCAGAGGCAGATCGCCACCGGCATCGCCAACACCGGCATCAAGTGATCCCCTCCCACCGCTCCACCCTCGAGGACCTATGACATCCCTTCCCGCCCGCACCGGCCGCACGGTGCACGTCACCGACGCCGACGGCACCGTCCGCGACTGGCTCGTGTCGCCCGCCTGGGCGCTGCCGTGCGACGACCTCGCCGACTTCCTCCCCTCCGACGGCTCGCCGTGGCGCGACGAGCGCTTCTCGGACGGCCTGCCGTCCGCGGACGAGGGGCGCTGGGTGCTCACGCAGGGCCCCGACGTGGGGCCGCTGAAGGAGCGCATCCTGGCGGCGCACGCGATCGACACCGATCAGCCGCTGCCCGCGATCGGCGAGGGCCGGCCCATCGCCTGGCGGTCGTTCGGTGCCACGCACGAGGGCGCGTGGCGCCGCGTGCGGACCGGATGGGACGGGCTGCTCGACTGGTCGGCGTTCTGCTTCACGCCCGAGTACCGCGCCGCGATCGCCGCGACGGTGCTCGAGGTCGACCAGGCGGAGTGGCGCACGCTCGAGCTGCACACGACGGGGCCGTTCGTGCTGTGGGTCGACGGCGAGGTCGTGTTGCGGGGCGGCACGGTGTCGTACATGGAGCCCGAGGTGCACAGCGTGCGCGTGCGCCTGCACTCGCGCGCCACGACCGTGCACCTGGCCACCTGGCAGGTCGCGTTCCGCGAGGTGAGGCACGTGGCGCGCCTGCGCGTGGTCGGGCTCCCGGTGCGCGTCGTGATCCCCTCCGAGGGCGCCGACGAGACGGCGGCGCGGCTGGCCGAGACGGTGCTCTCGCGCGTCGCGTCGACGAGCTGGGCGCAGGAGGGCGACGCGGGCGTGCTGAGCGCGCCCCCGGGGGTGGCCCTGCGGGTGCGCGTGGGCGACGGCGCCTGGCAGCGGGTGACGACCGACGCCGACGGGCACGCGCGGTACTCGCTGGTGGGCGCCGAGGAGGAGGAGGACGAGGGCGCGGACGTCGCGCGCTCGGCCGGCGCCTCGATGCTCAGCACGGGCGAGTCCATCGTCGAGGTGGGGCTGGACGACGACCGCTGCCCGCAGACGGTGCGGCTGCGCGTGGCGCACCTGCCGCGCGACAGCCGCGAGGCCAGCACGGGCACGCCCGAGCAGTGGCGCCGCGAGGTGCTCACGCACGTGAGCGGCGGCGGCGACGACGTCCGCGAGGCGGGCGTGGCGGGCGTGCTCGCGCGCCACGCGCTCGACCCGGGCACGCGCGTGACGGCGGCCGACCTCGCCTCCGCGCGCCACCGCGTCGTCACGCGCGGGGACTGCGCCGACTTCGAGGTCATCGCGATGCTGTTCGCGTGGCACTGGATCCCCGCCGAGGCGTGGGACGGCGACCTGCGCGCGCAGGTGCGGGCCGAGCTGACGGGCATGAAGTACTGGATCACCCAGCCCGGCCTCGACGCCATGTGCTACTTCACCGAGAACCACCAGTTCGTCTGGCACACGGCGCAGACGCTCGCGGGCGAGGCGTTCCCGGACGACGTCTTCCCGGTCGACGGCCGGACCGGCGCCGAGCACGCCCGCGAGGGCAGGGCGCGCGCGGCGGCGTGGATCGCGCGCAAGCTCGAGGGCGGCTTCAGCGAGTTCGACTCGAACGCGTATCTCGCGATCGACTCGTACGCGCTGGCCGCGCTCATCGAGCTCGGCGCGGATGCCGCGCTGGCCTCGGCGGCGCGCACGCTGCTCGACAAGGTGCTCGTCACGCTCACGAGCAACTCGTGGCGCGGGGTGCACGGCGCGGCGCACGGCCGCTCGTACGTGCACACGCTGCGCAGCAGCCGGTACGAGGAGACCTCGCCGCTGCTGCGGCTGATCGGCGGCGTCGGCACGCTCAACGACGCCGTGCTGCCCGTCACGGCGCTCGCGCTCGCGCGCCGCTACGAGGTGCCCGCCGTCGTGCGGGAGCTCGCCGCCCGCGAGCCGGAGGAATGGGACGGGCGGCAGGTGTACCGCGGTGCGCTGGCGTTCGAGCGCGACCTGCTGGATCGCCCGTACCGCTCGGACCTGCGCGTCTTCCGCACCCCGGACGTCATGCTCGCGAGCGTGCAGGACTACCGCTCGGGGCTGCCGGGCCTGCAGGAGCACCTGTGGGGCGCGACGCTCGGCCGCGAGCTGCAGGTCTTCGTCACGCATCCCGCCAACGCCGACACCGGCTCGGCGGCGCGTCCGAACGGGTGGGCGGGGCACCGGGTGCTCGGCCGCGTGCACCAGCACCGCGAGGCGCTCGTGCACGTGCAGCGCTTCACGACCACCGATCCGCGCCCGCAGACCCACCTGTGGTTCCCCGTCGCGCAGTTCGACGAGGTGCTCGTGGGCGACGAGTGGCTCTTCGGCCGGCGCGGCGACGGGTACGTCGCGGTCGCGACCGAGGGCGGCGTGCGGGTGATGTCGCACGGCGACACGGCGGAGCAGGAGTGGCTGCCGATGGCGGGCGGCTCGGCGTGGGTCGCCGCGGTCGGGCGCGCCGCGAAGGACGGGCCGTTCGAGGAGTGGGCGTCGCGCCTGGAGGACGGCGAGCTCGTGTGGAACCCCGAGGGCGACCACGACCCGGGCGTCAGCTGGCGCCGCGTCGACGCGCCGGCGCTCGAGCTGACCTTCGACGGCCCCTTCCTCGTCGACGACGCGCCCGCCGGCTTCGCCGGCGGCGTGCCGGAGACCGAGCCGCACCTCGACAATCCGGCCGTGACCCTCGGCTTCGGGCAGGACAGGGCGACGGTGTCGTGGGGCGGCGCCGAGCTGGAGCTCGACATCGCCGGCGCCCTCGCCGCCACGCGGGAGGTGATCGCGCGCGATGGCCGGTGAAGACCTCTCCTCCGCCGAGCTCGCGGCCGCGCCGCGGACGCCGCTGACCCCGGCCGCGTTCCTCGCCTCGCGGGAGGGCATCGAGGACGCCCTCCAGCGCGAGACCGCGGCGTGGGGCATGACCCGCTGGTTCTGGGGCGAGGGCGTGTGCCTGCTCGCCGCGCTCCGGCTCGCCGACGCCCGCGGGGAGCGGGCGCCGGAGTGGGTGCGCTCCTTCATGGATCCGTACCTCGCCGCGCCTCCCGTCCTCGAGCACGTCAACAACCTCGCGCCCGGCGCGGCGCTCGCGGAGCTGCACGCGCGCGATCCGCGGCCCGAGACGGCGGCGCTGCTGGAGGCCTGCCTGACCTGGTACGAGCGGGCGCCCGAGGCCACCCGCGCCCCCAACGGCGCACTCGAGCACTGGCCGGGCGGGGTGTGGGCCGACACGGTGTACATGGCGGGCCAGTTCCTGCTGCGCGCCGGCCGCGCGCTGGCGCGGCCCGAGCTCGTGAGCGAGGCCGAGGAGCAGTGGCTGCGTCACGCCGACCTGCTGCAGCACCCGGACAGCGCCCTGCTCGTGCACGGCACGAATCAGGGCGTGCGGATCGACTGCCACTGGGGCCGCGCCAACGCGTGGTTCGCGCTGGCGGGCGCCGACCTGCTCGCCGCGACGGGCAGCGCCGCCGTGGCCGAGCGCCTCGTGCCGCTGCTCGAGGCGGTCGCCGCCCTGCAGCCGGATCACGGGGTGTGGGATGTGCTCGTCGACTCGCCCGTCGAGGTGCGCGGCATCCTCGAGACGTCCGCCGCCGACGGGCGCGGCGCCGCGCTGCTGCGCGCCGCGGCGGCGCTCGGGCCCGAGCGGCTGGCGGCCGGGCGTCACGCCCGGCTGCGCGCGGCGGGCGAGCGCGCCGTGCTCGGCGCCGTCGCGTACGTCGACGACGGCGTGCTGACGCGCGTGAGCGCCGGCACGATCCTGCAGCTGATCCCGTTCGGCTACTCGGTCATCCGCGACGATCGGCCGCAGCCATGGGGCCAGGGACTCGCCATGGAGGCGCTGGCCGCCTGGCGCGAGACCCACGAGGGAGGGAACTGATGGACATCCGCACGCTCTACGCGCACAGCCCCGAGGCGACCGCCGCGATGAACACGGCGCAGCTGCGGCGCGCGTTCCTCGCCGAGGGGCTGTTCGTCCCCGGCGAGGCCCACGGCGTCTACACGCACCACGACCGCATCGCCGCCTTCGGCATCGTGCCCGGGCGCGAGCCGATCGCCCTGCCGCTGCCCGACCAGGTGCGCGCCGAGCACCTGCTGCAGCGCCGCGAGGCGGGCATCCTCAACGTGGGCGGTGCCGGCACCGTCACCGCCGACGGCGAGACGTACGCGCTGGCCCACACGACGGCGCTGTACCTGGGGCGCGGCACGCGCGACGTGACGTTCGCGTCGGACGATCCGTCCGATCCCGCCGCGTTCTACGTGTTCACGGCCGCCGCGCACGCCGTGCACCCGAACACCCTCATCACGCGGGATCGCATGAACATCGTCGAGCTCGGCGACGCGGCCTCGGGCAATCGCCGCACGCTGCACCAGTGCGTCATCGAGGGGCGCACCGCGAGCGCGAACATCGCCTTCGGGTTCACCACGGTGCATGCCGGGAGCGTCTGGAACACGATGCCGCCGCACACGCACGACCGCCGCACGGAGTGCTATCTCTACTTCGACCTGGAGCCCGATGACCGCGTGTTCCACGTGATGGGCGAGCCGGACGAGAGCCGCCATCTCGTCGTCGCGGATCGCGAGCTCGTCGTCTCGCCCAGCTGGTCGATGCACTTCGGCGCCGGGACGGGCTCCTACAGCTTCGTGTGGGCGACGTCCGGTGAGAACGCGACGTACGACGACGCGGAGGGCATCCCCGTCGCCGGCATCCGCTGATGGCCGCGCGCGACGGCGTCGCCGCACGCGGCGCCGCGGAGAGGGAGCCCGGCACGAGAATGGTGGGGATGAGCGATCAGACGGGGCAGGCGTCCGCCCTCGCGAAGGGGCTGGCGGTGCTCGAGGCCGTGCTGTCGAACGACCGGCTGTCCGACCTCGCGAAGGCGACGGGCCTGTCCAACAGCACCGTCCACCGCATCCTCTCGGAGCTCGTGGCGAACGGCTGGGTGTACCAGGACGACGCGAAGCGCTACCGCCCGGGGCGCCGCATGCTGGCGCTGGCGGGACTGCTGAGCGACGACGCCGAGATCAACAGGCAGGCCAGGCCGCACCTGGAGGCGCTGCGCGAGGCGACCGGGGCGACCGTGCACTTCGGGCTCGTCAAGCACGACGCCGTCATGTACGCCGCCAAGCTCGACGGCCGCGGCTCGTACCGCATGGTCTCGCGCGTGGGAGGCCTCGTGCCGCTGCACTCGACCTCGATCGGGAAGTCCGTGCTGGCGGCGCGGTCGGATCAGGAGGTCGCCGACATCATGCACCGCACGGGCATGCGCGGCGTGACGGAGGCCACCCACACGACGGTCGCGTCGCTGCTCGACGATCTGCGGGCCACGCGGCAGCGGGGCTGGGCGATCGACAACGGCGAGAACGAGGCGAACCTGCGCTGCATCGGCGCGGCGGTGCTCGACTCGTCCGGCAGGGCGATCGGCGGCGTGAGCATCTCGGCGCTCGAGTTCGAGCTGCCCATCTCCCGGCTGCGCAAGGTGTCGGAGCAGGTGATGCGCGCCGCGCGCGGCATCAGCGCGAGCCTGGGCTACACGGGCGAGGCGCGGGACGATGCCCGCTGACCGCCGGCCCGTGCTGTGCATCGGCGAGACGATGGCCGTGATCGCGCCGGTCGCCAGCGAGCCCGTCGTCGACGCCGACCTGTTCCGGATGGAGCCCGGCGGCGCGGAGTCGAACGTCGCGGCGCGGCTGGCGGCGCTCGGGCACGACGCCGTCTGGCTCGGTCGGCTTGGCCGGGACCCGATAGGGGAGCGCATCGCGCGATCGCTGCGCGCCGTCGGCGTGACGACGCGCATCGATTGGGACGACGCCCACCCGACGGGCCTGTACGTGAAGGACCCCGGCGGCGGGGTGCACTACTACCGTGCCGGGTCGGCCGCGTCGCACGCCGACGCGCGCCTGCTCGCCGGCGTGGACTGGGGCGAGGTCGCGCTGCTGCACGTGACCGGCATCACCGCCGCGCTCTCGCCCGGCTGCCGCGCGCTGCTGTCGGCCGCGTTCGACGCCGCGCGCGATGCGGGCGTTCCCGTGAGCTTCGACGTCAACCACCGCGCGCCGCTGTGGGACGCTGCGCACGCGGCCCCCGTGCTGCGCGACCTGGCCCGCCGCGCCGACATCGCGTTCGTCGGGCTCGACGAGGCCGAGGGGCTGTGGGGCACGCGGGACGCCGACGACGTGCGCGCGCTGCTCGACACCCCGGCGACGCTCGTCGTGAAGGACGGCGCAGTGGGTGCCACGGCCTACGCGCGCGGCGCGCGCATCTTCGAGGCCGCGCCGCGCGTCGACGTCGTCGAGCCGGTGGGGGCCGGCGACGCGTTCGCGGCGGGCTTCCTCTCCGGCGTGCTGGACGACGCGCCGACGGGAGAGAGCCTGCGACGAGGGCACGAGTGCGCCGCCATCGCGCTGTCGAGCACACGGGACATGTAGGGGAGACCATGGCAGAGGACCGACTGATCCGGGCACGCGACGCCGGGGTGTTCGCGGTGCTGCGCGCGCCCGCCGCCGCCGCGGCCCTCGACGCGATCGACGCGCTCGTGCGCGGCGGCATCATCGGGATCGAGGTGACGTACTCCACGCCCGACGCCGCGGCCGTGATCGCGGAGGCGATCCGGCGCCACGGCGACGTCGCGTACGTGGGCGCGGGGACCGTGACGACGGCGGCGCAGGCGCGCGAGGCGGCGGACGCCGGCGCGGCGTTCCTCGTCAGCCCCGGCACCGTCCCGGCGCTCGCCGCGCAGATGCGCGCCACGGGCGCCGTCGCCATGACCGGCGCGCTCACGCCCACGGAGGTGATGACGGCCACGGCGGCGGGCGTCGACGTCGTGAAGATCTTCCCGGCCTCGGCGGTGGGCCCGTCGTTCCTCCGGGCGCTGCGAGGGCCGTTCCCCGACGTGCCGCTCATGCCCACGGGCGGCGTGACGCCCGAGAACCTGGCGGAGTGGTTCGCGGCGGGCGCCGTGGCCGTCGGCGCGGGAGGCGACCTCGTCCCCGCCTCGGCGCTGGCCGCCGGCGATACCCACGAGGTCACCCGCCGCGCGCGCCTCTTCCGCGACGCGCTGGAGCGCGCCCGCCCCTGAACCGGTGCGCGACGCGCTTTTCCGTCGTGCGGGTTTCGCGACGCGGAAAGAACTTCCATCCTGCGGAGTGCTCGCCAGTCTGAGAGCATCCGCACCCGATCCGGGCGCGGAGCAGCCGGGCACGAATCGAGGAGGATCCGTGACAATCAGAAGAATCTCGGCGGGGGTGGCTCTCGCCGCGCTGCTCGCCATGGCGGGCGCCGATGCATCGCCGGACGCGACGACCAAGGAATATGTTCCCGGCGTCACCGTCGAGGCCGACGAGGAGTCGCCGACCAGGTACACGGCGACCTTCGTGTACGAGCCGGCCGATCCCGGCGTGTCGAAGGTCGTGCTGTACAGCGACACGTTCCTGTTGTGGGACGAGGACGCACCGCGGTACGAGAACGGCACGGGGCTCAACCTCAACAGCGTCTCCGCCGCGGACCGGGAGCGGTACGGCCACCTTCCGCAGGACTACGCCAGCACGCGCTGGCCGGGCGGCGGGTCGGCGAGCTCGCGCCTCGCGGTGGAGCTGGATCACGTGGCCGACGAGGGCGTCTGGGTCACGGAGCTGCCGCTCATGAGCGGTGCGTTCGTGTACAACTACGAGGTCACCGCGAACGGGGTCACGACCTCCCGCCTGGACGATCCCGCGAACCCCGCGCTCGTCAACACCGCCACCGGCGTGCGCAGCCTCTCGAGCTTGGTCTACGTGCCCTATGACGAGCGGCAGGGAACCGAGCCGCATCGGGACCGCAGCCTCGAGCTGCCGCGGACGGACGGGCGCACCGGGAGGGTCGAGACCATCACGTACCCCGCGCTCGACGGCACGCAACAACGGGGGATGAGCGTGTACCTGCCCCACGGGTACGACGCCGACAGGGCCGAGCCCTACCCGGTGCTGTACATCAACATGGGCAACTCCGGCGACCGGTTCGGGAACGAGCTCCGCTGGATGAACGAGGGGGCACTGCCGCACATCGTCGACAACCTCGTGGCGCAGGGCAAGGAGCCCTTCGTCGCGGTGTCGATGAACTACCAGGACTGGTCGCACGACTCCGCGCGGATCGAACCGGACGTGCTCGAGCACGTGCTGCCGTTCGTCGAGGAGAGCTACAACGTCTCCGCCGAGCGCGAGGGGCGCGGGTACGCCGGGCTGAGCATGGGCGCCGCGACGACGGCGAGGTTCTACCTGAACCATCCCGACGTCTTCTCGCAGTACGGGATCTGGAGCAACGGCGTGCAGCCGACCGAGGCGCAGATCGCCGAGATCGCCGAGTACGCCGACTCCACGAGGGTGCACATCGGGCTCGGGGCGTGGGACTTCGTCACGGCGGGGCGCGACATGAGCGCCGCGCTCACCGCCCACGGAATCCCGCACGCCTTCACCGAGATCCCCGGCGGTCACGACTGGGAGCTGTGGCAGCTGATGCTCGCCGACTTCGCGGAGAACCACCTGTGGGAGCCGATCATCGACACCCCCGTCACCGCTGCGCTCGAGCGGCGCGGCGGCGCGGTCTTCCTGCCGGTGTCCGTCACGAACGAGGACTCCGTCGCCGTGGACCTCGTCATCCGCACGCCCCACGGCGACAAGACGTTCGTCAACGTCAAGCCGGGCAGAACGGTGACGCACCCGTTCCGCGTGGGGGCGCTCGAGGCGCCGGCCGGCGCGGTCACCGTGACCGCCACCGGCGTGCGCGACGGAGAGCCGGTCTCCTGGGTCACGACCGCGCGCTACGCGGCGCTCCCGGCCGGTTGACCGCGAAGCGGGGGAACGCGAACGGCCCCGGAGTCGTGAGACTCCGGGGCCGTTCGCCGGGGCGGATCAGTAGGTCATGACGAGCGAGTTCGACACGGAGACGATCGACACGACGACGGCGTTGAGGATGCCGGCGATGTACGGGTTGTTCGTCGAATCGGTCAGCGCGCTGCTCCTGGAGGCCGAACCCGGCTGGATCGTCGCGCTCGCCCTCATGGCGCTCGGCATCGCGATCGCGATCGGCGGCCTTGTCCTCGCCCTCCGGCGTTCCGGCCGGGCACGGGCCGCCGAGTGACCGCACGCGGAACGGCCCCGGGATCGCTCCCGGGGCCGCTCCGTCACTCCTGCGTCAGCGCACGTCCTCGTCGACCCAGTCCATCGACTTCGTCACGGCCTTGCGCCACAGGCGCAGCTGGCGGTCGCGCTCGTCGGCCTCCATCGCGGGCTCCCAGCGGCGATCCTCCTGCCAGTTGGCCGACAGCTCGTCGAGGCTCGACCAGAAGCCGACCGCGAGACCCGCCGCGTACGCCGCGCCGAGCGCGGTCGTCTCCGCGACGACCGGCCGCACGACGGGAA
Source organism: Microbacterium petrolearium (assembly GCF_054782875.1). Classification (NCBI taxonomy): domain Bacteria; kingdom Bacillati; phylum Actinomycetota; class Actinomycetes; order Micrococcales; family Microbacteriaceae; genus Microbacterium; species Microbacterium petrolearium. The sequence continues at coordinate 140,294 of NZ_BAAGRQ010000001.1, forward strand.
CGCCGAGGATGTCGGCCTGGAACTGCATGAGCGCGTCGTTGGCGACCATGCCGCCGTCGACCTTGAGTTCCGACAGATCCACGCCCGCGTCGGCGTTGACCGCGTCGATCACGTCGCGCGTCTGGAACGCCACGGCCTCGAGCGCGGCACGGGCGATGTGGCCCTTGTTCGCGTAGCGGGTGAGGCCGACGAGCGCGCCGCGCGCCTCGGGGTGCCAGTAGGGCGCGAACAGGCCCGAGAACGCCGGCACGAAGTACACGCCGCCGTTGTCGTCGACCGTCTTCGCCAGCCGCTCGACCTCCGGCGCCGACGAGATCAGCCCGAGCTGATCGCGCAGCCACTGGATGAGCGAGCCGGTGACGGCGATCGATCCCTCGAGCGCGTAGTGCGTCGGCTGGTCCCCGAGCTTGTACCCGACGGTCGTGAGCAGCCCGTTCTTCGAGTGGACGATCTCCTCGCCCGTGTTGAAGATGAGGAAGTTGCCCGTGCCGTAGGTGTTCTTGCTCTCGCCGGTCTGGAACGCCGCCTGCCCGAAGGTGGCGGCCTGCTGGTCGCCGAGGATGCCCGCGATGGGCGTCTCGCGCAGCAGCGACGAGCTCTCCGCGGCGCCGTAGACCTCGGACGACGAGCGGATCTCCGGCATCATCGACCGCGGCACGCCGAACGCCTCGAGGATGTCGTCGCGCCACTCGAGCGTCTCCAGATCCATGAAGAGCGTGCGCGAGGCGTTCGTGACGTCGGTCGCGTGCACGCCGCCGTCCGTGCCGCCCGTGAGGTTCCACAGCACCCACGAGTCCGTCGTGCCGAAGAGCAGGTCGCCCGCCTCGGCCTTGGCGCGCGCGCCCTCGACGTTCTCGAGGATCCACGCGATCTTCGTGCCAGAGAAGTACGTGGCCAGCGGCAGGCCGACGATCGGCTTGAAGCGGTCGACCCCGCCATCCGCCGCGAGACGATCGACGATCGCCTGCGTGCGGGTGTCCTGCCACACGATGGCGTTGTACACGGGCTTGCCGGTCGTCCGGTCCCACACCACGGCGGTCTCACGCTGGTTCGTGATGCCGGCCGCGGCGATGTCGTGCCTGGTGAGATCGGCCTTGGCCAGCGCGATGCCGATCACCTCCTGCACGTTGCGCCAGATCTCGAGCGGATCGTGCTCGACCCATCCCGCCTTCGGGAAGATCTGCTCGTGCTCCTTCTGCCCGACCGAGATGATCGAGCCCTTCTTGTCGAAGACGATGGCGCGACTCGACGTCGTGCCCTGGTCGATCGCGATGATGTAGTCAGCCATGGGATTCTCCTTCGAATGGGCGGCGTTCAGCCGAGGCTGAGCAGGGGACGGGCGAGGGCGGCGAGCACGCCGCCGATGAGCGGGCCGACGACGGGCACCCACGAGTAGGCCCAATCGCTCGAGCCCTTGCCCTTGATGGGCAGGATCGCGTGCGCGATGCGCGGACCGAGGTCACGGGCCGGGTTGATGGCGTAGCCCGTGGGGCCGCCGAGCGAGGCGCCGATGCTGACCACGAGGAGCGCGACCGGCAGCGCCGTGAGGGGGCCGAGGCCGCCGGGGGTGCCGACCTCGATGTCGCCCCACTGCGCGAACGCGAAGATGACGAACACGAGCACGAACGTGCCGATGATCTCGGTGACGAGGTTGTGGCCGTACGAGCGGATGGCCGGGCCCGTGGCGAAGACGCCGAGCTTGGCGCCGGGGTCCTCCTCGGCGTCGAGGTGCTGGCGGTACGCCGCCCAGGCGAGCACGGCGCCGATGATCGCACCGATCACCTCGGCGGCGGTGGCCACGAGGAACATCGGGAACGAGATGTCGCCGGCGATCAGCAGGCCGATGCCGACGGCGGGGTTGAGGATCGAGCCGGAGTACAGCGAGACGAGCACACCCGCGAAGACCGCGAGGCCCCATCCCCAGTTGATCATGAGGGTGCCGCCGCCGAGACCCTTCGACTTCGCGAGGATCACGTTGGCGACGACGCCGGCGCCGAGCAGGACCAGCATTCCCGTGCCGACGAGCTCGGACAGGAAGTACAGCCCGAGATTCACTTCATCCATGTCTTCTTCGACCTTTCGGGTTCGTCACGCGGCGCCACTGCCGCGTGAGGGGACGCCAGGGGAGCACCCCGGGCGGGTTCAGGGGATCGTGACGCCGTGCTCCTCGCGCAGCAGCCCGATCGTGTCGGCGAGCTCCTGCTCGCGCTGCTCCTCGTCCCAGCCGAGGATCGGCGCGAGCGCCGCCGCGATGGTGCGCAGCGCCTCGGCGTCGCTCCGGCCGGTGAAGGCGAGCGACGTGCGCCGCAGCACGACGTCGGCGAGGTGGACGACGTGCTCCTCGCGCACCATCCAGTCCAGCTCGCGCGTCGACAGCTCGCCGTTCAGGAGCGGCTCGTCGTCGCCGGCGGACAGGTGCGCCCACACGTCCGCCGCGCGCGTGCCGTAGCGCTCGAGCAGCAGGCGCGTGCGGTCGTCCTCGCCGCCGAGGTGGCGGCGCAGCCACACGGCGCGGTCGCCGAGCGTGCGGGGGTAGTCGCGGCCGCCGCCGATGGCGAGGCCGCGGGTGCTCACGCGGCGCGGCGCGCCGAGGCGCTCGAGCACGCGGGTCGAGAGCGTCTCGCCCAGCGCGCGGAACGTCGTCCACTTGCCTCCGACGAGGCTGAGCACGGGCAGGCCGCCGAGCTCGGTCGCCTCGATGCGGTAGTCGCGCGAGATCTGTCCCGCGACCGTCGCGTCGCTGTGGGGGAGGGGGCGGATGCCGCTGAACTTGTAGACGATCTCGTCGCGCGAGACCGGCACGCCGGGGAAGACGCCGTGGATGAGGTCGAGGAAGTACGACACCTCCTCGTCCGTGCAGCGGGCGGGCTCGCGCGGGTCGGCGGGGATGTCGGTGGTGCCGACCATCGCCATGCCCTTGATCGGGTAGATGAGCACGATGCGGCCGTCCTCGTGCTCGAAGAAGATCTCGCGCCCGCCCGTGGCCTTCACCAGCTCGGGGTTGTCGAGCACGATGTGCGATCCCTTGGTGCCGCCCATGTACGTCGTCTCGTGGCCGAGCGCCTCGTTGGTGAGGTCGGTCCAGGGGCCCGAGGCGTTGACGACGACGTCGGGGGAGACGGTGAACTCCTCGCCCGTGACGTGGTCGCGCAGCACGATCGACGAGCCGTCGCGGCCCACCGCCTCGACGTAGTTGAGGGCGCGGCCGCCGGCGCGCTCCCCGTCGCCGAGCACGTCGAGCGCGAGCCGCTCGGGGTCGTGCATGGAGGCGTCGTAGTACGTGGCCGTGTACTTCACGCCGGGGTTGAGGCGCGGCAGCTCGCGCAGCGAGCGCGAGCGTCCGCGGAAGGTGTGCCAGGGGGTGGCGCGACCGCTGTTGGCGAACAGGTCGTACATCACGAGGCCGGCCTTGATGATGAGCGCGCCGCGCTCGGCGGGCTTGCCCGAGCGCTGGAAGAGGAACCTCATCGGGGCGTTCAGCAGCCCGGAGAACAGCGAGTAGATCGGGATCGTCGTCTTGAGCGGCTTGACGTAGTGCGGCGCCGTCGCGAGCAGGCCGTTGCGCTCGCGCACCGACTCCTGCACGAGGCGGAACTCGCCGTTCTCGAGGTAGCGGATGCCGCCGTGGATCATGTGACTCGAGGCGGCGGAGGCCCCGGAGGCGAAGTCGCCGCGCTCCACGAGGAGCACGTCGATGCCCTGCAGCGCCAGGTCGCGGAAGGTCGCGATGCCGTTGATGCCGCCGCCGATGACGAGCACCTGCGCTCGGCCCGCCTCGCGGATCGTGGCGATCGTCTCCTCGCGGCGGTGCGTGGCTGCAGGCATGCTCATCGGCTCCTCTGCTCGTCGGGCCTGTGGGGGAACTCACGACTAGGCTGGGCGGATCGGAGAGAATGCGCAAGGCGATTGCACGAACGTGCAGGATGGGGCGGCATGTCGGACGTGACGGAGGGCGCGGCCGTCGGCGCGGCGTCGCACGCGAACGATCCGAAGCTCGCGCGCGCGCTTACGGCGGCCCAGCTGTACTACCTGCAGGACCTCACCATGGACGCCATCGCGCGCGAGCTGCACACGTCGCGCTCCTCCGTGTCGCGCCTCATCAGCCACGCGCGCGAGACCGGCCTCGTCGACATCCGCATCCACTCGCCGCTCGAGAAGGGGGCGGCGCTCGAGCAGCAGATCCGCGACCGGTTCGGCATCGCCGCGCACGTGGTCCCCGTGGGACGGGGCGTGAGCGAGGTGGACCGCCTGGAGCGCGTCGCGATGACGGCGGCGCGGCTCATCTCGCAGTTCGTCGACTCCAACATGGCGATCGGCGTCGCGTGGGGATCGACGATCGGGGCGATCAGCCGTCACCTGCCGGCGCGCGACACGCACGGCACGACCGTCGTGCAGCTCAACGGCGCCGGCAACACCCAGACCTCCGGCATCGAGTACGCCAGCGAGATCCTCGACCGCTTCGGTCAGGCGTTCGGCGCGCAGGTGCAGCAGTTCCCGGTGCCCGCCTTCTTCGACGATCCCGCGACGAAGCAGGCCATGTGGCGCGAGCGCAGCACGCGCCGCGTGCTCGGGATCCAGGACCGCATCGACATCGCCATCTTCGGTCTCGGCTCGCCGCTGGCCGAGGTGCCCAGCCGCGTGTACGTGGGCGGCTACCTGGAGCCGGCCGACTACCGCGGGCTGCGGGAGGACGGCGCGGTCGGCGACGTGGCGACCGTGTTCTTCCGCGCGGACGGCACGTGGCAGGACATCGCGCTCAATGCGCGGGCGACGGGGCCGGGCATCGATCGGCTCCGCCGTGTGCCGCGGCGCGTGTGCGTCGTCTCGGGCGCGCCGAAGCTTCCGGCGGTGCGCGGCGCGCTCGCGGCGCAGCTGATCACCGACCTCGTGCTGGACGAGGAGCTGGCGAACCAGCTCGTCGGCGTGTGACCCCGCGCACGTTCGTGCACCGGCCTCACTCGTTCTCGGCGCGTCCCAGTCGCCAGTAGCCCATGAAGGCCACCGCGCGGCGGTCGACGCCCACCTGCTGCACGAGGTGGCGGCGCAGCTGCTTGACGGCGCTCGCCTCGCCCGCGATCCACGCGTACAGCGGCGCCGACTTCAGCGCGGCGCCGCCCTTCGCCGTGCGCGGGACCTCCCACAGCAGGCCCGCGTCGATGTCGATCTCCTCCACCTCGGCGCCGCGGCCCTCGGGGCACAGCACGCCCGCGTGCGCCTCGACGGCGCGCAGCAGGTGGTCGTGGCGCTCGCCCGCGCCGCGCCCCGCGGCGTAGACGCGGAAGCCCGGGTGGGAGGGGAGGTAGGCGCAGTCGCGCTCGTCCGGCACCTCCAGCACGACGACGCCGGTGGCCTCGCGCGGCAGCTGCTCGAGCATGACGGCGATCGCCGGGGCGGCCGTCTCGTCGCCGACGAGCAGGTACTGCTCGGTGCGGGCGGGCGGCACGAAGTCGATGCCCAGGCTCACGCCCTCGTGGTGCACGGTCGGGGCGAAGATCATCACCTCGTCGCCGACGCGGGCGCTCTCGATCCAGGCCGAGGCCGGCCCCTGCACGCCGTGGGCCACCATGTCGATGTCGACCTCGGCCGCCTCGGGGCGCACGGCGCGCGTCGTGTAGGTGCGGAACGGCGAGCGGCTCTCGGCGGGCAGCTCGCGCCAGCGCAGGTACCAGTCCTCGCCGTCGGGCATCGCGTCGAGCGTCGCGGTTTCGGTGGGGAAGACGATCTTCACGCGCTGGTCGAAGCCGGTGTCGGCGTACTCGTGCATGTCGTCGCCGGTGAAGGTGAACCGGCGGAAGCTGGGCGTGAGGTCCTGGATGCGCGCCACGCGGCCGCGGAAGAAGCGGTGGGGCCGGGTGTCGACGGCGGTCATGGTCATGCGGTGGCTCCCTGCGGGGTCGCGGTGGCTGGTCCGGTCGCGGCGGCGTCGCCCTCGACGACGTGGTGACGGCCGCGGGGCAGGATGAGCGGGGTGGCGGAGACGGGATCGGGGATGACGAGGGCGTCGAGCCCGAAGACGTCTCGGATCAGCTCGGCGGTGACGACCTCGCCCGGGGCGCCGGAGGCGAGCAGCCGGCCGTCCCGCATCGCGAACAGGTGGTCGGCGTAGCGGGCGGCCAGGTTGATGTCGTGCAGCACCATCGCGATGGTGGTGCCCCGCTCGCGGTTGAGGTCGGTGAGCAGATCGAGCACCTCGACCTGGTGCGCCAGGTCGAGGTACGTGGTGGGCTCGTCGAGCAGGAGCACCTCGGTCTCCTGCGCCAGCGCCATCGCGATCCACACGCGCTGGCGCTGCCCGCCCGAGAGCTCGTCGACGGGGGCGTCGGCCAGCTCGGTCGTGCCCGTCTCGGCGAGGGCGCGGGCCACGGCCTGCTCGTCCTCGGCCGTCCACGAGCGGAACAGCTTCTGGTGCGGGTGCCGACCGCGCGAGACGAGGTCGGCGACGGCGATCCCCTCGGGCGCGACGGGCATCTGCGGCAGCAGGCCGAGCGTGCGCGCGAGCTGCTTGGTCGGGACCTCGCCGATGGCCGCGCCGTCGAGCACGACCGAGCCGGCCTGCGGCGTGATCAGGCGCGCGAGCGTCTTCAGCAGCGTGGACTTGCCGGAGGCGTTGGCGCCCACGATGACGCTGATCTTGCCCGGCGGCAGCGCGAGGTCGACGCCGTCGACGATCGTGACGGCGCCGTAGCCGGCGCGGAGGCCGTGGGCCTCGAGGACGTGTGCGGTCATGAGCGACCTCGCTTGGCGGATCGGATGAGCAGATACAGGAGGTACGGAGCGCCGAGGACGCCGGTGATGACGCCGACGGGGAACCGGGTGCCGAAGGCGAACTGCCCGAGCAGGTCGGCCGCCAGCACGAGGCAGGCGCCCACGAGCGCCGACGGCACGACGAGCGACGAGCCCGCGCCCATGATGCGCGCGGCGATCGGCCCCGCCAGGAACGCGACGAAGGCGATCGGCCCGGTGGTGGCGGTGGCGAAGCACGCCAGGGCGACGGCGCACACGATGAGGAGCACGCGCGCGCGGTCCACGCGCACGCCGAGCGCGGTGGCCGACGCGTCGCCCAGCGCCAGGGCGTCGAGGTCGCGCGAGAGCAGCAGCACGAGCGGCACGAGCACGACGACGGCGACGAGCAGCGGGGGCACGTCCTCCATCCGCGAGCCGTTGAGGCTGCCGGTGAGCCAGCGCATCGCGGTGGCGACGTCCCACTCGGCGGCGCGCTGGATGAGGTACGACACGACGGCGTCGAGCATGGCGCCCACGCCGATGCCGATGAGGATCAGGCGGCCGCCCGTGGAGTCGCCGCCGCGCGCGGCCAGATAGATGACGACCGCGGTGGCGATGCCCACGGCCAGCGCGAACACCATCGTCACGCCGCCCGACAGGTGCAGGACGACGAGCGCGAGCACGGCGGCGGCGCTCGCGCCAGACGTGATGCCGATGACGTCCGGGCTCGCCAGCGGATTGCGCAGCAGCGTCTGGAACGTCGAGCCCGCGATGCCGAGCGCGATGCCCGCGAGCACGCCCGTGACGGCGCGCGGGATCCGCAGCCGCCCGACGGTGAACGACGCGCCCGGCACGTCCTGGCCCGCCATGACGGCGAGCACATCGGAGACGGGGTAGATCGTCGTTCCGAGCATCACCATCGCGACGACGAGCGCGACGAGCAGGACGGACAGGATCGAGATGCCGACGACGCGGCGCCGCGCGCGCCGGAAGCGGCCGCGGCGCAGCGCCGCGATGTCGGTCGCGGCGGCGGGGGCGAGGGCGACGGCCATCAGAGCGCCCTCATCCGGGTGCGGCGGGCGATGACGACGAGCACGGGCGCGCCGAGGAAGGCCGTGAGGATGCCGGCCTCGACCTCGCCGGGCGAGCCGAGCACGCGCCCCGCCGTGTCGGCGAGCGTGAGCAGCACGGCGCCGCCGAGGGCGGACAGCGGCAGCAGCCAGCGCTGGTCCGGGCCCGAGACGAGCCGCACGACGTGCGGGATCATGAGGCCGACGAACGCGATCGGCCCGGCGACGGCGGTCACCCCGGCGCACAGCACCACGCCGGCGATCGCGGCGACCGCGCGGGTGCGGCCGACCTTGACGCCCAGCCCCACGGCGACGTCGTCGCCGAGGGCGAGGGCGTTCAGCGCCGGCGCGAGGGCGAAGGCCGCGGCGGCGGCGACGGCGAGCAGCGGCGCGACGATGCCGATGTTCTCCCACGAGGCCCCGCCCACGCCGCCGACCTGCCAGAAGCGGAACTCGGTCATGGCCTGCGCGCGCGGCAGCAGCACGGCGCTCACGAGCGACGACAGCGCCGCGGTCGTCGCCGCGCCCGCGAGGGCGAGCTTGATGGGCGTGGCGCCGCCCGGCCCGACCGACCCCACGAGGTAGACGAAGGCGGCGGCGAGCAGGCTGCCGGTCAGCGCCAGGCCGAGGAACTGGAACGCCGTGGTCATGCCGAACAGCGCCATGCCGCACACGACGAACAGCGCGGCGCCGGTGTTGACGCCCAGGATCCCCGGATCGGCGATCGGGTTGCGGGTGATCGCCTGCATGACGGCGCCCGACATCGCGAGCGCGGCTCCGGCCAGGAGCGCGAGCACCGTGCGCGGGATGCGCTCCTGCACGGCGATCGCCCCGATGTCGGCCGCGACCTCGCCGCGGGTCCACGCCCACAGCCCCTCGACGACCTCGGCGAGGCTGACGAAGCGCGAGCCGAAGGCGAGGGAGAGGACGATCGAGAGCCCGACCGCGGCGATGCCTGCCGCGAGGACGACGCCGCGCCGGGGCGCCCGCACCGTGGTGGTGGGGGCGCCCCGGCGTGCGGCCAGGCCGATCGTCACAGGTGCCGTCTCACTCCGCCGTGGCGACGGCGTCAGAGAGCAGCCCGACGTACTCGTCGAGCATCCACGGGATCGACAGCGCGGTCGCGCTCACGGCGCCGCTGAGCGGCTCGCCCGCGCCGACCGTGACGACCGCGCCGTTGCGCACCGCGGGCACCGTGCTCCACAGCGGATCGGCCTGCAGGGCCGCCAGCAGCGACTCGTGGCCGTAGGTCACGATGACGTCGACATCGGCCAGCTGGTCGGCGTTGTCGGCGGCGATGTCGGCGTAGAAGGTGCCGCTCTCGGCCGCATCGATGGCGACCTGCGGCATGTCGAAGCCGAGGTCGCCGAGGAACGCCGAGCGCACGTCGCCGTCGGTGTAGACGGAGGTGGTCGACAGGTCGGCCTCGTTGAAGGAGAAGAACGCCGCGGTCTTGCCCTCGAAGCCGGCTTCGGCCGTGGCATCGGCGATCTGCTGCTCGAGGTCGGCGATGAGCTCCTCGCCCTCGGCCTTCATGCCGAGCGCCTCGGAGTTGAGTGCGATCGACTCGCGCCAGCCGGTGAGCCAGGGCACGCCGGGGTGCGCGACGACGGGGGCGATCTCGCTGAGGGTCGCGTAGTCCTCCTCGCTCAGGCCCGACTGCGCGGCGATGATGACGTCGGGCGCGGCGTCGGCGATGGCCTCGAAGTCCACGCCGTCGGTCGTGTCGAAGATCACGGGATCCTCGGCGCCGAGCTCGGCGTACGCGTCGAGCGACCACTCGTAGATGCCGAGGCCGTCGCTGCCGTCCATCGACCAGGTCTGGTCGTCGACGCCCACCGGCGCGATCCCGAGCGCGAGCGCGGTGTCGTGGTTGCCCCAGCCGACCGCCGCCACCCGCTCCGGGTGCGCCGGCACCTCGGTGGTGCCGAGCGCGTGCTCGACCGTGGTGGTGTCGTCGGAGCCGCCGCCGGCGTCCGCGGTGGTGTCGGCGGCGCACGAGGCGAGCAGTGCGAGGGACGCGGCGCCGGTGACGAGAGCGATGAGGGGCCTGCGGACCACGGGGGCCTCACTTTCGGAGGTGGCACATCAGCGGGTAGAGGTGAGGCTCACCTAACTTCGGGAGCCTCAAGCAAGGTTCACCTAACTCGACGCGATGTGCAAGTTCCGAATCATTCGCGAGAAGGCGACACGGTGCGGTCCGGGATTCGTCGCGGGCCGACGGATCTGGCAGAATAGAGGTTTGGAGCGCGCGCTCGACCCTCTATCCAGCGCAGCGATCCACCCTTTTGAGCTTCCCGCCGGCGTGCATGACCCCACGCACCGGCGAATGGTTCGTTCACTTTCACACACCACAGGAGAATCGTGGCTGTCAAGATCCGTCTGAAGCGCCTGGGCAAGATCCGCGCACCGTACTACCGCATCGTCGTCGCCGACTCGCGCACCAAGCGCGACGGTCGCGTGATCGAGGAGATCGGCAAGTACCACCCCACCGAGGAGCCCTCGTTCATCGAGGTCGACTCGGAGCGCGCGCAGTACTGGCTGTCGGTCGGCGCCCAGCCGACCGAGCAGGTCCGCGCCATCCTCAAGCTCACGGGCGACTGGGGCACCTTCAAGGGCGAGAAGGACGCGAAGTCCACCGTCCAGGTCAAGGGCGAGAAGCCGGCGTTCGAGATCGACGCCAGCAAGAAGTCGGTCGTCAAGCCCAAGGTCGAGAAGAAGGCGGAGGAGCCCACCGAGGCTCCCGCCGAGGCCGAGGCTCCGGCCGAGACCGCCGAGTAATCGCCGTGCTGGCCGCCGCGCTCGAGCACGTCGTCAAGGGGATCGTGGATCGCCCGGACGACGTGCGCATCGTGTCCTCCTCGTCCCCGCGGGGCGACGTGCTCGAAGTGCACGTCGCCGCCGAGGACCGGGGGCGCGTGATCGGGCGCGGCGGTCGGACCGCGAAGGCGCTGCGCACCGTCGTGGCGGCGCTCGCGGACGGCAAGCGCGTGCGCGTCGACGTCGCGGACGGCTGACGTGGCGACACCGCGCGCAGGGAGGACGCAGCTCCGCGTCGGTCGCCTGCTGAAGGCTCACGGCCTCAAGGGCGCCCTCAAGGTGGAGCTGTACACCGACGACCCCGACCGGCGCTTCGTGCCGGGGGCGTCGTTCACGCTGCAGGTGCCCGAGGGCTCCAAGTGGCACGGCAGGAGCGTGACCGTCCGTGAGTTCAAGTGGATGAACGGGCACCCCGTGGTCTTCCTCGAGGGAGTCGAGGACCGCAACGAGGCCGAGACGCTCGTCCGGGCGATCCTGTGGGTCGACCAGGATCAGGACGAGCCGGCCGAACCCGACGCCTGGTACGACCACCAGCTGGTCGGGCTGGACGTGATCCGCGAGGGATCCGTGGTGGGCAAGGTGGCCCGCGTCGATCACTTCCCGGCGCAGGATCTGCTCATCGTCAAGTCCGGCGACCGGGAGGTCATGGTCCCGTTCGTCGCGGCGATCGTGCCCGAGGTCGACGTGGAGGGCGGCCGCATCGTCGTGACGCCGCCCGCCGGCCTGTTCGAGGAGCTGCCGGACGAGCCGCCGGCGGACGAGGACGCCGCCGAGAGCTGACATGCGCATCGACATCGTCACGATCTTCCCGGCGTTCTTCGATGTGCTCGGCGTCTCGCTCGTCGGCAAGGCGCGCGAGCGCGGCCTGCTGGACGTGCGCGTGCACGACCTGCGCGACTGGACGCACGACCGGCACCGCACGGTCGACGACACCCCGTACGGCGGCGGCGCCGGCATGGTCATGAAGCCGGAGCCCTGGGGCGAGGCGCTCGACGAGATCCTGGGCGACGACGCCGTGCTCATCGTGCCGTCGCCCGCGGGGGAGCGCTTCACACAGCGCATGGCACGCGAGCTGGCCGAGGAGTCGCAGCTCGCGTTCGCGTGCGGGCGGTACGAGGGCATCGACCAGCGCGTCATCGACGAGTACGCCGAGCGGGGCCGCGTGCGCCTCGTGAGCCTCGGCGACTACGTGCTCAACGGCGGCGAGGTCGCCGCGATGGCGATGATCGAGGCCGTCGCGCGGCTCATTCCCGGCATGGTCGGCAACCCCGAGAGCCTCGTGGAGGAGTCGCACGAGGACGCGGGGCTGCTGGAGTACCCGATCTACACCAAGCCCGCCGTCTGGCGCGGGCGGGAGGTGCCCGACGTGCTGCTCAGCGGCAACCATGCGCGGGTGGCGGCGTGGCGGCGCGAGCAGAGCCTGGAGCGCACGCGACGCGTGCGGCCCGACCTGCTTCCGGACGGCGACTGAGCGCGTTCTCACACCCGCGCACCGCGCGCGACAGGCTCATTCGCGCGTTCATGGGCGGCGCGATCCTCGCCCTCGCTGCCGCATTCGCCATCACCGTGTCGACGCACTCGTCCTCGTAGCCGGCGACGTGCCTGGCCATGGCCGCATCGAGGTCGGCGCAGATGCCGAGGGAATCCTCGAAGATCACCCGCCGCAGCTCGTCGATGCCGCCCTCGAGCTCCGCGACCCACGGGGCCGTGCGCTGCAGCCGGTCGGCAGTGCGGATGTAGTAGAGGAAGAACCGGTCGATGGCGGTGATCAGCTCGGCGTCGCTCAGGCCCTCGGCGAGCAGCTGGGCGTGCCGCGGCGTGAAGCCGCCGTTGCCGCCCACGTACATGTTCCAGCCCTTCTCGGTCGCGATGACGCCGACGTCCTTGCCCCGCGCCTCGGCGCACTCCCTGGCGCAGCCGGAGACGCCCAGCTTGAGCTTGTGCGGGGCGCGCAGGCCCCGATAGCGCAGCTCGAGGCGCACGGCCATGCCGACGGCGTCGAGCACGCCGTAGCGGCACCAGGTCGACCCCACGCACGACTTCACCGTGCGCAGCGACTTGCCGTACGCGTGGCCCGACTCGAAGCCCGCGTCGACGAGGCGCTGCCAGATGAGCGGCAGCTGCTCGAGCCGCGCGCCGAACATGTCGATCCGCTGCCCGCCGGTGATCTTCGTGTACAGGCCGAAGTCCTTCGCCACCTGCCCGACCGCGATGAGCCCCTCGGGCGTGACCTCGCCGCCCGGCATGCGCGGCACGACCGAGTACGAGCCGTCGCGCTGCATGTTGGCCATCACGTGATCGTTCGTGTCCTGCAGCGCGGCGTTCTCGCCGTCGAGAACGTGCCGGCCCACGAGGCCGGCGAGGATGCTCGCGATTGCGGGCTTGCACACATCGCAGCCGCGCCCGCGGCCGAAGCGGGCGATGATCGCGCTGAAGGTCGTCAGCTCCGACACGAGGATCGCGTCGAAGAGCTGCCGGCGCGAGAGGTCGAAGTGCTCGCACATCGCGCTGCTCACGGTCTGCCCGAGCGCCGCCAGCTCGGTGCCGACGATCTTCTTCACGGCGACGACGCACGATCCGCACGTCGCGCCGGCCTTGGTGCACGCCTTCACCGCCGCGGCGTCGGCGCAGCCGTCGTCGTGCACGGCGCCGCGGATGCGCCCGGCGGTCACGCCCGAGCACGAGCACACGACGGCGTCGTCCGGCAGCTCCGCCGAGGGCGCCTCGACGCCGTCCGACGGCAGCAGGTAGGCCGCCGGATCGGCCCCGAGCGGGCGGCCGACGAGCGGGCGGAGCGACCCGTAGGCCGACGCGTCGCCCACGAGGATGCCGCCCAGCAGCGTCTGGGCGTCATCGGACAGCACGAGCTTCTTGTAGATGCCGGCGACCGGATCGGTGTAGACGACGTCGAGCGCGCCCGGTGCGGCCGCCGTCGCGTCGCCGAAGCTGGCCACGTCGACGCCCGAGAGCTTGAGCTTGGTGGACTCGTCGTAGCCGGGGAAGCGCGCGTCGCCGCCCGCGAGCCGATCGGCCACGACCTCGGCCATGGCGTAGCCGGGCGCGACGAGGCCGACGCAGCGGCCGTCGTAGCTCGCCACCTCGCCGATCGCGTAGACGGCGGGGTCGGCGGTGCGGCACGCGTCGTCGATGACGACCCCGCCGTACGGGGCGCACGGCAGCTCGGCCTCGCGCGCGACGGCGTCGTTCGCCCGCACGCCGACGGTGAACACGACGACGTCCGCGGCGTCGTAGCTGCCGTCCTGCAGCTCGAGCCCGGCCACCTGGCCCGTGCGATCCGGATCCAGCCGGGTCGTCCGCGCGCCGGTGCGCACGCCGATCCCCCGCCGCTCGATGAGGCGGCCGAGCACCTCGCCGGCCGGCCGGTCCAGCTGCGCCGACATCAGGTGCGTGCCCGACTGGAGCACCGTGGCCGCGACGCCGAGCCCCTGCAGCGCACCGGCCGCCTCGAGCCCCAGCAGCCCGCCGCCCACGACGCGGCCCACGAGCGGGCGGCCGAGCTCGGCGGCGCGGCGGCGCACGAAGGACTCCAGCGCGCGCAGATCGTCGAGCGTGCGGTACACGAAGCAGCCGGGCAGGTCCGCGCCGTCCACGGCGGGGCGCGGTGCGAAAGCCCGTCGCCAGCACGAGGGCGTCGTAGGGGTGCTCGGCCCGCGACGCGGTGCGCACGGTGCGCCGCGCCCGATCGATCGCGGTCACGCGGCACGAAGCACACGCGCTCGTCGTCGAGGGGCGCGCGCTCGAGCGTGAGATCGTCGGGGGCGCGGCCCTCGAAGTACGCCGTGAGGCCGACGCGGTCATAGGGGAGCCGGCCCTCGTCGCCGATCACCGTGATCCGCCGCGGAGCGTCGTCGCGGGCCAGCAGGCTCTCGACGAGGCGATGCGCGACCATGCCGGCGCCGACCACGACGACCTGCTGCGGGACTGCGGGGGAGGGAGCGCTCATGCGGCCAGGCTAGGAACCGCGTGTTTCCGGCCCCGCGCCCGGGAATTACCTCGCGCGAACGAAACCCTCACATCCCGCCGTGCGGCGGCGTGAGCCGCGCCCGATCAGAGGTGCGAGCGGTCGGTGAGGATGATCGGGCCGTCCTCGGTGATCGCGACGGTGTGCTCGGAGTGCGCCCCGCGCGATCCGTCCACGGCGCGCAGCGTCCAGCCGTCCGGGTCGGTGAACAGCTCGTCGGTGGTCTGCAGCAGCCAGGGCTCGAGGGCGAGGACGAGGCCGGGCTTGAGCGGGTAGCCGCGGCCCGCGCGCCCGTCGTTCGGCACGTGCGGGTCGCCGTGCATCGTCCGGCCCACGCCGTGGCCGCCGAAGTCGGTGTTGATGGAGTAGCCGTCGCCGTGCGCGACCGCCGCGATGGCCGCCGAGATGTCGCCGATCCGGTTGCCGACGACGGCGGCGGCGATGGCGGCGTCGAGCGCGCGCTCGGTGGTCTCGATGAGGCGCAGGTCCTCGTCGCGCGGCGCGCCGACGATGAACGACACGGCGGAGTCCGCCACCCAGCCGTCGACGGAGACGGCGAAGTCGAGGGTGACGAGATCGCCGTCGCGCAGGTTGTAGTCGAACGGCAGCCCGTGCAGCACGGCGTCGTTGATCGACGTGCAGATGACCTTGCCGAAGGGCATGGCGCCGAACGACGGGTGGTAGTCGATGTAGCAGGACTCGGCGCCGGCGGCGCGGATCATGTCGTGCGCGCGCCGATCGATGTCGAGCAGGTTGGTGCCGACCTTCGTCTCGTCCTTCAGGGTGGCGAGCGTCTCGGCGACGAAGCGGCCGGCGGGCCGCATCTGCTCGATCTCGGCGGGCGTGCGCAGTTCGATCATGCGATCCATTCTCCCGGATGATCCGGGAGCGGACGCCGTGCGCTCCCATTTGGGCCGCTCGCCGATCCGTGGCAGAATGGACAGCTGTGCCGTGGCACGGTGCGCCGTTGCGCGCCGCCGCTTCGGTTCTGCCTCAGGGGAGCCGAGGGCCGGGATCCGGCCTCACCGCACGAGAATCTACTTCCTTCGATGGCGGTCGACCTGTGGCGGCCGCAGAAAGATTGCGCCATGAACCTCATTGACGCCGTCGACGCGGCATCGCTGCGTACCGACATCCCCGCGTTCGGCCCCGGCGACACCGTCAAGGTGCACGTGAACATCGTCGAGGGCTCGCGCTCGCGTGTCCAGGTCTTCCAGGGCGTCGTGATCGCCCGCCAGGGCGGCGGCGTGCGCGAGACCTTCACGGTCCGCAAGATCAGCTTCCAGGTGGGCGTGGAGCGCACGTTCCCGGTGCACTCGCCGGTCATCGACAAGATCGAGGTCGTCACCCGCGGTGACGTGCGTCGCGCGAAGCTGTACTACCTGCGCGAGCTGCGCGGCAAGAAGGCGAAGATCAAGGAGAAGCGCACCAACGCGTGACCCCTTCCGAAGCGCCCCGGTCTGTCGGACCGGGGCGCTTTCGCGTTCCCGGCCTCAGCGAGACAGCAACTGTGCGCCGAGACAGTGTGCACGCGCCGCTGTCTCGGCGCGCAAATGCTGTTTCGCCGAGGGGAGTGCACGGCGGGATGTGCGACGCTTGAAGCAGCGCCCGCTCCGGGGCCTGACGAAGGATCACATGAGCAGTTCAGACACCGCCGACGCCGCGCCCCGTACCCGCCGCCGCGGGATCGCCCTCTTCGCGCGGGACATCCTCGTGATCGTCGTGATCGCCGTCGTGGTGTCGTTCCTCGTGAAGACGTTCGTCGTCCGCTCGTTCTACATCCCATCCCCGTCGATGGAGGACACGCTTCTCATCGACGACCGGATCCTCGTGGACGAGCTGACGCCCAACTGGAACGAGTACGAGCGCGGCGAGATCGTCGTGTTCGCGGATCCGGGCGGATGGCTCGACACGCCTCCCCCGGCGGAGCGCACGCCCATCGAGGAGGGCATCGACTGGTTCCTCACGCTCATCGGCATCTCCGCCTCGGACTCCGAGGATCACCTCGTCAAGCGCGTCGTGGGGCTTCCCGGCGATCACGTGGTGTGCTGCAACGGTCTCGGGCAGATCACCGTGAACGGTCAGGCCGTCGACGAGCTGGGCTACCTCAAACTGCCCGCCGGCGACACGCAGGCCTCGAACGATCCGTTCGACGTCGTGGTGCCCGAGGGCTCGCTGTGGGTCATGGGCGACAACCGCGACCGCTCGAAGGATTCCCGCTACAACAGGGAACAGCCGGGCGACGGCTTCGTGCCGATCGACAACGTCGTGGGGCGGGTGTTCCTGCGCACGTGGCCTCTGGATCGCTTCGGGCCGATCGAGGGGACGAAGGCGTTCCAGAGCGTGCCGGATCCGGAGAGCGCGCAGTGACCGTCGTCGCGCCGCGCCTGACGCTCGAGCGGCGGCTGCTGCGCGAGACCCCGCTCGTGTTCGCGTGCGACGAGGTCGGCCGCGGCGCGCTGGCGGGGCCCGTCGCGGTGGGGGCCTCGGTGATCGACGCCGCCGACGCGCGCCGGCGCGTGCCGGAGGGATTGCGCGACTCCAAGCTCGTCTCGGAGCCGCGCCGCCCCGAGGTGGCCGCACGCGCCGCCTCGTGGGTGCGCGCGAGCGCCGTGGGCTGGGCGTCGGCCGCCGAGATCGACGAGATCGGGATCATCCGGGCGCTCGGGCTGGCGGCGCTGCGCGCCCTCGCCGCCGTCGAGGAGCAGGGCTTCGCCGCCGCCGCGGGCGTCGTGCTGCTGGACGGCAACCACGACTACATCACACCGGCCGGCGGCCGGGGGCTCGACGTGCGCCCCGTCGTGAAGGGCGACCGCGACTGTGCGTCGATCTCGGCCGCGTCGGTGATCGCGAAGGTCGCGCGGGATGCGCACATGACGCTGCTGCACGACGACCACCCGCCGTACGAGTGGGGCCGCAACAAGGGCTACGCGAGCGCCGTGCACCGCGACGCGATCCGAGAGCACGGCCTCAGCCCGCACCACCGCCGCTCGTGGGCGATCGCCGACGCCCCGACGCTGTTCTGACGCGCCCGATCGGCGGCGCCCGGTGCCGTCGGCGGCGCGCGGCGGCGTGGATCCGCCGACCCCACCGGCACATAGGATGGACGCACCATGGATGACGATGTCTTCGAGGACTATGACCGCGAACTCGAGCTGGCGCTGTACCGCGAGTATCGCGACGTCGTCGGTCAGTTCCAGTACGTGATCGAGACCGAGCGCCGCTTCTACCTCGCGAACGAGGTCTCCGTCGTCCGCCACGACACCGAGAACGACTTCTACTTCGAGCTCACGATGAGCGACGTGTGGGTGTGGGACATCTACCGCGCCGACCGCTTCGTGAAGTCGGTGCGCGTGCTGACGTTCAAGGACGTCAACATCGAGGAGCTGACCCGGCGCGACTTCCAGCTGCCGGAGGACCTCTCGCTCGACGGCAAGTGAGCCTGCCGCTCCGGCGCGCTCGCCTCGCTCACAGCTGACGGATCCGGCCGCACCGGCCCGATCCATCCACATCCTGCGTCGTTCCGCCCCGGCGGGCCCCTGCGCTCCACGACGCTGGGCGCATGGCACGCAAGGACGAACTGGGACGGGCGGGTGAGGAGCGCGCGGCGGCGCACCTGAGGGCGCGCGGCTACGAGATCCTCGACCGCAACTGGCGCTGCGACCAGGGCGAGCTCGACATCGTCGCGCTGCACGACGACGGAGTCGTCGCGGTGGAGGTGAAGACGCGCACCGGCACCCGGTTCGGGCACCCCTTCGAGGCCGTGGACGAGCGCAAGCTGCAGCGGCTGTGGCGCCTCGCCTACGCGTGGCGCCGCGCGCACCCGGCGCTCGCGCGGGGGCGCCGCCTGCGGGTGGACGTCATCGCGTTGATCGGGCCCGACCCCGCGGCGGCGCGGATCGAGCACGCCGAGGGGCTGTGGTGAGCGTCGCACGCACGTGGGCCGTGGCGCTGAACGGCCTGCGCGGCGCGCTGGTGGAGGTCGAGGCCGACGTCACCTCGCACACGCCGGAGTTCCGGATCATCGGCCTGCCGGACAAGACGCTCGGCGAGGCGGCGCGTCGGGTGGTGAGCGCGTGCGAGAACAGCGCCCTGCCGCTGCCGCGCCAGCGCATCACGGTGAACCTGTCGCCGGCGGCGCTGCCGAAGCACGGCTCGGCCTTCGACCTGGGCGTCGCGGTCGCCGCGCTCGCGATCGAGGGCGTCGTCGAGGCGGCGTCGATCGCCCGCACGGTGCACCTGGGCGAGCTCGGGCTCGACGGGCGGCTGCGCCCGGTGCCCGGCGTGCTGCCGGCCGTCCGCGCGGCCGCCTCGCGCGGCTTCGAGCGCGTGGTCGTGCCGCACGCCAACCGCGCCGAGGCGGAGCTGGTGCCGGGCGTCGAGGTGGTGGCCGCCGCCTCGCTCGCCGAAGTGGCCGCCCGGCACGGCGCCGAGATCGAGGTGCCCGACGTCGTGCCCGTGCGCCCCGACCGCCGGCCGGCGGGCCGCGACGAGACGGGGGACCTCAGCGAGGTGGTGGGGCAGCGGGAGGCCGTCGAGTCGCTCATCGTCGCGGCGGCCGGGGGCCATCACCTGCTGATGACCGGCCCGCCGGGCGCCGGCAAGACGATGCTCGCCAGCCGCCTGCCCGGCATCCTGCCGCCGCTCGACGACGAGGCGGCCCTCGAGGTGGCGGCGCTGCGCTCGCTGGCGGGGGAGGAGGTCGAGGGTCTGTCCCGGCGGCCTCCGTTCGAGGCTCCGCATCACAGCGCCACGCCCGCGGCACTCGTCGGCGGGGGATCGCGCACGGCGCGACCGGGGGCGATCTCGCGCGCGAGCCGGGGCGTGCTGTTCATCGACGAGGCGAACGAGTCGCGCGCGGGGCTGCTCGACGCGCTGCGTCAGCCGCTGGAGCGCGGACGGATCGACATCCACCGCGCGGGGTTCACGGCCAGCTATCCCGCCCGCTTCCAGCCGGTGCTCGCGACGAACCCCTGCCCGTGCGGCGAGTTCGGGGTGCGCGGCGGCACGTGCGTGTGCGCGCCGAGCGTGGTGCGCACCTATCAGCGCAAGCTGTCGGGACCGCTGCTGGACCGCATCGACATCGAGCTGCACCTCACGCGGGTCACCGCCGCATCGGGGCGCGGAGACGTGTCGTCGGCCGCCGCGCGGGAGCGGGTCGTGGCGGCCCGCGAGCGCGCGGCGCAGCGGCTGCGCGGCACGCCGTGGCGCGTCAACGCCGACGTGCCGGGCGCGTGGCTGCGCGGCGACGGCCCGCCGATCCCGCCGTCGGCGCGGGGATCGCTCGATGCCGCGCTGCGCCGCGGCGCCATCACCCTGCGGGCCTACGACCGGATCCTGCGCGTCGCGTGGACGATCGCCGATCTCGCCGAGCGGGAGGTGCCCACGGCGGCCGACGTGGGGCGCGCGCTGTACCTGAAACGAGGGGGAGAGTCATGAGCGGCATCCTGCAGGAGCGCTCCGTGCGCGAGGCGGCCGAGCGGATGTGGCCGCACGCAGGCGACGACGCGCGCCGGACGCGCATCGCGCGCGCGGCGTGGTCCGTCCTCGCCGAGCCCGGCGACGGACCGGCCGGTCGGCTCGTCGCCGCCCTGGGGCCGGTGCGCGCCCTGTGCGCGATCGGCCGATCCGAGGGGCCGCCCTCCGGCTTCGACAGCGAGGCGTGGCGCGCGGCGGTGATGCGCTGGCGGCCGCGGCTGGCCGAGGGCGCGCGGCTCGTCGCGGCGGCGCTCGGCACGGCCGCGCAGCGCGGCCTCACGCTGCTCACCCCCGAGGACGACGACGCGTGGCCGACGCAGCTGGCGGATCTCGGCGACCACGCGCCCGCGGCGCTGTGGGTGCGCGGCGATCCCGGGGTGCTCAGGAGCCTCGAGCGCGCCGCGGCGATCGTGGGCGCCCGCGCCGCGAGCGGGTACGGTGAGCACGTCGCGACGGAGCTCGCCGGCGACCTCGCCCTCGACGGCATCCCCGTCGTCTCGGGTGCCGCGTACGGCATCGACGGGGCCGCGCACCGTGCCGCCCTCCGCGAGCGGGGCGCCACCGTGGCGGTGCTCGCGGGCGGCGTGGACCGCGTGTACCCCGCGGGCCACGCGCATCTGCTCGGCAGCATCGCCGAGTCGGGCGCGGTCGTGAGCGAGGTGGCGCCCGGCACGCCGCCCACGAAGTTCCGCTTCCTCATGCGGAACCGGCTCATCGCGTGCCTGACGGGGGCGACCGTCGTGGTCGAGGCCGGCTGGTTCAGCGGATCGCTCAACACGGCGTCGCACGCCGCGAGCCTGGGCCGCCCGCTGGGAGCCGTGCCGGGGTCGATCGTGTCGGCGACCTCGGCGGGGTGCCATCGCCTGCTGCGGGAGTTCGACGCCGTCTGCATCACCGGTGCGGCCGACGTCAAGGAGCTGCTGGGCGTCGGCCCGGCCGCGGAAGGGGGCGCCGGCGGCGCGCGCGAGGACCCGACCGTCACGCGCGTCGCCGACGCCCTCGGCACACGCTCCTGGCGCACGGCCGACGAGGTCGCGCTCGGCAGCGGCGTCGCGGTCGCCGAGGTGGAGGCGGCGCTGGGCGTGCTCGCGCTGGAGGGTCGCGCCGAGCGCGACGGCTCGGCCTGGCGTTTGGCGGCGCGGTGAGGTCCGGGTGCGCGTGGGGTCGGCCGGATCGGCGCGCGTCCTTCTACGCGGGTCGCGCGCCCGGTGCAACCCCGTTGCCGATGGGGGGTCCGCGTCGTGAAGTGGGGACGCGGGGCGCGGTCCGCGCCCGCGGACCGATACGGGGAGGAACGCGCATGAGCGACGACGGCCAGACCTTCGACCCACAGACCCTCGAACCTCGGTCTCTGGACCCGCGGGGTGCGCCGGGGCCCGAGGAGGCACGGGGCGGCGCGGAAGGGCCGACGGGCAGCGACGGGCAGCTCGGCGCCGACGCGCCGAGCGGCGACGCGGGACTTGCCGGTGCCCATGAGGTGGGCGAGGGCGCGATGCCCGGAGGGGCCGACAGTCCGAGCGACGTGTACGGCGACGACGGTCTGTACGACGACGGTCTGGGCCCCGAAGCCCCGGACGAGGAGGAGGGCCAGCTGTGACCGACGACACCATGGGCGAGCCCCTGCCCGAGGAGCGCGACGGCGAGGCCACGACCGACGAGGCGGCGCTGCGCGACGCCGCGGAGTACAACCGGATCGCGACGGAGCAGGGGGTGGCCGACCCCGGCGGCTTCCCGGCGCCGGAGTCCGGAGGCGCGGACGTGAACGACGTGCCGGATCGTCCGGACGCGGTCGAATCGTCGCTCGAGTCGGCAGCCGACGACGAGGACCCGCTGGCGCCCGACGACCGCGCGGACGACGCCGTCGAGGAGCTCGGCCCGCCCCAGTAGCGGATCGGCTCGCGCGGCTGAGCCGCGGGTCGCGCCGCGCACGTCGGACGGGCGCGGCATGCTGGAGGCATGCAGCTGGAGCGGGCCGTCGAGGCGTTCGCGGCGCACCTCGAGCGGGTGCGTCGCCTGTCGCCCGCGACCGTGCGCGCATACCGGAACGACCTGCGCGACCTGCGCGCCACGCTCGGCGACCTCGAGATCGGCGAGATCGACCTCGAGCACCTGCGCGAGTGGCAGTGGGCTGCCACCCGGCGCGGCGACGCACGCTCGACGCTCGCGCGGCGCACGTCGTCGGCGCGCGCGTTCTTCGGGTGGGCGCGCGAGGAGGGGCTCGTGGAGGTCGATCCCAGCCTGCGCCTCGTCTCGCCCAAGCGCGGCCGCACGCTGCCCCAGGTCGCGGCGGCCGACGCGCTCGGTGAGGTGCTCGAGCGCGCGGCCGCGGCCGCCGCCGACGGCGACCCCCTGGCCCTGCGCGATCACGCGGCTCTCGAGCTGCTGTACGGGGCGGGCATCCGCGTGTCGGAGCTGTGCGGCCTCGATGTCGACGATCTCGACGGCGAACGCGCGACCGTGCGCGTGCTGGGCAAAGGGGCCAAGGAACGCGTCGTCCCGTTCGGCGCGCCGGCGGGCCGCGCCCTGTCCGCCTACCTCACGCGCGGGCGGCCCGTGCTCGCGGCACGGGCGGACGATGCGACGCCCGCCCTGTTCCTCGGGGCGCGCGGCCGCCGCGTGGGCCCCCGCGCGGTCTACGACGTCGTGACCCGCCACGTCGGGCCGGCCGTCGGCTCCTCGGCCGTCGGGCCGCACGCCCTGCGGCACTCCGCGGCCACGCACCTGCTCGACGGGGGCGCCGACCTGCGGGCCGTGCAGGAGATCCTCGGTCACGCGAGCCTCGGCACGACGCAGATCTACACGCACGTCTCGTCCGAGCGGCTGCGTGCCGCCTACGCGCTCGCCCATCCGCGGGCCTGAGACGCCGCCAGGGGGCGGGCCCGAGCCGTCGCCTCAGCAGCAGGGCAGCAGCACCGCCCGGGGCACGCCGCCCAGCAGCAGCAGCGGATTGACGTACGCCCCCTGCAGCCGCACCCCGAAGTGCACCGACCCCGCCGGAGCGTGCCCGCCCGTGGCCACCGTGCCCACGACGTCCCCGCGCGTCACGGCGTCGCCGGCGGAGAGGTCGGTGACGACCGGCTCGAACGTGGTGACGAGCCCGTCGCCGTGGTCGATCGTGATCACCGGCCGGTCGACCACGACGCCCACGAAGGCGACGGTGCCCGACGCGGGCGATCTCACCTCTCCGCCGGCGGCGAGGTCGATGCCGCGGTGGCCGGGGCCGTAGGCGTGCGGGGGCGCGACATAGGGTGCGACGATGCGCACGGGGGCGACGGGCCACTCCCAGCGCTCGCGCGTGGGGATCTCGGAGGCGCCCGTCTCGGCGGACACGACGATGCGGGCCGGTGTGCTCGGCTCCGGACCGCGCGCCGCGGCGACCGTGGAGGCCCGGTCGAGGGCGGCCGGCGGCATCGCCCCGGCGGGGGTCGCCGAGACGAGCACGATGAGGGCGGAGAGGACGAGTGCGGCGGCGATTCGGGACATGGATCCCACGATCCGCGGGGACGGGGAGGCGCGGGGCGCGGGAGCCCGGATTGTGGACGAATCGCGCGGTTTCGCCGCCTGTGGACGGGGCGGAACGCCGCGCGGCGCCGGCCCCGCTGCTGGTATGCTGGCAGGGCACCTCGCTGAGTCGGGGTGACTTCGCGTGTCCACAGCGATCTCGATCGCGGCGCATCGCTCCCCACGGTCCCTCGGAAGAGGGCGGGAGCGCGTCGGGCACCAGGCTCGCCGGCCGACCGGTCCGGCAGAACAACCGCAACAGAAGGAGAACGGCCATGGCCGTCGTCACCATTCGCCAGCTGCTCGACAGCGGCGTCCACTTCGGACACCAGACCCGCCGGTGGAACCCGAAGGTCAAGCGCTTCATCCTCACGGAGCGCTCGGGCATCCACATCATCGACCTGCAGCAGTCGCTCGCCTACATCGACAAGGCGTACGACTTCGTCAAGGAGACGGTCGCCCGCGGCGGCACCGTGCTCTTCGTCGGCACGAAGAAGCAGGCGCAGGAGGTGCTCGCCGAGCAGGCCACCCGCGTCGGCCAGCCCTACGTCAACGAGCGCTGGCTCGGTGGTCTGCTGACCAACTTCCAGACCGTCTCGAAGCGCCTCGCCCGCATGAAGGAGCTCGAGGAGCTCGACTACGACAACCCCGCCGAGTCGGGCTTCACGAAGAAGGAGCTCCTTCTCAAGAAGCGCGAGCTCGACAAGCTGCACAAGTCGCTCGGCGGCATCCGCAACCTCACCAAGACGCCGTCGGCCCTGTGGGTCGTCGACGCCAAGCGCGAGCACCTCGCGATCGACGAGGCCAAGAAGCTGGGCATCCCGGTGATCGGCATCCTCGACACGAACGTCGACCCCGACGACCTGCAGTTCCCGATCCCGGGCAACGACGACGCGATCCGCTCGGTGTCGCTGCTGACGCGCATCATCGCCGACGCCGCGGCCGAGGGCCTGCAGCAGAAGCACAACCCCGAGGCGGGCGACGCCGAGCCGCTCGCCGAGTGGGAGCAGGAGCTCCTCTCGGGCGAGACCGAGGCCCCCGCGGCCGCGGCCGCGGCCACCGAGGCTCCTGCCGACGCCGCCGCCGAGGCAGCCCCCGCCGAGTAATTCTCCCGATCCGCCGGTCCCGCACGGGGCCGGCGGATCACCCGAAACGAACCAAGGAGAGCCAGGACACATGGCCAACTTCAGCATCGCCGACATCAAGGCCCTGCGCGAGCAGCTCGGCACGGGCATGGTCGACACCAAGAAGGCGCTCGAGGAGGCCGACGGCAACGTCGAGAAGGCCATCGAGATCCTCCGCCTGAAGGGTGCGAAGGGCAACGCCAAGCGCGCCGACCGCGCCACCAGCGAGGGCCTCGTGGTCGCTCGCGAGCAGGACGGCAAGGCGACGCTCATCGAGCTCGCGTGCGAGACCGACTTCGTCGCGAAGAACGACCGCTTCATCGCGCTGGCCGAGAAGGTGGCCGACGCGGTCGCCGCCGCGGCCGCCGAGAACGTCGAGGCGGCGCTGGCCGCGTCGGCCGGCGAGCAGACCGTCGACCAGCTGATCGCCGACGAGGCCGCCATCATCGGCGAGAAGGTGGAGCTGCGCCGTGTCGCCACGCTCAGCGGCGACGCGTTCCAGGTGTACCTGCACAAGACGAGCAAGGACCTGCCGCCGCAGGTCGGCGTCGTCGTGGCCTACTCGGGCGACGACGCCGAGACGGCGCGCAGCATCGCGCAGCACATCTCGTTCGCCGACCCGGCGTACCTGACGCGCGACGAGGTTCCGGCCGAGGTCGTCGAGAAGGAGCGCGACATCGTCACCGAGATCTCGCGCAACGAGGGCAAGCCCGAGGCCGCCTTGCCGAAGATCGTCGAGGGCCGCGTGAACGCGTTCTTCAAGCAGGTCGTGCTGCTCGACCAGCCGTACGCGAAGGACAACAAGCTGTCGATCGAGCAGGTCGCGAAGGACGCCGGGATCACGATCACCGGCTTCGCCCGCTTCAAGGTCGGCGCGTAAGCACCACGAGGGGGCTCGGATCCGCGGGATCCGGGCCCCCTTCCCATGCCCGGGGCGCCGCTCACGGGCTCGGCACAGGGTCAGCCGATCGCATCGCGATACGGTGAGAGACGGCACAGCGACAGCCGGTACAGGAGAGACAACATGCGAGAGAGCACCGGGCGCCGCCGCGTCCTTCTGAAGCTGTCGGGAGAGGCGTTCGGCGGGGGTCAGCTGGGTGTGAACCCGGATGTCGTCAGCCAGATCGCGCGCGAGATCGCCGCCGCCACCGAGTCGGTCGAGATCGCGATCGTCGTCGGCGGTGGCAACTTCTTCCGCGGCGCGGAGCTCAGCCAGCGCGGCATGGACCGCGGGCGCGCCGACTACATGGGCATGCTCGGCACGGTCATGAACGCGCTCGCCCTGCAGGACTTCCTCGAGCAGGCCGGCGCCGCCACGCGCGTGCAGTCGGCGATCGAGATGACGCAGGTCGCCGAGCCGTACATCCCGCGCCGCGCCGAGCGCCACCTCGAGAAGGGCCGCGTCGTGATCTTCGGCGCGGGCGCCGGCCTGCCGTACTTCTCCACCGACACCGTGGCCGCCCAGCGTGCGCTCGAGATCCGCGCGAGCGAGGTGCTCGTGGCCAAGAACGGCGTGGACGGCGTCTACACCGCCGATCCGCGCACCGACCCCACCGCCACGCGACTGGATCGCGTCACGTACGGCGACGCGCTGCAGCGCGGACTCAAGGTGGTCGACTCCACGGCGTTCAGCCTGTGCATGGACAACGGCATGGACATGCGGGTGTTCGGCATGGAGCCGACCGGCAACGTCACCAAGGCGCTGCTCGGCGAGGAGATCGGCACGATCGTCACCGCCTGATCCGCACGGATCCGCGCCGAGGGCGCATTCGCGGGGGCGAGGGCGCCCCGCGACTAGACTCGACCCCAGTTCCCACGACGAATGGAGTGACCCGTGATCGCGGATGTCATGACCGAGGCGACCGAGCGCATGGACCGCGCCGTCGATGCCGCGAAGGAGGACTTCGCCACCGTCCGCACCGGACGCGCCAATCCGCAGCTGTTCCAGCGGCTGATGGTCGACTACTACGGCACGCCCACGCCGCTGCAGCAGCTGGCCTCGCTGCAGAACCCCGAGGCGCGCACGCTCATCGTCACGCCGTACGACAAGTCGGCGCTGAAGGCGATCGAGGACGCGATCCGCGACATGCCGAACCTCGGGGCGAACCCGACCAACGACGGCAACATCGTGCGCATCACGATGCCCGAACTGACCGCCGAGCGCCGCAAGGAGTACGTCAAGCTCGTCAAGGCGAAGGCCGAAGACGCCAAGGTGCGCATCCGCGGCATCCGCCGGCAGATCAAGGACGACCTCGACGCGCTGAAGGACGAGATCGGCGAGGACGACATCGCCCGCGCCGAGAAGGAGCTCGACGCGCTGACCAAGGCCCACGTCGACCAGGTCGACGAGGCGCTGAAGCACAAAGAGGCCGAGCTCCTCGAGGTCTGAGGCCGGCAGATGACCGACTCTCCCGACGACGCCGCCGTCACGCCGCGCACCCGCCGCGAGGCCGCGGCGCGCCGTGACGACGCGGTGCCGCCGACCGTCGTCCCCGGACGCGTCGAGGGGCGCGATCCGCACGAGCACGCGCGGGCGCACCTGGAGCACGCGCGCGACCAGCTGGGGCACGCCCGCGAGCAGTTCGAGGCGACGAACGAGCGCATCAAGGCGCGCACGGGCCGCGATCTGCTCCTCGCGATCCTCACGGGCCTGGTGCTCGGGGCGCTCGTGCTCGCCTCGCTGCTGTTCGTGAAGTGGACCTTCGTCCTCGTCGCCGTCGCGGGCGCCGGACTCGGCACCTTCGAGCTGGTGCGCGCCATGCAGGCGGGCGGCCGTCGCGTCGACGTCGCACCGCAGCTGATCGCGGTCCCGCTCATCCTGCTTCCCGCGTACGCGTCGGAGCACTGGCTGCACTGGACGGCCCTGTTCGCCGCGGTGTTCCTCATCGTCGTGTGGCGGCTGCTCGGGCAGATGGCGGCGCGCGATGGCCGGACCTACGGCGACGTGCTGGGCGACGTCCTCGCATCGGGCCTCGTTCCCGTGTACGTGTCGCTGCTCGCGAGCCTCGCGCTGGCGCTGCTGCGCCAGCCGGACGGCGAGTGGTGGGTGCTGGCGTTCCTCATCGCGGTGATCGCCGCCGACACGGGCGCCTACGCGGCCGGCCTCGCGTTCGGACGCCATCCGATGGCCCCGCGCATCAGCCCCAAGAAGACCTGGGAGGGCTTCGCCGGCGCGGCCCTCGCCGCGCTGACCGCCGGTGCGCTGCTCGCGCAGTTCATGCTGGGGATGCCGTGGTGGACGGGGCTCGTCTTCGGCGCCGTCATCCTCGGCACGGCCACGGTGGGCGACCTGGGCGAGTCGATGCTCAAGCGCGACCTGGGCATCAAGGACATGAGCTCGTGGCTGCCGGGCCACGGCGGCGTGCTCGACCGGCTCGACAGCATCCTGCTCTCGGCCGCGGCGGCGTACGCGCTGCACGCGCTGCTCTCGCCGCTGGGCGGGATGTGAGTCCGCATGCGCAGGAGCGACGGGCCGGCGGACGGACGGGATGACACGGAGGCGGATGTGACGCACGAGACCGAGGCGGCCGACACGACGGGTGCGCAGCCCGTCATCGGCGGCGTGACGGCGCTGCTCCACGTGATGGGCGACGAGCGGGCGACGCCCGGTGATGAGCCGGGCACGTCCGGGTCGCACGCGCCCACCGCGCCGGAGGCGTTCGACGAGACCTTCGGGGAACCGGCGCCCGCGGCGGCACACGATCAGGCGCCCACGGCGCGGCTGGCGGGACACGACCCGGTGGCGGCACCGGCCGCGCCGGACCCGCGGGACGCGCCCGCGGATGCCGCGGCGTCCGTCTCGGCCGATCCCGACGATGCGGCATCTCCCACCGGGGGTGGCAAGCCCCTGCCCTTCCCCGTGATGCACGGTCGCGAGCGCGGCTACCGCCGCGACGCCGTCGAGGCGTTCATGGCGCGGGCGCGCGAGGCGTTCGAGCGCGGCGACGACACCGTCGACGCGCGCGCCGTGCGTCAGGCGGGCTTCCCGCTCGTGCGCGGCGGCTACCAGATCGCCGCGGTCGATGCGGCGCTGGGGCGGATCGAGGACGCGTTCGCGGCACGCGAGCGACAGGCGGCGATCGCGGCGGAGGGACCCGAGGCCTGGGTCGAGCGCGCGCGTGCCGAGGCGCAGGTGATCCTCGAGCGGCTGGCCCGACCCGCCGGCCGCCGCTTCGATCGCGTCGGCCCGCTCTCGTTCGGCTACGCGCCCAAGGAGGTCGACATCGTCGCCGACCGGATCAGCGCGTTCCTGCAGGACGGCGACCCTCTCACGGCGGAGCAGGTGCGCTCGGCAGCCTTCCGCATGTCGCGCGGCGGCTACCGCGAGGAGCAGGTCGACGCCCTGCTCGATGCCGTGGTCGACGTCATCCTCGCCGTGCGCTGATACGCGGATCAGATCACGGAACCGTAACGACCCTGGTACAGTAGGCCCCACTGTGACTTCCACACCCGAACCTCCCACCCGAAAGACGCTGTCGCGGCGCGAGACGCGAGCCCTCGTCGCGCGCGCCGTCGCCGAGCCGTCGCGCCCGGCCGCGGCGTGGACCGCCAAGCGCGCCGTCGCGAGCGTGATCGCCGGCGCCGCCGCCGTCGGATTCCTGGCGTCATACCTGGCGCCCACGGTCGCCGCCATGGCGGAGCCGGGGGAGGACGACGTCACGACGGCCTACGCCGAGACGGTGGCGGACGCGCAGATCTTCAACTCTCCTGCCAAGCTCGAGGCGAACGCGCTCGGATCGGTTGACTACGAGATCTACGTCACACCGACGCCCACGCCCACACCAACGCCGACTGCAGCGAGTGCGGCTCTTCCCGACGTCGCGAGCATTCTTGGCCCGCCGCCGTACACAGGCGGTGGCAGCAAGGAGGAGTGGATGGCAGCTGCGGGGATCCCGCAGGCTGATTGGCCGTACGTTGACTCGATCGTGTCGCGCGAGAGTGGCTGGAACCCGAACGCGACTAATTCTTCGTCTGGAGCGTGTGGCCTGGTTCAGGTGTACCCGTGCGGCAAGCTAGCAAACGCCTACGATCCGGTGGTCAACCTCACGTGGGCAAATGGCTATGCCAACAAGTACGGCGGATGGGCCGGCGCCTACGCCTTCTGGCAGTCAAACCACTGGTGGTGAGTCGTGCCGAGGTCGAATCGCCCGCGAGGGCGTCGGCCCGGCGATGACGACGAGCCGGGCGACGCCTCGTTCGCGCGCCTGCTCGCCGGCTGGAAGCGGACCGAGACGCGCCGCGGTCGCGATTACACCGTGCAGCCGGTGACCGGCGCGCGCACCGAGAAGACGTACACGTGCCCCGGCTGCGCCCAGACCATCGAGGTCGGCACGCCCCACGTCGTCGTGTGGCGCGAGGACGGGATCCTCGGGCCGCAGGCGGATCTGGCCGCACGGCGTCATTGGCACAACCACTGCTGGAGGATCCACGGATGACCGACGCGACCGCCGAGACCGAGCCGACCGAGATCCGCGGAGCCACGCTGCTGCCCGCGCGCCGCGAGGACATCGAGCTGCGCACCGAGGACGGGCTCACCCTCGTGGGCGAGCTGTCGCTGCCGGCCGAGCGCGAGCCCGTCGCGACCCTCGTGACGCTGCACCCGCTGCCCACCGCGGGCGGCTTCATGGACTCGCACATCATCCGCAAGGCCGCCGCGCGCCTGCCCGCCCTCGCCGACCTCGCCGTGCTGCGCTTCAACACGCGCGGCACGACCTCGCCGCGCGGCACGAGCGAGGGGGCCTTCGCCGAGGGCGTCGACGAGCGCCTCGACGTGGCGGCCGCGATGGCCTTCGTCGCTGAGCGCGGGCTGCCGGATCCGTGGATCGTCGGCTGGTCGTTCGGCACCGAGCTGGCGCTCAAGTACGGCCGCGAGCACGACATCCGGGGCATGGTGCTGCTCTCGCCGCCGCTGCACCGCGCGACGGACGACGACCTGCGCGCGTGGAACGGCGATCCGCGCCCGATCGTGGCGCTCATCCCGGAGCACGACGACTTCCTGCGGCCCGCGGAGGCCGCGCGGCGCTTCGCCGTGGCGCCGGGAATCCGACTCATCGACGTCGAGGACGGCAAGCACCTGTGGGTGGGCGAGAAGCAGACCTACCGCGTGCTCACCGAGATCGTGAACGTCGTGAACCCGGGCGCGCTGCCGCTGCCGACCACCTGGCCCACCGACTGAGGCGAGGCGTCAGCGCTCGTTCATGCGCGGGATGACGACCTGGCGGTAGATGATCAGCACACTCGCCGCCACGGGGATCGCGATGAGCGCGCCGAGCAGGCCCAGCAGCGCGCCGCCGGCGAGGGCCGCGACGACGACCACGCCGCCGGGCACCGACACGGCCCGGCTCATGACGCGCGGCGAGACGACGTACGCCTCGATCTGCATGTAGATGAGGTAGTAGATGGCGGCGATCAGCGCCGTGGTGGGCGATCCCAGCCCCGGGACGAGGCACGTCAGCACGATGATCGTCGAGGCCGAGATGGTGCCGACGAGCGGGATCAGCGAGCCGAGGAACGCGACGACGGCGAGCACGGCGGGGAACGGCGCGTCGATGATCGACAGGAAGATCGCGCTCAGCACGCCGTTGATGATGCCCAGCGTCACCTGGCCCATGACGTAGTAGCCGACGGAGTCGGTGATCTGGTCGGCGAGGACGATGAACGACTCCCGCTTCGAGGCGGGGACGAGCTGGTAGACGGCGCTCTTGAGCGAGGGCGTCGAGGCGGTGAGGTAGATCGTCAGGATGATGACGATGAACGCGCCGAAGAGCCCGCTCACCACGCCCACAGTGGCCCCGAGGACGCCCTCGCTGATGGTCGTGATGTTGTCGAGCAGCCACTGGTTGATGTTCGCGAAGATGTCGTCGATCGCCAGGCCCGGGAACATCTGGTCGAGCGACGCGCGGATGTCGGTCTGCCACGTGCCCCGGTTCACCAGCCGGGTGATCTGCGTCACGAGCTGCGAGATCTGCTGGATGAGCGTGGGCAGGATGATCCACACGATCCCCGCGAACAGGCCCAGCACGAGGATGAGGGTGATGAGCACCGCCGCCCAGCGCGGCAGCCGACGCCGCTCGAGCCACGACACGAGGGGATCGAGCCCGAGGGAGATGAACAGCGCCGTGCCGACGTAGAGCAG
The DNA here is from genome assembly GCF_054782875.1 of Microbacterium petrolearium. Taxonomy (NCBI): domain Bacteria; kingdom Bacillati; phylum Actinomycetota; class Actinomycetes; order Micrococcales; family Microbacteriaceae; genus Microbacterium; species Microbacterium petrolearium. Next base: position 172,127 of record NZ_BAAGRQ010000001.1, read on the forward strand.
GATCGTCGACAGCGACTGCACGCTCTGGATCAGGAGCACGCCCAGTCCCACGCCGAGGGTCGCCACGAGCGCCACGCGGAACGGGTTGTGGATCTTCATGTGTCTCCTTCTCGGGTGCCCTCGTCACAGGATAGGGTCACGGGGACCCGCGGCCCGGCAGGACGGGCCGCGCGCTCCCGGGGGACACCCAGCGGCGCGTTCGCTAGTCTGGGACGTCGAGTTCTGTGCGATCCGCGGTCCGACGGCACAGCCGGAGGGCCGGTCGGGCGGATCGCCGAGGGAGTGGTGCCGTGCGTTTCGTCTGGGCTGTGGTGTCGTTCGTGCTCGCCGCGGGGCTGATCGGCGCGGGCATCGCCCAGCGCACCGTCTGGCTCGGGCCGTCCGAGCGGTCGGTCGCGATCGAGATCGACGACGAGGCGCGCTACGTGCTCATCGACGACGACGTGTTCACGGCGCTGCCCGAGTCGCTCGAGGGCAGGGCCGGCGTGCTCGACATCGCGGGCGACGGCGAGGTCTTCTCCGCGTACGGCCGCGAGCACGACATGCGGGCGTGGCTGGCCGACCAGACGTACGCGCACGTGTCGGTCGCCGAGGGGGACCAGGCGGCGGGCGTCGTCGCGGTCGACACCGTCGAGCCGTCGATCGAGCCGGAGGACGGCGAGGAGCCGGAGCCCCGCGACCCGGCCGGCTCGGACCTGTGGTTCGAGGAGTTCGCGGGCACGGGTTCCCTCGAGCAAAGCTTCGCCTTCCCCGAGGGCGGCGAGATGAGCGTGCTGGTGGCGTCCGACGGCACTGAACCCGCGCCCGCCGACATTTCGGTGACGTGGCCGATCGACAACAGCACCCCCGCGGCGCCCTGGCTGATCGTCGGCGGCGCCGCCCTGCTGGTGCTCGGCCTGTTCCTCTACGTCTCGGGCATCCTGCACTCCCGTCGCTCGCGGGGTCCGCGCCGCAAGGGGCTGCCGGTGCCGAAGACCGAGCCCATCGACCTCTCCACCGACCGGATCGAGGGCGGCGAAGAGAAGGGCGTCATCACCGCGACGCCCACCCGCCGCTCGCGGGGACGCAAGGGCCGCGGCCTCATCGCCGTGCCCGCGACGGGACTCGCGCTCGCGCTCATGTCCGGCTGCACGCCGGACGCGCTGCCCGCGCCGACGCCGACGCCGACGCCGACGGTCGTGGCGCCGGAGAACCAGCAGGCGCCCGCGCTCACCGATGCGCAGGCCGCGCGGATCCTCGCGGACATGTCCGCGACCGTGGCCGCGGCGGACGAGGCCGCCGACGTCGCCGTGGCGGAGCAGCGCCTCGAGGGCATGGCGCTGACGATGCGCCGCGTGAACTACGAGATCCGCGCGCAGTTCGGCGACTACGCCACGCTGCCCGCGATCCCCGCGTCGCCGATCCAGATCCTGCTGCCGCAGGCGTTCGACGAATGGCCGCGCACCGCCCTGGTCGTCGTGTCGGACGCCGAGGATCCGTCGATCGCGCCCACGATCCTCACGATGACCCAGCAGGACCCGTGGTCGCACTACCGCGCATCGTACATCGCGAGCCTCGAGCCGAACGCGGAGATCCCGAGCCTCGCGCCGTCCTACCAGGGCGCGGCCCTCGTGCCGCCGACCTCGTCGTTCCTCACGATCGCACCCGAGGACGTCGCGGCGGCCTACGCCGACGTGATCGGCAACGGCGAGAACAGCGAGTTCGCCGAGCTCTTCGCCGAGGAGGGCGACACGTTCCGGCCCGAGGTCGCCCGAGTCCGCGAGGCGACGGCCGCCGAGTTCAACCAGGCCGACGTCGCCGGCGAGATCTCCTTCGGCCAGTCGGCGGCCGACACCCCGCCCGTGTCGCTGGCCACGGTGCACAACGGCGCGATCGTCGCCGTCGCCGTGAACCGCACCGAGCGCGTCACGGCGACCGACGAGCTCGGTGTCGTGCGCCACGGCGACCCCGCGCTGGAGGCGCTCACGGGTGAGACGGAGACCGCGGGCAGCTTCGAGCGCACCGACAGCAGCCCGCTGTTCTTCTACGTGCCGGCGCAGGGCACCGACGAGAAGATCCGCCTGCTCGGCTGGGCATCCAGCGTGACGGCGGGCACCGTCGAATGAGCCACCCGATGATCCATCCCGAGGAGAGCCGATGAGCGACTACGCACCCCACGCCGCGCTGCGCGGCGCCGTCGATCTGTCCGCGCTGCGCAACAGGCCGGCGGGCGGACCGCCCGAGGGCGCATCGTCGGCCGCGGCATCGCCGACCGGAGACGGCGCGGCCGGCGCCACGCGTCTCGTCTTCGACGTCACGGACGCGACGTTCGGCGAGGCGCTCGAGCTCTCGCGCACCGTTCCCGTCGTCGTGGACCTGTGGGCCGAGTGGTGCGGGCCGTGCAAGCAGCTCAGCCCCGTGCTCGAGAAGGTCGTCAGGGAGCTGGCCGGCCGGCTCGTGCTGGCCAAGGTCGACGTCGATGCCAACCCTCAGCTGATGCAGGCCTTCCGCGCGCAGTCGATCCCGCTGGTCGTGGCGCTCGTCGCCGGCCAGCCGGTGCCCCTGTTCACCGGGGCGGTGCCGGAGGAGCAGGTGCGCCAGGTGTTCGCGCAGCTGCTGCAGCTGGCGGCGCAGAACGGCGTGACCGGCACGGTGCCCGTGGCGGACGGCGAGGCGTCGGATGACCAGGCGCCGCCGCAGGAGCCGGAGCTTCCGCCGCTGCACGCCGAGGCGTACGCGGCGATCGAGGCGGGCGATTTCCCGCGGGCGATCGCGGCGTACGAGGAGGCGCTGAAGCAGAACCCGCGCGACGAGGACGCGCAGGCGGGCCTCGGCCAGGTGCGGCTGCTCGCGCGCGTGCAGGACCTGGATCCGGCGGCCGTGCGCGCCGCCGCGGCCGACGGTCCGCACGACATCGACGCGCAGCTGGCCGTGGCCGATCTGGATCTCGCCGGAGGCCACGTCGACGACGCGTTCGAGCGGCTGCTCGACCTCTTCGCCGCGCTGCCCTCCGATCAGCGCAAGCCCGTGCAGGAGCGCCTCGTCGAGCTGTTCGGCGTGGTGGGCACGACCGACCCGCGCGTCGTGCGGGCCCGCGGGCGCCTCACGAGCCTGCTGTTCTGAGCGGATGAGGGTCTACCTCGACCACGCGGCCACGACGCCGCTGCGGCCCGAGGTGCGCGACGCGTGGCTGGCCGCGCACGAGACGATCGGCAACGCCTCGTCCATCCACGGCGCGGGGCAGGACGCGCGCCGGCTGCTGGAGGACGCGCGCGAGCGGCTCGCGGGCGTGCTCGGGGCCGAGCCGATCGAGGTCGTCTTCACCTCGGGCGGCACGGAGTCCGTCGGGCTGGCACTGCAGGGGCTGTGGCGCCGCCGCGCCGCGGACGCCGACGGGATCGTCCTGCCCGACGGCGAGCACCACGCCGTGCTCGACACCACGGGCTGGCTGGCGTCCCACGAGGGCGCGCGGGTCGTGCCCGTCGCGCTCGACGCCGTGGGGCGCGTGCCGGTGGCCTCCTTCGCGGCGGCGGTGGGCTCCGGGCGCGTCGCGCTGGCGACGGCGATCGCGGCGGGCAACGAGTCGGGCACGATCAACGACGCGCGCGGGATCGCCGCGGCGGCAGCCGCCGCGGGCGTGCCGCTGCACATCGACGCGGTCTCGGCGTTCGGGCGCGTGCCGGTGTCGTTCGCGGGCTGGCGCGGGGACGCGCCGGCGGGCGCGGGCCTCGTGGCGCTCAGTGTGTCGGGGCACAAGCTCGGCGCGCCGGTGGGCACCGGCGCGCTCGTCGTGTCGCGCACGGTGGCGCTCGAACCGATGCTGCACGGCGGCGGCCAGCAGCGCGGCCTGCGCGCCGGCACGCAGGACGTCGCGGGCGCGACGGCCCTGGCCACCGCCGCGGAGCTGGCCGCGGCCGAGCGCGAGGCCGAGGCCGCGCGGCTCGCGGCGCTCCGCGACGGGTTCCTCGCCCGGCTGCGCGAGGCGCTGCCGGAGGCCGAGCTGCTGGGCGACCCCGTGGACCGGCTGCCGGGCACGATCCAGCTGCTGCTGCCGGGCGCGGCGGGGGAGTCGCTGCTGTTCCTGCTCGATCAGGAGGGCATCGCCGTGTCGACCGGATCGGCCTGCCAGGCGGGCGTGGCCGAGCCGTCGCACGTCGTGCTCGCGATGGGGCGCTCGGAGGCCGAGGCCCGCCAGGTGCTGCGCATCACGCTCGGCCGCACGACGACCGCCGCCGACCTCGACGCCCTCCTGCACGCCCTGCCGCGCGCGTACCGCCGCCTCGTGCGCTGACGCCCGCTCGCTGCTCGGGGCGGGTCGCCGACGGGGCCGCCGCCCAGTCGGCGCGCGTACGCTGGAGGCATGCGCGTGCTGGCGGCCATGAGCGGCGGGGTGGACTCCGCCGTCGCCGCCGCGCGCGCCGTCGAGGCCGGCCACGAGGTCGTCGGCGTGCACCTCGCGCTCTCGCGCGCGGGCGGCACGCTGCGCACCGGCAGCCGCGGCTGCTGCACGATCGAGGACGCCATGGACGCCCGGCGCGTCGCCGATCGCCTGGGCATCCCGTTCTACGTCTGGGACTTCTCCGAGCGCTTCCGCGACGACGTCATCGAGGACTTCGTCAGCGAGTACCGCGCCGGGCGCACCCCGAACCCGTGCATGCGGTGCAACGAGCGGATCAAGTTCGCGGCGCTGCTGGAGCGCGCCCTCGAACTCGGGTTCGACGCCGTGTGCACCGGCCACTATGCGATCCTTCGCGAGGGGGAGGGCGGGCTCGAGCTGCACCGCTCCAGCGAGGAGGCGAAGGACCAGTCGTACGTGCTGGGGGTGCTCACGGCCGAGCAGCTCGCGCACTGTCTGTTCCCGCTGGGCGAGACGCCGTCGAAGGCGCTCGTGAGGGCCGAGGCCGAGGCGCGGGGCCTGGCCGTGGCGTCCAAGCCCGACAGCTACGACATCTGCTTCATCCCGGACGGCGACACGCGCGGCTGGCTGGCCGAGAAAGTCGGCACGGCGCCGGGCGAGATCGTCGATCGCAGCGGTGCGGTCGTGGGCAGCCACGACGGCGCGCACGCGTTCACGGTGGGCCAGCGCAAGGGCCTGCGCCTGGGCGTGCCGGCGCCCGACGGCAAGCCGCGTTTCGTGCTCGAGGTGCGGCCCGTCTCGAACACCGTCGTCGTCGGCCCGAAGGAGGCGCTCGCGATCGGCGAGCTGGCGGGATCGCGATGGTCGTGGGCGGGGGCCGCGGCGGCGGACCCGCACGAGGAGTTCGCGTGCCATGTGCAGGTGCGCGCGCACGCCGATCCCGTGCCCGCGACGGCGGTGCTGCGCGACGGCGAGCTCGTCGTGCGCCCCGACGAGCCGCTGCACGGCGTGGCGCCGGGGCAGACGGCCGTCGTCTACGTGGGCACGCGCGTGCTCGGGCAGTGCACGATCGACCGCACGGTGTCGGCCGTCCCCGCCGAGGCCTGATCGGCGCGCCCGCGCGGCGCAAGCCCCCGGGGGATGTCGCAGGCCGAATCTAGACTCGGGGTGTGGCGGATGAGATCGAGCAGCTGACCCTCGACGAGGCGCGCGCCGAGGCACGCGCGCTCACGGAGCGGATCCTCGAGGCGAAGGAGGCGTACTACGGGCGCGACGCCTCGCTCGTGGACGACGCGACCTACGACGGGTGGATGCGCCGGCTCGAGGCGCTCGAGCGCCGCTATCCCGAGCTGCAGGGCCAGGACTCGCCGACGCAGGCCGTGGGCGCCGCGGACGGCACGGAGCTGGCGACGATCGAGCACGCCGAGCGCATGCTCAGCCTCGACAACGTGTTCTCCGTCGACGAGCTGCGCGACTGGTGCGCCAAGACGCAGGCGGCGGCCGGCCGCGAGGTGGCGTGGCTGACGGAGCTGAAGATCGACGGTCTGGCCATCTCGCTGCGCTACGAGGACGGCGTGCTCACCTCGGCCGCCACGCGCGGCGACGGCCGCGTGGGCGAGATCGTGACGGAGAACGCCCTCCGCCTGGCCGACATCCCCGAGCGGCTCTCGGGGGAGGGGCATCCCGCGATCGTCGAGGTGCGCGGCGAGGTGTTCATCCCCGTCGCCGCCTTCGAGCGGCTCAACGCGCTGCAGGCACAGTTCCGGGAGCGCGCGGTGCGCGAGGCGCGCGAGCGCGCCCGCGAGCGCGGGCGCGCGTTCGACGAGGCGCAGGCGACCGCCGCGGCCGCGCGGCGCTTCCCGGCCTTCGCGAACCCGCGCAACGCCGCCAGCGGCGGCCTGCGTCAGCAGATCGAGAAGAAGCAGGGCCTCGAGCTCGAGGCGGCGCTCGAGCGGGTCGGCTCGCTGCGGCTGTACGTGCACGGCATCGGCGCGTGGCCCGATCCGCCCGTCGCGGCCCAGAGCGAGGTGTACGAGCTGCTCGCCGCGTGGGGACTGCCGACCAGCCCGCACGCGCGCGTGTGCCAGGGCGTGGACGAGGTCGTGTCGTTCGTCGCGCACTTCGGCGAGAACCGGCACGCCGTCGACCACGAGCTGGACGGCATCGTCGTCAAGGTGGACGAGCTCGCGCTGCACGACGAGCTCGGCATGACCAGCCGCGCCCCGCGCTGGGCGATCGCGTACAAGTACCCGCCGGAGGAGGTCCACACGCGCCTGCTCGACATCGTCGTGTCGGTCGGGCGCACCGGCCGCGCCACACCGTACGCCGTCATGGAGCCCGCGCACGTGGCCGGATCGGTCGTGCGCCAGGCGACGCTGCACAACCAGGACGTCGTCAAGGCCAAGGGCGTGCTCATCGGAGACACCGTCGTGCTGCGCAAGGCGGGCGACGTCATCCCCGAGGTGCTCGGCCCCGTCGTCGAGAAGCGCGACGGATCCGAGAGGGCGTTCGTCATGCCGAGCGCGTGCCCCGAGTGCGGCACACCGCTGCGGCCCATGAAGGAGGGCGACATCGACCTCCGCTGCCCCAACGGCAAGGACTGCCCCGCGCAGGTGCGCGGCCGCGTGGAGCACATCGGATCCCGCGGCGCGCTCGACATCGAGGCGCTCGGCGAGGTCACCGCCGCCGCGCTCACCCAGCCCGACGTGCCCGCCGATCCGCCGCTGCGCACGGAGGCCGGACTGTTCGACCTCCGGCTCGAGGACCTGTTCCCGATCGACGTGGTCGTGCGCGACCCCGAGACCGGCCTGCCGCGCGAGGACGCCTCCGGGCGCGCCAAGCCCCGCAGCCCGTTCCGGCGCAAGCGGAAGCCGTCGGGCAAGGACGCCGATCCGCCGTTCGATCCGAACGGACCGTTCGACGGGAACGAGACGCACATCGTCTCGTCGCAGGCGCTCAAGCTGCTCGACGAGCTCGAGAAGGCGAAGACGAAGGACCTGTGGCGCCTGCTCGTGGCGCTCAACATCCGCCACGTCGGGCCGGTGGCGGCGCGCGCCCTGGCCGGCTGGTTCGGGTCGCTCGAGGCGATCCGCGCCGCCTCGCGCGACGAGCTCGCGGCGGTCGAGGGGGTCGGCCCGATCATCGCCGACTCGCTCCTGGAGTGGTTCGAGGTCGACTGGCACCGCGAGATCGTCGAGCGGTGGACCGCCGCGGGCGTCCGGTTCGAGACGCCGGGCCACCCCGGCCCCGGCGCGGCATCCGCCGGCGGCGTGCTCGATGGCATCACGGTCGTCGCGACCGGGTCGCTCGAGGGCTACACGCGCGAGGGCGCGCAGGAGGCGATCATCCGCGCCGGCGGCAAGGCGGCCTCGAGCGTGAGCAAGAAGACCGACTTCGTCGCCGCCGGCCCCGGCGCGGGCTCGAAGCTGGCCAAGGCCGAGGCGCTGGGCGTGCGGATCATCGACGCGGCCGCGTTCCACCTGCTCGTGACTGAGGGTCCGGACGCGCTCCCGCCCGCCGCGCAGGACGACGGCGTGACGCCCTAGGCTGGAGCCATGGAGCAGCGCACCCTCGGACGCACCGGACGCGACAGCTCGATCATCGGCCTCGGCACGTGGCAGCTGGGCGCGGACTGGGGCGACGTCGCCGAGAGCGACGCCCTCGCCGTGCTCGATGCCGCGCACGAGGCCGGCGTGACCTTCTTCGACACCGCCGACGTCTACGGCGACGGCCGCAGCGAGCAGCTCATCGGCGGCTGGCTGCGCGCGCACCCCGACGCGGGCGTCACGGTGGCGACGAAGATGATCCGGCGGGCGGAGGCGCCCGACCTCGCACACGCCACCCTCGACAACTTCCGCGCGTGGACCGACCGCTCGCGCCGCAACCTGGGCGTAGACACCCTCGACCTCGTGCAGCTGCACTGCCCGACGAGCGACGTGTACGAGGCCGACCGGGTCTTCGACGACCTCGACACCCTCGTCTCCGAGGGTGCGATCGCGAGCTACGGCGTGAGCGTCGAGACGGCCGCCGAGGCGCGCCGCGCGATCGCGCGGCCCTCGGTGGCGAGCGTCCAGATCATCCTCAACGCCTTCCGGCGCAAGCCACTCGACGAGGTGCTGCCCGCCGCCGTCGACGCCGGCGTGGGCATCATCGCGCGCGTGCCGCTGGCGAGCGGGCTCCTGAGCGGACGGTACACGCGCGAGACGACGTTCGCGCAGAACGACCACCGCAGCTACAACCGGCGCGGCGAGGCGTTCGACGTGGGAGAGACGTTCTCGGGCGTCGACTACGAGGTCGGCGTCGACGCGGCCGGCCGCTTCGCCGAGCTCGCGCGCGCCGCGGGCCTCGAGCCCGCCACCGCCGCCCTGGCGTGGGTGGCGCAGCAGCCCGGGGTGACCACCGTCATCCCCGGTGCCCGCAACCCGGAGCAGGCGAGGGCGAACGCCGCCGCCGGTGAGGTCGGCCCGCTGCCGCAGGAGTTCCTCGACGGCGTGCGCGACCTCTACGACGAGGCGATCCGGCCGCTCGTGCACGACCGCTGGTGAGACCGGCGCGGCGCGCCGGCGGGCGCGGCGCCGGGGCGGCCGACTTGCATCGACCGCTCCTCCTCCCTACGCGTGCGCGCGACGCGCGCGTGTCTAGCAAGCCGAGATCCGAGACCCCGTCAGCGTCTGCCCGTATCGTGGCGGCTGCACCGATCAGGGAGGATCTCCTGTCATGTCCGACACCGTCGTCTACCTCATCGCCCTCGCCGTGTACTTCGCGGCGATGATCGCGATCGGCTTCTACGGGTTCACGCAGACCAAGAGCGACGAGGACTACGTCCTCGGCGGGCGCAACCTGCCCGCACCGGTGGCCGCGCTCAGCGCCGGCGCCTCCGACATGTCGGGCTGGCTCATGATGGGCCTGCCCGGCGCGATCTACCTCTCCGGCCTCATGGAGGCGTGGATGGCCATCGGCCTCACCATCGGCGCGTATCTGAACTGGAAGCTCGTCGCGCCGCGCCTGCGCGCCTACACCGAGGTGGCGGGCAACGCGCTCACCGTCCCCACCTTCTTCGAGAACCGGCTGCACGACCGCTCGCGCGTGCTGCGGATCGTCGCCGGCATCGTCATCCTCGTCTTCTTCACGCTGTACGTGTCCAGCGGCATGGTCGCGGGCGGCAAGTTCTTCGAGAGCTCGTTCGGCGCGCTCTTCGACGACGGGGCGAACGTCTACCTCATCGGCATGCTCCTCGTGGGCGGCATCACCGTGCTGTACTCGCTGTTCGGCGGCTTCCTCGGTGCCTCGTTCACCGACTTCGTGCAGGGCATCATGATGATGCTCGCCCTCATCGCGGTCCCGATCCTCGCCTTCATCGCCGTCGGCAGCCTCGACGAGGTCACGGGGCAGCTCACCGCCGAGCAGGCGTCGTGGTTCGGCGGCGAGGTGACGGGCGCGAGCGTGCTCGCCGTCGTCTCGGCCGCGGCCTGGGGCCTCGGCTACTTCGGTCAGCCGCACATCATCGTGCGCTTCATGGCGCTGCGCAGCGCGAAGGAGGCGAAGATCGCCCGGCGCATCGGCATGGGCTGGATGGTCGTGTCGCTGCTGGGCACGGTGCTCGCCGGATTCATCGGCATCGCGTATCTGCGCCAGCAGGGGGTCGTGCTCGACGAGGTGACGGCCGAGACGGTCGTGCTCGTGATGGCGCAGACGCTGTTCCACCCGTTCATCGCGGGTCTCGTGCTCGCCGCCGTCGTCGCCGCCATCATGTCGACGATCTCGAGCCAGCTGATCGTCTCCTCCTCGGCGCTCGTCGACGACATCGCCCAGGCCTTCTTCCGCCGCAAGCCCTCCGCGCAGGGCGGCCTCTGGCTCGGGCGCGCCGGTGTGCTCGTCGTCTCGATCGTGGCGATGGTGCTGGCACTCGATCCCAACAGCTCGATCCTGGCTCTCGTGGGCTTCGCGTGGGCGGGCTTCGGCGCGGCGTTCGGTCCGCTCATCCTGCTGTCGCTGTTCTGGCGCCGGCTGACGACCTGGGGTGCGCTGGCCGGAATGGTCGTGGGCTCGGTGGTCGTCTTCACGTGGCAGTACCTGCCCGCGCCCGTCTCGGACCTCTACGAGCTGCTGCCCGGCTTCGTCCTCGCGCTGCTCGCGGCCGTCGTCGTGAGCCTGGCCACCTTCCGCGCGGAGAGGGCGGGCCAGGACGACATCCAGGACGAGTTCACGCGCACCGGCGCCATCGTGCTCGAGGGCGTGCGCCCGAGCCGCGAGTCCTGACGTACGGGCCCGACGGCGCCATGCTCGCACGCGTTCCGCGCGGGCAGGGCGCAGTCCGGCCGTCGGCGGGACCGCCCCGTACAATGGCAGGGTGACCACCGTGTTCGATCCGCCCCGCCCGTGGACCGCCTCGTACGCCGAGGGCGTGCCCGAGGACTTGGCGCCGATCTCCGGCTCGCTGATGGATCTCGTCGCCGACTCGGCGCGCGACTTCCCCGCCGCGCCCGCGCTGCAGTTCTTCGGCCGTGAGACGACCTACGCGGCGCTGGCCGCCGCCATCGAGCGCGCCGCCGCCGGGCTGCGCGCGCAGGGCGTGCGCAAGGGCGACCCGGTCGCGATCATCCTGCCGAACTGCTCGCAGCACATCATCGCGTTCTACGCCGTGCTGCGCCTGGGCGCGATCGTCGTCGAGCACAACCCGCTCTACACGCCGCGCGAGCTGCGCAAGCAGTTCGAGGACCACGGCGCCAAGCACGCGATCGTGTGGAGCAAGGTCGCCAAGACCGTCCAGGAGTTCCCGGCGGATCTGGCGGTGGAGACGCTCATCTCGGTGGACGTGACCAAGGGCATGCCCGCCGTCATGCAGTTCGCGCTGCGGCTGCCGATCCCGAAGCTGCGGGAGTCGCGTCGGCAGCTCACGGAGCCGGTGCGCGGTGCCGTCGAGTGGGAGCGGATCGTCGGGCACGCGCCGCTCGACCCCGACCTGCCCGGCCCGGAAACGGACGACGTCGCGATCATCCAGTACACGAGCGGCACGACCGGCGACCCCAAGGGGGCCGCGCTGACGCACCGCAACCTGCTCGCGAACGCGGCGCAGGCGCGCGCGTGGATCCCCGAGGTGAAGCGCGGGCTCGGCACCGTCGTCTACGCCGTGCTGCCGATGTTCCACGCATACGGGCTCACGCTGTGCCTCACGTTCGCGATGTCGCAGGCCGCGCGGCTCGTGCTGTTCCCGAAGTTCGACCCGGACATGGTGCTCGCCGTCACGAAGAAGCACCCCGCGACCGTGCTGCCTGCGGTGCCCCCGATCGCGCAGCGCCTGCTCGCCCGCGCGCAGGAGAAGGGCGTCTCGCTCGAGGGCACGCGGATCGGCGTGTCCGGCGCCATGGCGCTCGACCCGGCGCTCGTCGAGCCGTGGGAGGCCGAGACGAAGGGCTACCTCGTCGAGGGGTACGGCCTGTCGGAGTGCTCGCCGGTGCTGATCGTGAACCCCGTGGCGCCGCACCGCAAGGCCGGCTCCATCGGCCTGCCGCTGCCGGGCACCGAATGCCGCGTCGTGGATCCCGACACGGGCGAGGACGTGCCGCAGGGGCAGGCGGGCGAGCTCGTCGTGCGCGGACCGCAGGTCTTCGGCGGGTACTACGGCAAGCCCGAGGAGACCGAGCGCGTCTTCCTCGACGGCTGGTTCCGCACGGGCGACATCGTCGAGATGGACGAGGACGGCTTCTTCCGCGTGGTCGACCGCCTCAAGGAGCTCATCATCACGGGCGGCTTCAACGTGGCGCCCACCGAGGTGGAGAGCGCGCTGCGCCAGCACCCGGCCATCGCGGACGCCGCCGTCGTCGGCATGCCGGGCGCGAACGGCGAGGAGGTCGTCGCGGCGGTCGTGCTCGACGGCACCCCCGAGTTCGACCCGGAGGAGGTGCGGTCGTTCGTGAAGAAGGTGCTCACGCCCTACAAGGCGCCGCGGCGACTCGTCGTGGTCGATGAGCTGCCGAAGTCCATGATCGGCAAGGTCCTGCGCCGCCAGGTGAAGCAGCAGCTCCAGGAGAAGCTCGGCGGCTGACGGCACGAGGCCGGCATGGGGAGTTGTACTCATCGCGGGATTCGCGCGGTCGCCGTATCGTGACGGGAGGACACCCGCACGGGGTGACGACAGACGGGGGGAGTCTTCGATGCAGGCACAGGGCTTCGAGGTCGAGCTGGAGGGCATGTGCCGCGCGGGCGGCGCCGTGCAGTCGGTGTCGGACGGCTTCGGCGACATCCGGGGAGCGGCGACGTTCAACCTCGCGCTGACGCCGGCGGCGTTCGGGCTGCTGTGCTCGTTCTTCACTCCGGCCGCCACGTATCTCGGCACGCGCGAGGGCGCCGGCATCAACGCGCTCATCGAGGCGCTCGAGCGCCTCGCGTCCCGCGCCCGTGAGGCATGCGACGAGTATCGCCGCGCCGACGAGGACAGCGCCGAGCGGTGGCGCGGCTTCGACCCGAGCTCGCCGTATCGCCCACTCGATCCGGACGGATCGCGTCCGCCCATGCCGCACCTGCCGCCCGGGCCGTCGCAGCCGCACATTCCGCGCTACGACCCGATCCAGCCCGATGTGCGGCCGGCGCCGTACTTCCCGCCCCGCACCGATGGAGGTCCCGATGTCATCCCTGCGTGATCCCGGCGCCGCGCGCTCATCGATGCGGAACGGAGACACCGCGTGAACGATCTGATCGCCACCGACGCCGGCGACTTCCTGCACACGTACGAGTCGCTCATCCAGGACCCGCTGGGCTCGATCGCGTCGAACATCCCGATCGCCGCCGAGATCGTGTCGGCGGCGCGCGAGTTCGGCGAGGGCGACTGGGCCAGCGGACTCATCGCCGTCGGCGCCGGGGTCGCGTCGACCGCGGCCGCCGTCATCGACCCGTTCGGCACGCTCGCGTCGTCCGTCGCCTCGTTCCTGCTCGACTATGTGCCGCCGCTGCCGATGCAGCTCGACCTGCTCGCCGGCAATCCGGCGCTGGTCGAGAGCCTCGGCCAGACCTGGACGAACGTGTCCGGCGCCCTGGAGCTGAAGGCCACCGAGATCCAGCAGCTGATCACCGAGTCCGTGTCCGTCTGGGTCGGTGCCGCGGGAGATGCGTACCGCGAGGCGCTGAGCCGGCTTCACGAGGCAGCCGCGGGTCTCGCCGTCGGTGCGGCCGGGATCGGATCCGGGATGATCATCGCGTCGGAGGTCGTCGCCGCCATCCGCGACCTCGCCAAGGCGATCATCGCCGACCTCGTCGGCAAGCTCATCATCTACGTCATCGAGACGGTGGCGAGCGGCGGCATCGCGCTGCCGGCCGTCATCACGCAGGCGTGCACCGCGATCGCGAAGACGGCGGGCGATGTCGCGACCGTGATGGACGAGCTGGTCACCGTCATCAGCAAGGGCGCGATGCTGGCCGACGAGCTCGTCGAGGCGATCGGCGCCATCCAGAAGGCGCTCGCGACGCTCGTCGCGCTCGGGAACGTCGGATGACGTCCGCGGTACGGCGCCTGTCATGAGGGAAGCGCTTCGCGAGGGCCGGCGGGAGTGGGCGGCCGCTCACGGCTGGTCGTACGCCCCGACGGCGTCGATGCGCCCGGACATCCTCTCCGGCGTGCTGGCGCGCGTCGACGTCACGGTCGAGGACGAGATCAGGGGACCGTTCGGCGGCAGGAACGCGTACGTGCACGATCGTGCCCCGTTCGTGGGCGGGGTGCATCCCTCGCAGTTCTTCCGCAGCGTGAGCGCGGTCGACGCCGGCGTCGCGGTGCCGCGCGCCTACGTGATGGTGGGGAGCGGCCGCTGGTTCGACGCGGTCTACGACCTGAAGCGCCGCGCCTATTTCACTCCCCACGTGCAGGGCATGACGCACCTCGCGCGCGCGGGGGGCACGCACATCTGGTGCGAGCCGGCCGGCGTCGCGGCGCTGCAGAGCGTGCTGGGGCCCCTACTCGAGGCCGGCGCGCCGGCGGCGCCCGCCGGTGCGCGCCGCACGCGCATGCTCATCGCCTCGGCTGGCCAGACGGTGTACGTCTGCGACCAGCTCTCGTTCAACGTCGAGAGCGATATCCAGCGGCTGGAGCTCGCCCACGGCCTGGGCGTGCGGTACGCGCAGCTGATGCAGGGCACCCTCCGGTGACCGGCGGCGCGCGCGACCACCGGGCACCCGACTTCGCAGGAACACGGATCGAGAGCGAGACGACATGACGGACGCCGGACGCGAGTACGCACAGGTCCAGCAGCAGATCGCGGCGCAGCTGGAGCGCGCGATGCGCATGCAGCAGGAGATCGCCGAGGTGACGCCGACGACGGTGGAATCGGCCGACCGCGAGGTGGCGGTGACACTGGACGAGCGTGGGCTGCTGGCGGACGTGCGCTTCGCGCCGTCGATCGCCGAGCTGGAGGCCGGAGAGCTCGAGGAGATCGTCATGGCGACGGTGCGCGAGGCTCGCGAGCGGCGGCGTCCCGCGATGGTGAGCGCGGGGGGCGCGGCCGCGCTGCACGACGACACGCTGCGCAGGCGTCTGCTGGCGATGCTGCCGTCGCGGCAGGACGCCGCGACCACGGGGGAGGAGCGCGCATGATCTTCCGCGACGCCGACGAGGCACGAGAGCAGATCGCCAAGATGCGCGAGCAGGCGGGGGCGCGGCTCGCGGCCGCCCAGGGCGCGGCCGCGCGCATGACGGCGCTGCGTCCCTCGGCATGGTCGCCGCGCCGCGAGGTGCGGGTGGAGCTGGACGCATCCGGTCTGCTCCAGGCCGTCGAGTTCGCCGAGTGGGCGCCGCAGGAGCCGCCGGCGAGCCTCGGCAGGGCGCTGCTGAAGGCGCATGATCTCGCGCTGCGCGAGTGGCAGCGGCAGATGGACGAGATCGCCGACGAGGAGTACGCCGATCAGCCGGAGATCCTCGCGGCGACGAAGAAGGCGGCGCGCGACGGCATGCCCGCCCGGGTGCTGGCCGAGCAGGACGAGGACTGAGCCCGACTAGACTCGTGGGGTGTCTGAAATCACTCCCGATCTCGTGCGCCATCTCGGTGTGCTCGCCCGGATCCAGCTGAGCGACGAGGAGGTGACGCGCCTCACCCGCGAGCTCGACGTGATCGTCGAGAACATCGCCAAGGTCAGCGAGGTCGCGTCCGCCGACGTCCCCGCGACGAGCCACCCGATCCCGATGCAGAACGTGTACCGGCCCGATGAGCCCGGCAACATGCTCACGGTCGACGAGGCGCTGCAGAACGCGCCCGACCGGGACGGCGACCGGTTCCGCGTGACCGCGATCCTGGGCGAGGAGCAGTGATGGACGACGTCATCCGGATGTCGGCGGCCGAGCTGGCCGCGCACCTCGCCGACGGCGAGATCTCGAGCGTCGACGCCACGCAGGCGCACCTCGACCGTATCGCCGCGGTGGACGGCAGCGTGGGCGCGTTCCTGCACGTGAGCGACCACGCTCTCGATGTGGCCCGCTCGATCGACGAGCGCCGTGCCGCGGGGGAGGAGCTGCCGCCGCTCGCGGGCGTGCCGCTGGCGATCAAGGACGTGCTCGTCACCACGGACATGCCGTCCACCTCGGGATCGCGGATCCTCGAGGGGTACATGTCGCCCTACGACGCCACGGTCGTCGCCCGCGCCCGCGCCGCCGGGCTCGTGCCGCTGGGCAAGACGAACATGGACGAGTTCGCGATGGGCTCGTCGACGGAGCACTCGGCATACGGCCCGACGCGCAACCCGTGGGACCTCGACCGGATCCCCGGCGGATCGGGCGGTGGCTCGGCCGCGGCCGTCGCGGCGTTCGAGGCTCCGCTGGCGCTCGGCTCGGACACGGGCGGATCGATCCGCCAGCCCGCGCACGTCACCGGCACGGTCGGCGTGAAGCCGACGTACGGCGCCGTGAGCCGCTACGGTGCGATCGCGCTGGCCTCCAGCCTCGACCAGGTCGGCCCCGTCACCCGCACGGTCGCCGACGCGGGCCTGCTGCAGGACATCATCGCGGGGCACGATCCGAACGACTCCACCTCGATCCCCGGCGAATGGCCATCCATGGCCCTCGCCGCGGCGGAGGGCGCCTCGGGCGAGGTGCTCAAGGGCCTGCGGATCGGTGTGGTGAAGGAGCTGCCCGACGTCGGCTTCCAGCCGGGCGTGGCGGCATCGTTCCGCGAGGCGCTCGCGCGGCTCGAGGCGCAGGGCGCCGAGATCGTCGAGATCAGCGCCCCGCACTTCGAGTACGCCGTGGCGGCGTACTACCTGATCCTGCCCGCCGAGGCGTCGAGCAACCTCGCCAAGTTCGACTCCGTGCGCTTCGGCATGCGCCTCGACGTGCCCGGCGGCACCGTGGAGGACGTCATGTCGGCCACGCGCGACGCGGGCTTCGGCCCCGAGGTCAAGCGCCGCATCATCCTCGGCACCTACGCGCTGTCGGCCGGCTACTACGACGCCTACTACGGCAGCGCCCAGAAGGTGCGCACGCTCATCCAGCGCGACTTCGCCGAGGCGTTCGCACAGGTCGACGTCATCGCGACGCCGTCGGCGCCGACCACGGCGTTCAAGCTCGGCGAGAAGATCGACGACCCGCTCGCGATGTACCTCAACGACCTCACGACGATTCCCGCGAACCTCGCCGGCGTCCCCGGCATCTCGGTGCCGTCGGGCCTCGCGGCCGAGGACGGGCTCCCCGTGGGCATCCAGTTCCTCGCCCCCGCGCGAGAGGACGCACGACTGTACCGGGTGGGTGCGGCGCTCGAGGCGCTGCTGCTCGACGAGTGGGGCGGCCCGCTGCTGGACCGCGCCCCGGCGCTGGGCTGATCGCGCACGGGTCCTGACCGGCGACCGCCCGTGGCCGGCGGTCAGGACCCGTACCGCAGCACGAACTTCGCGTTGTCGCCGCGCAGGCGCCGGCGCACGTAGAACACGGGATCACCCGTGGCATCCGCCGTGACGCCGTCGCGCACGAGCAGGGCCGTGCCGGTGGGCACGTCGAGCAGGCGCGCCTCTTCGTAGTCGGCCGCGACGGCCGAGAACGCGCGCCACCGGTACGACAGATCCAGCCCGAGTCCGTCGCGGAGCGTGGCGATGACCATGCCGTGGTCCGCCAGCGCGTCGACGACCGCCTCGAGGCGCCGGGGGAACCAGTAGCTGTTCACGATCCACGCCTGGCCGGCACGGACCATGACGGTGTCGAGGCGGAACAGGTCGGCGGCGGCGAGCTCGAGCTCCTGTGCGGCCAGGTCGGCGTGCCGCCCTGCCGCGTCCGTGACGGCGACGATCCGCTCCTCGACGCGTCGCAGCGGCCGCGTCGGCCGCAGCTCGTCCACGCCGGCGTCCGAGTGCTCGGCGAGCGCGGCGTGCGTCGCATCCTCGTCCGACGCGCGCTCCGGGATGCGCGCGATGATCTCGACGAGATCGGGCGGGGTCGCCACGAACGTGCCCGTGCCGCGGCGGATCTCGACGGCGCCGAGGCGCTGCAGCTCGACGACCGCCTGGCGCACCGTGAGCCGGTTCACGTCGAACTCGGCCGCGAGCTCGGCCTCGCTCGGCATGCGATCGCCCGGCTGGAGCGCGCCGTTCTGGATCCGATCCCAGAGCTCCGTCGCGATGCGCCGGTAGAGGGGGACGCCGCCCTGCCGGGTGCGCGGTGTGTGGCCCATCCTTCTCCTCGTCGTCGCCGTCGCGTCATCGATCGTTCACGTTGCCCGTTTAGACATCTAGATGTCCTGCTTCGCAACGGTCGCCGATCCCTCACGGCGCTCTTCAGAAAGGTAGCCCATGTCACGCAAGCTCCTCGTCCTGCCGCTGCTCGCGGTGTCGGGGCTCGTCCTCGCCGGTTGCGCCTCGGCGACCGGCACGAGCGCCACGGGGGCCGGAATGGAATCGGCCGCCGACACCGACGCGACCGTCCACCTCCAGGTCGGCCTCGAGCCGACGAGCCTCGACGTGAGCGCGCAGTCCGGCGCCTCGCTCGAGCAGCTGCTCATCCCCAACGTCTACGAGGGCCTCGTCGACGCGGACGGCGAGGGCGGCTTCGAGCCGGCGCTCGCGACGGACTGGACGGTGAGCGACGACGGCCTCACGTACACCTTCACGATCCGCGACGACGTCGCGTTCCACAGCGGCTCGCCGCTCACGATGGACGACGTGGTGTGGTCGCTCGAGGCGGCCGCCGCCGACGACTCGCTCAACCCCGACGCGGGCCTCTTCGCCGGCATCGACGAGATCACCCCCGTCGACGACTCGACGCTGGAGATCACCCTCGCCTCCCGCGACTCGGACTTCCTCGAGTCCCTGACGTCGAACGCCGGCGTCATTCTCGAGGAGGGGGCGGACGTCGACCTCGCCAACGAGACCAACGGCACGGGGCCCTACACCGTGACCCAGTGGAACCAGGGCAGCACGATCACGCTCGAGCGCAACGACGACTACTGGGGCGAGGCGCCGCTGAACCGGGAGGTGGTGTTCCACTACATGACCGACGCCACCACCGCGGCGAACGCGCTCCTGGCCGGGGAGATCGACGTGCTCACGACCACGACGGCCGACACGCTGTCGATGTTCGAGGGCGACGACGCGTTCACCCTCACCGAGGGCGACTCGCGCAGCTGGATGACGCTCGGCTTCAACAACGCGGTGGAGCCGCTGAACGACGAGCGCGTGCGGCACGCCATCCGCCGCGCGATCGACAAGGACGGTCTCATCGAGGTGCTCGGCGGCCAGGCCACCCGCGTGGGCAGCATGGCCAGCCCGGCCGACCCCTGGTACGAGGACCTGACCGACATCGACGCGTACGACCCCGAGTCGGCGCGCGAGCTGCTGGCCGAGGCGGGCCAGGAGGACCTCGAGCTCACCTTCCGCGTCTCGAACACGTACGACACCCGCATCAGCGAGTACGTCGCCGCCCAGCTGGCCGAGGTGGGCATCGACGTGACGATCGAGCAGATGGAGTTCTCGAGCTGGCTGGAGCAGGTGTTCACGGGCGGCGACTACGAGATGACGATGGTGCTCCACGTCGCGCCGGCGCTCGCGAAGAACTACAGCAACCCGGACTACTACTGGAACTACGACGACGCGACGGCGCAGCAGCTCGTGGCGGACGCCCGCGAGGCGCTTGAGCTCGAGGAGCGCAACGAGAAGCTGCGCGAGCTCGCGCGCCACATCAGCGAGCAGGCCGTGAGCGACTGGCTCTTCTCGCCGACGGCCACGATCGTGGCGAGCGCCGACGTCACCGGCTTCCCGGTCGACGGCATCGCGAACCGCCTGCCCGTGTCCGGGATCCAGGTCGCCGCGCGGTGACCATCACGACCGAGCGCGGTGCCGTGGAGCGGGACGTCTCCACGGCACCGCCGTCGCCGCGATCGACGCGCGACCATGCCACGCTGCGGCTGGTCCTCGGTCAGCTCGCCGTGCTCGCGGTGTCGCTGCTCGTCGCGAGTGCCGTGATCTTCTTCGCGATCGACCTGCTGCCCGGCGATCTCGCGCTCACCAGGGCGGGGATCGACGCGTCGGCCGAGCAGGTGGCGCTCATCCGCGCCGAGCTGGGGCTCGATCGTCCCGCGATCGTGCGCTACCTCGAGTGGCTCGGTGGCGCGCTCCGCGGCGACCTCGGCGTCTCGCTGCTCGACAACCGTCCCGTCGCCGCCGCGATCGGGGAGAAGATGCAGGTCACCCTGCCGCTGTGCCTGCTGGCGCTGACGATGAGCGTGCTCGTGGCGCTGCCGCTCGGCATCCTCGCCGCCGTCGGCCGCGAGCGCTGGTACGGACAGCTCATCGGCGCATTCACGCAGCTCGGGCTCGCCGTGCCCGCCTTCGTGCTGGGCCTGCTGCTCGTGACCGTCTTCGCTGTGCAGCTCGACCTCCTGCCCGTGCAGGGATTCCCGCGGGAGCGGTGGGGCGACCCGGCCGGCGCCCTCGCATCGCTGCTGCTGCCCGCCGTCACGCTTGCCGTGCCCCAGGCGGCCGTGCTGGCGCGGTTCGTGCGCTCCGCCACGGCGGACGCGCTTGCGCAGGACTGGGTGCGCACCTCGCGCTCGCGCGGGTGGCGGCTGCCGGCGATCGTGCTGCGCCAGGGCCTGCGGAACACGGCACTGCCGCTCATCGCCGTCGTCGGGCTGGAGGCCGCGGGACTCATCACCGGCGCGGTGATCGTCGAGCGGGTGTTCGCCCTGCCGGGCATCGGATCGATGATCCTGGCGGATGTCGACACGCGCGACCTCGGAAAGGTGCAGGGCACGCTGCTCGTGCTGACGGCGACCATCATGATCATGACCCTCCTCCTCGACCTCGTGTACCGGATCGTCGATCCCCGGCTCCGGGCGGCCCGCGCATGATCCGCCGGCTGCTGTCCCGCCCCGGTGGCGTCTTCGGGCTCATCGCGGTCGTCCTGCTCCTCGGCAGCGCGGTGCTCTCGCTCGTGTGGACGCCGTACGACCCGCTCGCCGTCGACCCCGCCGCCGGCTGGGAGCCGTTCTCGCCCGCGCACCCTCTGGGCACCGACTCGCTCGGTCGGGATCAGGTGAGCATGCTCCTCGTGGGCGCGCGCGTGACCCTCCTCGCCACGGTCGTGGCCACCGGGATCGCGACCGCTCTCGGCGTCGCGATCGCCTTCGCCCTCGCGCTCACGCCGCGACCGCTGTCGTCGTTGCTGGAGCGCGCCGTCGACATCGCGATCGCGTTCCCGACGCTGATCGTCGCGATCATCCTCGTCACCGGATTCGGGGCGTCGACGTGGGTCGCCGCGATCTCGATCGGCCTGGCGGCGTCGGTCGTCGTCGCGCGGACCGTGCTGCCCGAGCTGCGCCGTGCGCTGCTGAGCGACCACGTGCTGCTCGCCACCGCCGCCGGCGCCGGCACCTGGCGCATCGTGACCCGGCACGCGCTGCCGGCGGTAGGGCCGACCCTCATCGTGCGCACAACGCAGATCATGGCGGCGGCCGCGCTGGCGGAGGCCGGGCTGAGCTACCTCGGCTTCGGCACGCCGCCGCCCACGCCCAGCTGGGGGCGCTCGCTTGCCGATCTGCAGTCGCAGATCGTCGTCCGCCCCGAGTACCTCATCGCCCCGGCGGTGGTGATCGTGATCGTGGTGCTCGGATTCAACCTGCTCGGCGACGCCCTGCGCGACGTCCTCGACCCGCGATCGCGCGCGACGCCGGCCGAGGACGCGGCGGCGGCGCGCCCCGAACCCAAGGGAGCCACGCTGTGAGCCTTCTCGACATCACCGGCCTCACGATCGAGATCGGCGGGCGGCGCCTCGTCGACGGTGTCTCGTTCGCCGTCGCACCCGGGGAGCGCGTGGGGCTCATCGGGGAATCCGGCAGCGGCAAGTCACTCACGTGCTTCGCCCTCAGCGGGCTCCTGCCGTCCGCGGCCACCGTGGCCGGCAGCATCGTGTTCGAGGGCGAGGAGATCGTCGGCGCGGACGAGCGGCGGCTGTCCGCCCTCCGTGGCGCGCGCATCGGCATGGTGTTCCAGGAACCGGCGACGGCCCTCGATCCGCTGCAGACGGTGGGGCGCCAGCTCGTCAGCGGACTGATGGCGCGGCGACGCCTCTCGCGCGCCGAGCGGCTGCGCGAGTCGCACCGCCTGGCGGCGGAGGTGGGCCTTCCCGAGCCCGAGGCGATCGTGCACCGCTACCCGCACGAGCTCTCGGGCGGCCAGCGGCAGCGCGTGGTGATCGCGGGCGCCATGGCGGCGGGGCCGTCGCTCGTGGTGGCCGATGAGCCAACGACGGCCCTCGACGTCACGGTGCAGGCCCGCGTGCTCCGGCTGCTCGAGGAGCGGTGCGCGGCGGCGGGAAGCGGCCTGCTCCTCGTGACGCACGACATGGCGGTCGCCATGCAGACGTGCGATCGGATCGTCGTGATGCGGCGCGGACGGATCGTCGAGGAGGGCACGCCGCGGCAGCTCATCGACGCGCCGGCCGACGCGTATACCGCGATGCTCGTCGACGCGGCGTACGAGACGAGCTGGCAGCCCGCGCACGAGGAGAAGGCGGAGGTGGCCGCATGACCGAGCTGTTCCGCCTGCACGAGGTGAGCCATCGCTACGCCCGCCGGTCGGCCGCGGCGCTCGAGGGCGTCTCGCTCGCCGTCGAGCAGGGGCGCAGCCTCGGCATCGTGGGCGAGTCGGGCTCCGGCAAGACCACGCTCACGCGCGTGCTGCTCGGCCTGCTCACGCCGACCGCCGGCACCGTCGCGTACCGCGGCGAGCCGGTACCGTCCGGGCCCCGCGGCGGGGCGGGCGCCCGGCGGTTCCGCCGCCGCGTGCAGCTCGTGCTCCAGGACCCCTTCGCCTCGCTCAACCCCCGGATGCGGGTGGGCGACATCGTCGCCGAGCCGCTGCGCATCCTCGAGCCGCGCGTCGACTCCCGGCCGCGGGTGGCGGAGGTGCTCGCGGCCGTGGAGCTCGAACCGGAGCTCGCGCGGCGCTGGCCCCACGAGCTCTCGGGCGGTCAGCGCCAGCGCGTGGCGATCGCGCGGGCGATCGGGCCGCGCCCCGAGGTGATCGTCGCCGACGAGCCGGTGTCGGCGCTGGACGTCTCGGTGCGGCGCAACGTCATCCGGCTGCTGCGGCGGCTCGCGGAGCACGAGGGCGTCACGCTCGTCGTCGTGTCGCACGACTTCGGCATCGTGCACCGGCTGTGCGCGGACACCGCAGTGATGCACCGCGGGCGCGTGGTCGAGCAGGGCGACACCGAGGCGATCCTCGAGCGCCCGCAGCATCCGTACACGCGCGGCCTGATCGACAGCATTCCCCGCCTGCCGCGGCGGCCCGTGCTCGGAACCCGGGGCATGGCATGAGCGCCGTGCTGCACAACCTCCGCGACGTCGGGGGGCTGCCGGCGCGGGAGGGCGTCGTCGCGCCGGGGCGCCTGTATCGCTCGGCCGCGCCCCTGCGCGATGATACCCGCATCGCCGAGCTCGTGCGCTCCCTCGGCGTCGCCACCGTGATCGACCTGCGCGATCCCCGGGAGCGCGAGCTGAGTCCCGCGGTCTGGGAGCGGGCGGGGATCGACGTGCGGGAGGCGCCGGTCTTCGGCGGCCGCCTGGCGAGCATCCGCTTCCAGACCCTCGCGGAGCTGTACGACGTGATGATCGACCGCCATCTCGCCGACGTCGTGGCGGCGGTCGAGACGGTCGCGAGCGCGCCCGGGCCGGTGCTCGTGCACTGCACGGCCGGGAAGGACCGAACCGGCGTCGTCACGGCGCTCATCCTCGAGGCGCTCGGTGTCGCGCGCACCGACGTGCTGGCCGACTTCGCCCGCTCGGAGCAGGTGCTGGGGGCGGCATACCTCCGCGACCTCTTCGCGGGCACCGACCTGTCGCGGCTGCCTGGCGGCGCGGCGCACCGGGCGGTGTCGTCGCCGCCCGAGCTGCTGCGGGGCGCCCTCGAGCGGATCGACGCGCGCCACGGCGGGGCCGAGGCGCTGCTGCGCGAGCACGCGGCGTCGGATGCCGTCGCGGCGCTCACCGCCGCGTTCCTCGCGCCGGCCGGGGCGGTTCCGCGGATCGGGGACACCGCGGCGACGACCTAGGATTGAACCCATGGCCCACGCGGAACTCATGGACTTCGACAAGGCGCTCGAGCTGTACGAGCCGGTGATCGGTCTCGAGGTGCACGTCGAGCTCAACACGCGGACCAAGATGTTCTCGTCGGCGGGCAACCCCGCCCACACCGAGAACCACGACGCGGGCCCGAACACGCTCGTCGCGCCTGTCGACATGGGGCTGCCCGGCTCGCTGCCCGTCGTCAACGGCGAGGCGGTGCGCAAGTCGATCAGCCTCGGGCTGGCGCTGGGCTGCTCGATCGCGCCGTCGAGCCGCTTCGCGCGGAAGAACTACTTCTACCCCGACCTCGGCAAGAACTACCAGATCAGCCAGTACGACGAGCCGATCGCCTTCGAGGGCTCGGTGGAGGTCGAGCTGTCGGACGGCACGACGTACACGATCCCGATCGAGCGCGCGCACATGGAGGAGGACGCCGGCAAGCTCACGCACGTCGGCGGATCGACCGGCCGCATCCAGGGCGCCGAGCACTCGCTCGTCGACTACAACCGCGCTGGCGTGCCGCTCGTCGAGATCGTCACGAAGCCGATCCTCGACGCCGAGCACCGCGCACCCGAGCTGGCGAAGGCGTACCTCGCGACCATCCGCGACATCGCGATAGGGCTCGGCATCAGCGAGGCGCGCATGGAGCGCGGCAACATCCGCTGCGACGCCAACGTGTCGCTGCGCGCCCGCGGCGCCGAGAAGCTCGGTACGCGCACCGAGACGAAGAACGTCAACTCGATGCGCTCGGTCGAGCGCGCCGTGCGCTACGAGATCCAGCGCCAGGCCGCGATCCTCGCGGACGGCGGCCGCATCGTGCAGGAGACGCGGCACTGGCACGAGGACACGGGCGTCACCTCGCCCGGACGCCCCAAGTCGGACGCCGACGACTACCGCTACTTCCCGGAGCCCGATCTGCTGCCCGTCGAGCCGACGGCCGAGCTGATCGAGGAGCTGCGCGCCGCACTGCCCGAGCCCCCGGCGGCCCGGCGCCGCCGACTGAAGGCCGAATGGGGCTTCACCGACCTGGAGTTCCAGGACGTCGCCAACGGCGGGCTCCTGGCCGAGGTCGAGGCGACGGTCGCGGCCGGCGCCGCCCCGCAGGCGGCGCGCAAGTGGTGGACGGGCGAGATCACGCGCATCGCGAACGCCGAGGGACGCGAGCCCGCCGAGCTCGTCTCGCCCGCCGACGTGGCGGCGCTGCAGCGGCTGATCGACGCCGGCACCCTCACCGACAAGCTCGCTCGTCAGGTGCTCGAGGGCGTCATCGCGGGGGAGGGCACGCCGCAGGAGGTGGTGGATGCCCGTGGCCTCGCGGTGGTCTCGGACGACGGCGCGCTCATCGCGGCGATCGACGAGGCCCTCGCCGCCCAGCCCGACGTGCTCGAGAAGATCAAGGGCGGCAAGGTGCAGGCCGCCGGCGCCATCATCGGGGCCGTCATGAAGGCGATGAAGGGCCAGGCCGATGCCGCCCGCGTGCGCGAGCTGATCCTGGAGCGCGCCGCGCAGTAGCCCGATCTCCCGCGGGCCGGCGCGCACTGTCGGCGGCCCGCGGGAGAATGGACGCATGGGGCGTGCGGACGGATCGGGGCGGCTGGTCTCGCCTCCCGGTGCCGACGACTCCGGCACCGGCATCCTGC
This sequence comes from Microbacterium petrolearium, assembly GCF_054782875.1. Taxonomy (NCBI): domain Bacteria; kingdom Bacillati; phylum Actinomycetota; class Actinomycetes; order Micrococcales; family Microbacteriaceae; genus Microbacterium; species Microbacterium petrolearium. Next base: position 197,626 of record NZ_BAAGRQ010000001.1, read on the forward strand.
ACGTCGACATGGACGCGTTCTACGCGGCCGTCGAAGTGCTCGACGATCCGTCGCTGCGGGGCAAGCCGATCATCATCGGGGCGCCGGAGGGCCGCTCCGTCGTCTCGAGCGCGTCGTACGAGGCGCGCCGCTACGGCGTGCGCTCGGCCATGCCCGTGAGCCAGGCGCTGCGGCTGTGCCCGCAGGCGACGATCGTGCTGCCGCACTTCGAGCGCTACCGCGCGATCTCCGCGCAGGTCATGGAGATCTTCCGCAGCATCACGCCGCTGGTCGAGCCGCTGTCGATCGACGAGGCGTTCCTCGACGTGCGCGGCGCCCGTCGGCTGTGGGGGAGCCCCGCGCAGATCGCCCGGATGATCCGCGCGCGCGTGCAGGACGAGGTCGGCATCACGTGCAGCATCGGCGTGGCGGCCAGCAAGCACGTGGCCAAGATGGCGTCGACGCTGTCCAAGCCCGACGGGCTGCTCGTCGTCGCAGCGTCCGACACGCTCGACTTCCTCGAGCCGCGGTCGGTGCGCGCGATGTGGGGCGTGGGACCGAAGATGGCCGAGACGCTGGAGGGCCGCGGCATCCGCACGATCGGCGACATCCGGCGCACGCCCGTGGCGGTGCTGGCGAGGGCGGTGGGCCAGGCGGCCGCGCAGCGGATCTCGGAGCTGTCCCGCGGCATCGACGTGCGCGAGGTGGAGACCGAGCGGGCGGAGAAGAGCGTCGGCCACGAGGAGACGTTCATGGAGGACGTGGCCGATCCGGACTTCCTGCGCGCCGAGCTGCTGCGGCTGGCGGATCGCGTGGCCGTGCGCCTGCGCCGCGCCGGATGGGAGGCCGCGGGCGTGGCCATCAAGGTGCGGTTCTCGGACTTCTCGACCCTCACGCGATCGCTCACGCTCCCCGAGCCGACCGACCTGGGGCAGCGCATCGGCACGGCCGCGCGCGACCTGTTCGCGGCCGTCGAGCTGCGCGCACCGGTCCGCCTGATCGGGGTGCGGGCGGAGCGGCTGCAGCCCGCAGGAGGCTCGACGCCGGCGCTGTGGGACGACGACGAGGACTGGCGCCGCGCGGAGGGCGCGCTGGACGAGGCTGTGGCCCGGTTCGGATCGGGCGCGCTCACGCGTGCGGCGTTCCTCGGGCGCGAGCGGAACCCGCGGCTGCCCGCCCATCCGCGGCCGCCGGAGGACTCGGACTGACGGGGCGGACGCATCGCGATCGGGTCTCGTCGCGCGGGGCGAAGGCGGGTAACGTGGCCTCATGCCCAACATCGCGATCGAACTCGGCAGGATCTCGTCTCAGCTCGGCGTGAACGCGTCGTACGGAGAGCAGCAGGACGTCGACGGCGAGAAGATCATCCCGGTCGCCGCCACGTGGTCGGGCTTCGGCGGCGGCTCGGACGAGGCGGGCAACGGCGGCGGAGGGGGCGGCGGCTTCACGGCGCCCGTCGGCGCGTACGTGCGCCGCGACGGCGAGCTGCGCTTCGAGCCGAATCTCATCGCGCTGCTCGCGGTCGGCATCCCGTTCGTCTGGGTGGCGGGCGGGGCGCTGCGCAAGATCATCCGTGCCCTCAAGAAGTAGCGACCCGTTCGGCGCGGCGCTCGAGGCGGCGCTCGGCGAGGTCCTCGCCGCGGTCGCCGCTCTGGACTCTGAGCGGCCGCGCGTGCTGATCGACGGCCGCAGCGGCTCGGGCAAGACCACCATGGCGGCGCTGCTCGCGGGGCGCTGGCCGCTTGAGCGCGCGCCGCGCGTCGTGGCGATGGACGACTTCTACCCGGGATGGGACGGCCTCGCGGCCGCGTCGCGCATGCTCGTGACGGGCGTCCTCGAGCCGCACACCCGCGGCCTTCTCGGTCTGTACCGCCGGTGGGACTGGGCGCAGGACCGCCCGCGGAGCATGCGCGACGCCGGGCTCGTGCCACCGGATCGCCCGCTCATCGTCGAAGGCTGCGGCGCCCTCACGCCCCTGAGTCTCGTCCTGGTCGACCTCGCGGTCTGGGTCGACGCGCCCGAGCCCTCGCGGCGCGCGCGGGCGCTCGAGCGCGACGGCGACGGCTACGCACCGCACTGGGAGCGCTGGGCGCGTCAGGAGGAGGAGCACATCGCCGCGCATCGGCCGCACGAGCTCGCCGACCTGGCGTTCGACCTGCCCTGAGTCAGTCGAGGCCGTCGGCGGCCTGCACGAGGCCGTCGAGACGGTAGCCGAGCCAGTCGTACACGGCGAAGCGCGGATCGGCGGGATCACGGTCGTCGTCGGAGACGATGCCCAGCCGGTTCGCGATCACGAGCCGCACGGCGGTGAGGGTGCGCAGCCACGCGTCGACGTCCTCGCCCGGGATCGCGATGTCGGCGGGGGAGAAGTCGGCGTCGGTGCCGTCGGTCGGCTCGATGGCCTCGAGCGCGCGGCGCACGATCGCCGCGTCGTGCGCGCGCCGGTGCAGCAGGTCGCCGCGCGTCAGGCTGCGGAACTCCCGCGAGGCCTCGGGGTTCTCGGGATACGCGTCGGGCGTGAGCCGGTCCAGGGCGGCGTCGGGCGCGGTCGGGGTGGCGTTCACGAGGTCCGTGAACTGCCCCACGAGATCGGCGAGGTGCGCGGCCTCGATCCGCGTGAGCGTGAGCATGATCATCCGGTCGCTCATGAGCGACCCCCTTCCCGCACGGTGGCCCACAGGCCGTAGTCGTGCATCGCGCGCGCGTGCAGCTCCATCTGCTCCCTGGCGCCCTCGGCGACGACGGCGTGGCCCTCGTGATGCACCGCGAGCATGAGGCGCGTGGCGTGCTCCGTGCTGTAGCCGAAGTACTCGCGGAACACCCGCACGACGTAGCTCATGAGGTTGACAGGGTCGTCCCACACGACGGTCTGCCAGGGGCCGCTCGTGGCCGCGTGCAGGTCGACCTGCTCGTCCAGCTCGGGGAGTGCGGTGCTCATGCCCAGCCCAGTTCGTGAAGTCGGTCGTCGTCGATGCCGTAGAAGTGCGCGATCTCGTGCACGAGGGTCGTGTGGATCTCGTCGCGCAGCTCCTCCATCGTCTCGCATCGGGCGAGATGCGGCTCGCGGTAGACGGTGATCCGATCGGGCAGCTCGCCCATGCCGTAGCGGTCGCGCTCGGTGAGCGCCAGGCCGTCGTACAGGCCGAGCAGGTCGAGCCCGCCGTCCTCCGGGCGGTCCTCGACGACGAACACGACGTTGTCGAGGCCGTCGACCATGTCGTCGGGGAGCAGGTCGAGCTCCTCGACGACGAGCGCCTCGAACTCCTCGGCGCCGAGCGCGAGTGGCGAGGGCGTCGACGCGGGATCGATCATGTGGGGTCCTCCGTCGCGAGGCGACGTACGACCCTCAATCGCTCGTCGCATGACACGAACCTTCGGTTCGGTCCTGCTCCTCGCTCAATCGGGTGGCTAACCGGGCTTGAACCGGCGACCTCCTGGACCACAACCAGGCGCTCTACCAACTGAGCTATAGCCACCGTGGTCCCCCTCCGCGGACGGCGCGGGGACAACCGCTCCATTCTCTCACACATCCCCGCCGAATGACGAAACGACGGCCGAGGCGATCGCGCGCGCGCCGTCGCTCGTGGGTCCGGGCTCGGGCACGAACACCGCGCGGCGGTAGTACTCGAGCTCGCGGATCGACTCGAGGATGTCGGCGAGGGCGCGGTGCCCGCCGTCCTTCGCCGGGGCGTGGATGTAGGCGCGCGGGTACCAGCGGCGCGAGAGCTCCTTGACGCTCGACACGTCGACGTTGCGGTAGTGCAGGTACCCGTCCACCTGGGGCATGTACTTCGCGAGGAACATGCGGTCGGTGCCGATGGTGTTGCCCGCGAGCGGGGCCTTGCGCTCCTGAGGCACGAAGCGCTTGATGTACTCGAGCGACAGGCGCTGCGCCTCCTCGAGGGAGACGCCGCCGTCGAGCTCCTCGTACAGCCCGCTGGACTTGTGCATGCGCGTGACGAAGTCGCCCATGTTCTTGAACGCGGCCTCGCTCGGGCGGATCACCACCTGGAACCCCGGATCGAGGATCCGCAGATTGAAGTCGGTCACGACGATCGCGATCTCCACCAGCTCGTCGACCGCGAGGTCGAGGCCGGTCATCTCGCAGTCGATCCAGACGAGCCGGTCGTTCTCGGAAGCTCCCACCATGGGTTCCACCCTATCCGCGGGCACCGACGCGGCCGCCGGGAGCCGTGGAACCGGGGGAGGAGGGATCGGGGTCCCCCAGGCACGATTCGAACGTGCGACCGGCGACTTAGAAGGTCGATGCTCTTCCGCTGAGCTACTGGGGGTCGCCATCCAGAGTAGCGAGCCTTCCTGTTCGCGCGCCCGCTGCCGGCATGCGGTGCCGCTCAGGGGGAGCGGATCAGCGGGAGTGGCGGAGCGCGGCGACGGCCTCGTCGGCGGTCCAGAACGTGCCGAAGTCGATGAAGACGGCCGTGGCGCGGTGCAGGCGCTCGGCGCGGAAGCGCAGGCCCAGCGGATCGTCGACGACGCGCACGTGGCCGATCACGCGGTCGCCGCGCTCCACCACGCGCCACAGGTCGGCGGCGGCGCGCACGAGGCGCTCGCGCGGGTCGCGGAGCGGGGGAGTCGCGTAGGGCACGCGCGGTGCGGTCTGCAGGTCGGTCATGGTCATCTCCTCTCCGCGCGCCACGATACGAGGGGGCTGCGACATCCGTGCCGGCGCTGTGACATCCGCTCCGGCGCCGTCGTGCCGCGCACTGACTACGCTGGAGGGATGCAGACCTTCGTGCTCGCCGGTGGATGTTTCTGGTGCCTCGACGCGGCCTACCGCGCCCTCGACGGGGTGGAGAGCGTCGTCTCGGGGTACACGGGCGGCACGGTGGCGAACCCGTCGTACGAGCTCGTGTGCACGGGCGCCACCGGCCACGCGGAGGCCGTCGCGGTCACGTTCGACCCCGAGCGGATCCCTGCAGAGGTGATCCTCGACGCGTTCTTCACGATGCACGACCCGCGCCAGCTCAACCACCAGGGCGCGGATCAGGGCACGCAGTACCGCTCGGCGATGTTCTCCGCCGACGACGCGCAGCGCGCGCTGTTCGAGACGGCGCGCGAGCGCGCGACGCAGCTGTGGGACGCCCCGCTCGGCACCACGGAGGGCACCGTCGTGACGACGATCGAGCCGCTGGGCGCGTTCTACGAGGCCGAGGACTACCACCAGGACTTCTTCGCGAAGAACCCCACGCAGGGCTACTGCCTGGCCGTGGCCGTGCCGAAGGTCAACAAGGTGCGCGCGTCGTTCTCGCAGTACATCCGCTGAGCGCGGTTCGCTCACAGGCGGCCGGATGAGGGCCGCCATCCACATTCGCGCCTTTCGTCCCCCGCCGCCGCGCTCGTGTCGTCACGCTGAAGACGGATCCGCCGGGATCCCATCAGCGAGAGGACACAGACATGAGCGACATCATCACGATCACGGGCAACATCGCGACCGATCCCACCCAGGTGACCACGCCGAACGGCGCGGTGATCACCCGCTTCCGCGTGGCGAGCAGCCACCGGCGTCGCGACGCGAGCACGGGGGAATGGGTGGATGGTCACACCAACTGGTACACGGTGTGCGCCTACCGCCACCTCGGCGCGAACGCGTACGCGTCGCTGCGCAAGGGCGAGCGGATCGTGGTCTCCGGCCGGCTGCGGCTGCGCCGGTGGGAGAGCGAGGAGCGCCACGGCATGGAGGCCGAGATCGACGCGGACTCGCTGGGCCACGACCTGCTGTTCGGGACGAGCGCGTTCTCGCGGGTGTCGAGGCCGCAGGCCGAGACCGCGACGGCCGACGCCGCCGGCCGCGCCGCGGACGGCTCCGGTGAGAGCCGGGGCGCCTCCGCGGACGAGTGGGCGGTTCCGGCCGCGGGCACCGCGGGCGATGCGGTCGAGGCGGCGCGCGAGGAGGAGACCGTGCCGTTCTGACGCGCGTCGGTCCCGGCCTACACTCGGCAGGGTGAGCACCCCGAGCGTCGTCCTGCGCGGCCTCGCCGCGGTCGTGCTCGTGAGCGGCGCCCTGACGCTGGCGGCCTGCGCGCCCGAGCCCGAGCCGGCGCCCACCGCGACCACGAGCCCGGCGCCCGGCACCGCCGCGCCGACGGCCCCGCCCGAGGCCGATCCCGTGCTCGTCCCGGACGGCTCGGCCGAGGACAACCTGCCGCTGTTCGCCCGGATCGTCGACGAGGTGTGGCAGTCCGAGCGGCGCGCCGAGGGGCGCGCGTACATCGACGCGCTCGCGGCGGCCGGTTTCGACACCTCGGCGATGCAGGTGACGCGCGACGAGTCGACCGTCGGAAATCCGGCCGAGTCGATCCTGTTCTCCGTGCGGTGGGCAGACGAGTGCCTCATCGGCCAGGTCGGCCCGGAGACGGGGGAGCCGGTGACGAGCGTGCAGGAGACGCTCGGTGCGGATCGCGTCTGCCTGCTCGGCGAGACGCGGCCGATCGACTGGTAGCGCCCTCGCCGAAGCGCCGGCCCACCGGTGGTGCAACCGGATGCGGTGTGCGCGCGGGCGGCGACCCCTAGACTGGGTCACGCTATGGCGGAATATATCTACCAGATGGTCCGGGCCCGCAAGAAGGTGGGCGACAAGCTGATCCTCGACGACGTGACGATGTCGTTCCTCCCGGGGGCGAAGATCGGCATGGTCGGCCCGAACGGGGCCGGAAAGTCGACGATCCTGAAGATCATGGCGGGCCTCGACACCCCGTCGAACGGCGAGGCCACGCTCTCCCCGGGCTTCTCGGTGGGCATCCTCATGCAGGAGCCCGAGCTCGACGAGTCGAAGACCGTGCTCGAGAACGTCCAGGACGGCGTGCGCGAGATCAAGGACAAGGTCGACCGCTTCAACGAGATCTCGGCCCTGATGGCCGATCCGGACGCCGACTTCGACGCGCTGCTCGAGGAGATGGGCAAGCTGCAGGAGGCCATCGACGCCGCCGACGCCTGGGACCTCGACGCCCAGCTCGAGCAGGCCATGGACGCCCTGCGCACACCCCCGGGCGACGCCGAGATCTCGAACCTCTCCGGTGGCGAGAAGCGCCGGGTGGCGCTGTGCAAGCTGCTGCTCGAGAAGCCCGACCTGCTGCTGCTCGACGAGCCCACCAACCACCTCGACGCCGAGAGCGTGCTGTGGCTCGAGCAGCACCTCCAGAAGTACGCCGGCGCCGTCATCGCCGTCACCCACGACCGGTACTTCCTCGACCACGTCGCCGAGTGGATCGCCGAGGTCGACCGCGGGCGCCTGTACCCGTACGAGGGCAACTACTCGACGTACCTCGAGAAGAAGGCCGAGCGGCTCGACGTCCAGGGCAAGAAGGACGCCAAGCTCCAGAAGCGCCTCAAGGAGGAGCTCGAGTGGGTGCGCTCCAACACGAAGGGGCGCCAGGCCAAGTCGAAGGCGCGTCTGGCCCGCTACGAGGAGATGGCTGCCGAGGCCGAGCGCACGCGCAAGCTCGACTTCGAGGAGATCCAGATCCCCGCGGGTCCGCGCCTGGGCTCGATCGTGATCGAGGCGAAGAACCTGCAGAAGGGCTTCGGCGACCGCACGCTCATCGACGGGCTGAGCTTCAGCCTGCCGCCGAACGGCATCGTCGGCGTCATCGGCCCGAACGGCGTCGGCAAGACGACGCTGTTCAAGACGATCGTCGGCCTCGAGCCGCTCGACGGCGGCGACCTGAAGATCGGCGAGACGGTCAAGATCAGCTACGTCGACCAGACGCGCTCGAACATCGATCCCGAGAAGAGCCTCTGGGAGGTCGTCTCGGACGGGCTCGATATCATCACGGTCGGCAAGACCGAGATCCCGTCGCGCGCCTACGTGTCGAAGTTCGGCTTCAAGGGCCCCGACCAGCAGAAGAAGGCCGGCGTGCTCTCCGGTGGCGAGCGCAACCGCCTGAACCTCGCGCTCACGCTCAAGGAGGGCGGCAACCTGCTGCTGCTCGACGAGCCGACCAACGACCTCGATGTCGAGACCCTGCAGTCGCTTGAGAACGCGCTGCTCGAGTTCCCCGGCTGCGCCGTGGTCATCACCCACGACCGGTGGTTCCTCGACCGCGTGGCCACGCACATCCTCGCCTACGAGGGCACCGAGGAGAACCCGGCGAACTGGCACTGGTTCGAGGGCAACTTCGAGGCGTACGAGGAGAACAAGGTCGCGCGCCTCGGCCCGGACGCGGCACGCCCGCACCGCACGACCTACCGCAAGCTCACGCGCGACTGAGCCGGTACGCAGAGGCGCCCCCTGCATCCGATCCAGGGGGCGCCTTTCGCGCGCGGCGTCAGCCGATCACTCGGTGACGATCGTCTCGAACGCGTCGGGGTTCTCCTCGAGCCACGCGTCGATGGCCTCGGCCTCCTGGCCCTCGCCGTACTCGTTGACGACGAGGTCCTCGAGCGACGCGTACTGCTCGTCGTCGAGCTGGATGCCCGCGATGAGCTCGGCCGCCTCGGGGAACTCCTCGGCGAAGCCGGAGGTGCCGAGGAAGTGCAGGGCCTCGTTGCCGCCCATGCCGTCCTTGGGGTCCTCGAGGTCCTTCACGTCGTATGAGCCGTACGCCCAGAACGGGCGCCACAGCGTGACGACGATGTCCTCTTCGTTGTCCATCGCGTTGCCGAGCTCCGTGAGCATGGCCGCGGTCGACGAGGTGACGAGCTCGTACTCCTCGTCGAGCCCGTACTCGGGCATCATGACCTCCTGCGTCTGCTTCGTGAGGCCCGCGCCCGGCTCGATGCCGATGATCTTGCCGTCGAAGCGGTCGGCGTTGCCCTGGAGGTCCTCGATCGAGTTGATGTCGTCCATGTACGACGGCACCGCGATCGTGAGCTGCGCGCCCTCGTAGTAGGCACCGAGGTCCTCGATGTCGTCGCCGTACTCCTCCATGTAGGAGGCGTGCGTGAGCTCGGGCCACGCCGACGGGTAGATGTCCACGTCGCCCTGGGCCAGGCCGGCGTACAGCGGGCCGGCCTCGGTCAGCGTCTGCATCTCGACGGTGTAGCCGAGCTTGGTCAGCTGGTCCTCGAGCAGGTACGCGGTGCTCAGGCCGTCGGTCCACGAGGGGATGTAGCCGAGCGTGATCGTGCCGAGGTCGCCGCCCTCGGCGTCGCCGCCGTCGCCGCCGGCGTTGCCGCCGCCGCTGGCGCACGAGGTGAGGGCGAGCGCGCCCACGGCGCCCATCGCGAGAATGCCGGTCAGGTGTCGCTTCTTCATGGTGTCCTTTCGTGCCGCGCCGGTCGGCGCGGACTGGGGAGGGGATCAGTCGGTCGGAGGGACCGCACGCGTCGGTGCGGAAGGGGAGCGATGCGCAGACGCGCCGCTCGGACGCGGCCGTCGGGCCCGTCAGGCGCCGGTCGGAATCGGCGTGCGGCTGGGCGAGGCCTTCTCGCGCGCGATCTCGTCGGCGGTCGTCGTGGTGGCGCGCCGCGTGGCGCGCCGGCGGCGCAGCATGCCCAGGAGCGAGCCGCGGTAGTCGGCCGGGTTGCCGAGCGCAGCGGTGACGCGGTCGAGGAACACCGCGAGGAACACGACGCCCAGGCCGTTCTCGACGCCCTTGGCGATGTTGATCGTCGAGATGGCCTCGACGACGTTCTTCCCGAGGCCGTCGGCTCCGGCGATGCCCGCGATGACGGCCATCGAGAGGGCCAGCATGATGACCTGGTTCACGCCCGCCATGATGGTGGGCACCGCGAGCGGCAGCTGCACGCCGCGCAGGATCTGGCCGGGCGTGGCGCCGAAGGCCTGGCCGGCCTCGACGGTCTCGGCGTCGACGCCGCGGATGCCGAGCTCGGTCATGCGCACCCCCGGGGGCAGCGCGAAGATCATGGTCGCGATGACGCCGGGGACGACGCCGATGCTGAAGAACACGATCGCCGGGATCAGGTAGACGTACGCCGGCATCGTCTGCATGAAGTCGAGGACCGGCTTCACGACGGCGCGCACCGTGGCGTTCCGCGCGGACCAGATGCCGACGGGGATCGAGATGAGCACGGCCACGAGGGCCGCGATCAGCACGAGCGCGAGCGTCTGCATCGCCGGTTCCCACACGTCCATCGCGGCGATGAGGGTGAAGGTGACGAGCGTGCCGACGCCCATCTGCCACGAGCGGACGAGCCAGCTCAGCAGCGCCGCGACGAGAACGGTGACGACGAACGGCGTCGCGACGAGCGCGTCGGTCAGGTTCTCGACGAGCCAGCGCACGACGAGCGAGATCAGGTCGAGCAGCCACTCGAGGTTGTCCTTGATCCAGTCGACGCCGGTCGCGATCCACTGGCCGACGGGAATGCGGAAGCCGTCCATCAGCGCACCTCCTCGATCTTGTCGGCCTGCGCCGCGGTCTCGGCGAGCAGCTCGTCGATGACGGTGGTGGGCACGGGCGGGTGCGGCAGGGTGATCTCCTCGGTCGCGCCGGGGCCGGGGCCGAGCGCGGCCAGCAGCGTGACGCGCGGGATGACGCCGAGCAGGCGGCCCGCCGCGTTCGTCACGGCGACGGGCAGCTTGGACTCGACGGCCGGGACGAACAGGTCCATGAGCACGGCGTCCTCGTCGACGGTCACGGCGTCGTGCTTGATGATGCCGGCCAGCGAGCTCTCGCCCCGGCGGAGCAGCTTGATGGCGTCGCGGTCCTCGACCGTGCCGACGAGGCGACGGTCGCGATCGACGACGTAGGCCGCGGCCGCCTGGGCGTCGCGCATCGTGCGCAGCGCGGTGCGGGGGCCGGCGGACTCGGCCACGACGGGGCGCGGGCGCTCCATCACGGCCGAGGCCGTGAGCACGCGGGCGCGGTCGACGTCCTGCACGAACTGCTCGACGTAGTCGTTCGCCGGGTCGGTGAGGATGTCCTCGGGCGTGCCGATCTGCACGATCCGTCCGTCGCGCATGACCGCGATCCGGTCGCCCAGGTACATCGCCTCGTTGAGGTCGTGCGTGATGAAGATGATCGTCTTGCCGAGGCTCGCCTGCAGCTCGAGCAGCTGATCCTGCATCTCGCGGCGGATGAGCGGGTCGAGCGCGCTGAACGCCTCGTCCATGAGCAGGATGTCGCTGTCGGCAGCGAGGGCGCGAGCGATGCCGACGCGCTGCTTCATGCCGCCCGACAGCTCGGAGGGGAGCTTGTCGCCCCAGCCGGCGAGGCCGACGAGGCCGAGGATCTCGCGCGCTTTCGCGAGGCGCTCGTCGCGGGCGACGCCGCGCAGCTCGAGGGGGTAGGCGACGTTGTCGGCGACCGTGCGGTGGGGGAGCAGGGCGAAGTGCTGGAAGACCATCGACACCCGCTCGCGGCGGATCTGCCGCAACCGCGAGGGCGAGACGCCCGTGAGCTCGTCGTCGCCGATCCGGATGGTGCCGGCGGTCGCGTCGTGCAGGCCGTTGAGCATGCGGATCAGCGTGGACTTGCCCGATCCGGACAGCCCCATGACGACGAAGATCTCGCCGCGGCGCACCTCGAACGAGGCGTCGATGACGGCGGCGGTCGTGCCGCCGCCGAGCTGCTCGCGCGGGGTGCCGGAGCGCAGGCGCTCCACGGCTTCCTGGGGACGACGGCCGAAGACCTTGTAGAGGCCCTCGGCGCGCAGTGCGATGTCGCTGTCGGTCAACGTTCTCCTCTGCCGGCCGTGCGCGGGTGGCCGGTGATCGGTAACGGTCCGGGCAGACGGGTTCCACGGTCGTCTCGGGTGTGACGGTGGTGGATCGCCGGCCATACGCCCGCCGCAGCGCGGCGTTCGCGGGCCTGGTTCGAGCGGGAACCGACGGGCGGTTCCCAGAGGGTCGGGATGCGGTACGCATGCCCGACCGGCGCGCCGAAGAGTCTATCGATCCGCCGGGAATTGTCTACTCAGTCGCGACGCGCCGGTGTACCTATGACGCTTGCGGTCGTCCCTAGATGCCCGTCATTCCGCGGTTCTCAGCCGATCGTCATCGTTACCCGACCGTGACCGCCGCCGCCTGCGAGAATGGCCGGATGACCCGCCTGCATGTGCCCGTGCATCTGCGCTGGGGCGACCTCGACGCCTTCCAGCACGTCAACAACGCCAGCTTCGTCAAGCTGCTCGAGGAGGCGCGCTTCCGCGCGTTCTGGATCCACGAGGATCCCGCCAAGGCGACGCCGCTGGCGGTGTTCGACGCCGAGCTGCGCGTGGGCGACGAGGGCCCGTTCTACCCGCTCATCGCGACGCAGCAGGCCGAGTACCTCGCGCCGATCCCGTACCAGCAGGAACCGCTCGACGTGCGGATCTGGTTCGGCCGGCTGGGCGGGGCCTCGGCCGAGCTGAGGTACGAGGTGTGGGGCGGCCCGGCGGGGGAGACGCTGTTCGGCCGGGCGAGCGTCACGGTCGTGCTCGTCTCGCCCGACACGGGCCGGCCCGTGCGCATGCCCGACGCCATGCGCGCGGCGTGGGAGCCCTACCTCGAGGCGCCGGACGAGGGCTGACGGCGCCCGTTGAGGCGAACTGCGAGAGACTGGAGGGGTGACTCTGCAGTCTGCTCGTTCCCTCGCCCGCGTCGGCGCCTCCGCGCGCGCGGACTTCCCCTATTTCGCCGCGCATCCGGACACCGCGTACCTGGACTCCGGCGCGACGTCGCAGCGCCCCGCGTCGGTCATCGACGCCGAGGCGGTGTTCGTGCGCGCGGACTACGCGGCCGTGCACCGCGGATCGAGCATGGCCACCGGCGAGGCCACGGCCGCGTTCGAGGATGCGCGCGAGCGCGTCGCCGCGTTCGTCCGGGCCGGCGAGCGCGAGATCGCGTGGCAGGCGGGGGCCACCGACGCCCTGAACACGATCGCGCTCGGCATGTCCGATGCGTCCCTCGGGCTCGGCGACGAGCGCTTCGCGCTGCGCGCCGGCGACGAGATCCTCGTCACCGAGGCGGAGCACCACGCCAACCTCATCCCGTGGCAGCGGCTGGCGGCCCGCACGGGCGCCACGCTGCGTCACGTGCCGGTCGACGACGCCGGGCTGTGGACGATCGACGCGCTCCGGGCGCAGCTGACCGCGCGCACCCGCGTCGTCGCCTTCGCGCACGTGTCGAACGTGACGGGTCAGATCGCCCCCGTCGCCGACGTCGTCGAGGCCGCGCGCGCGGTCGGCGCCTACACCGTGCTCGACGCGTGCCAGTCGGTGCCGCACCTGCCGGCCGATCTCGGTGCCCTCGGCGTCGACTTCGCCGCGTTCTCGTCCCACAAGATGCTCGGCCCCACCGGCATCGGCGTGCTGTACGGCCGCGCCGAGCTGCTCGACGCCCTGCCGCCCGCCCGCACGGGCGGCTCGATGATCACGACGGTGACGATGGACGAGGCGCAGTTCCTGCCGGCACCGCACCGGCTGGAGGCCGGCACGCAGCCGGTCTCGCAGGCCGTGGGCCTGCGCGCCGCGGTGGACTACCTGGCCGGGATCGGCATGGACGCCGTGGCGGCGCACGAGGCCGAGATGGCGGGCCTGCTCGTCGAGGCGGCGGAGTCCGTGCCCGGCGTGCGGCTCGTGGGCCCGGCGGCGGGTGCGCCCCGCGCCGCGCTCGTGAGCGTGATCGTCGACGGCGTTCACGCGCACGACGTCGGGCAGTTCCTCGACGACCGCGGCGTCACGGTGCGCACGGGCCACCACTGCGCGCAGCCGCTGCACCGCCGGCTCGGCGTGGCGGCGACGACGCGCGCGAGCGCCTCGGTCTACACCACGGCGGACGACGTCGAGCGCTTCCGGGTCGCCCTCGGCGAGGTCCGCGCCTTTTTCGGAGCGGACCGATGAGCGGCGAGCTGGAGGGCCTGTACCGCGAGCTGATCATGGATCACTCGCGCGACCCGTACGGCAAGGGCGACCCGAGCGGGCTGGCGCACACGCACCACGAGCTGAACCCGTCGTGCGGCGACGAGATCACCCTCGGCATCACGCTCGACGACGAGGGACGGATCGACCGGCTGGCCTGGGAGGGCCAGGGCTGCAGCATCTCGATGGCGTCGGCCTCGATCATGTCGGAGCTGCTCGAGCACGCCGACCGCGACGAGGCGTTCGCCCGCATCGGCGAGTTCCGCGAGATGCTGCGCTCGCGCGGCGCGGTCGAGCCGACCGAGGCGCTCGGCGACGCCGCCGCCTTCCAGGGCGTGGCCAAGTACGTCATGCGCGTGAAGTGCGCCATGCTCGGCTGGGTCGCGCTCGAGGCGTGCCTCACCGAGTCGCGCGCCGCCTGACGCACACGCGCGAGGGGCGGCTCAGGCCCTGTCGGGCACGCGCAGCATGATCTCCTGCGCCACCGTGGCCACGAGCACGCCGTCGCGCGTGTAGAGGCGCCCGAGCGACAGTCCACGGCCGCCCTGCGAGCTCGGCGACTCCTGCACGTACAGCAGCCACTCGTCGACGCGGGCGAAGCGATGCCACCAGATGGCGTGATCGAGGCTGGCGGTCTTCACCCCCGGGTCGCTCCATGCCACGCCGCCGGCGCGCATCACGGGCTCCTGGATCGTGAAGTCGCTCAGGTACGCCAGCGCGGCGCGGTGCAGGGCGGGGTCGTCGCCGAGCGGTCCGCGCACGCGCGTCCACACGGCCTGGTACGGCGAGGGCTCGTCCACGTGCAGCCAGATGTCGCCGGTGGTGTGGCGCACCTCGATCGGGTTGGCGCGCAGCAGCAGCCCCGACTGCGGGTGATCGACGTGCAGCTGGGTGGGATCGGGCAGGTCCTCGGGCGCGGGCACGTCGGGCATGGGCAGATGGTGCTCGAAGCCCGGGTCGTCGTCCTGGAACGAGGCGATGCCTGAGAAGATCGGCACGCCCTCCTGGTAGGCCTGGATGCGGCGCCGCGAGAAGGATCGGCCGTCGTGCACCCGATCGACCGCGAAGGTGATGGGACCGCGCACGTCGCCGGGGCGCAGGAAGTACCCGTGCAGCGAGTGCGGGTGCCGCTCCGGCGGCAGCGTGCGCGTCGCGGCCATGACGGCCTGCGCGAGCACCTGCCCCCCGAATACGCGGCCGCTCGGCATCGGGTGGGAGGCGCCGACGAAGATGTCGTTCGAGGTGCGCGCCCCGGTGTCGTCGAGCGCCAGCACCCCCCGCAGCATCTCGACAGGATCGGTGGGGAGCTCGAGGGTCACGAGAAAGTAGTCTAGGTCGGATGGCCCCCCGACTCCTGCTGGCCGATGCCGACTCCGCGCGCGACGCCCTGACCTTCGCGGGCCGCGCGGCGCAGGCCGGCGCCGAGGGCGTACGGCTGCAGGGCGCCGGGGGCGTGCTGGCGATGACGAGCGCCGCGCTCGCGCCGCACGGGCTGCTGGACCGCACGCCGACCGTGCTCGCGATGCGCGTGCTCGCCGCCGATCCCGAGCTCGAGTGCGATCTCGTCGTCGCCGAGCTCGCGGCCACGGACGACCCCACGGCGCTCGCGCTGCCGGAGACCGCCATCGCCCCGGCCTGGGCCGGCATCGCGCCACCCCGCGCCGGCTGGGAGGCGCGCGGCGAGATCGCGGCGGCCACGCTCGCGAGCCGCGCGCAGTGGGGCATCGCCGCGGTCGCCGAGCGGCTGCCGCAGAACCCGGGCGAGGACGCGGTGCGCGCCGTGCGCGGCGCCGTCTGGGGCGCGCCGGACGAGGAGCTCGGGGGCCTGCCGCTGGGCGTCGCCTTCGCGGCGTTCGCGTTCGGGTTCGTGGGTGGCGAGGAGCGGGCGCGCGTGATGGCCGCGGGCCGGTGGACCCGCGTCACCCTGCGCCGCGGTCACGTGCTCAGCAGGGGACCCGCCGTCTCGGGCATGACGCAGGTGCGCCCGACCGGGCGCTGACACTCAGGCCCCGGCGGCGCCCGGCGTTGGCTCGAACGTGTTCACCATGGCGTGCGCGGCGCGCTGCAGGTAGTCCCACAGCGTGGCCTCGTGCAGCGGTGGGAGCTCGAGTTCGTCGACGGCGGCGCGCATGTGCGCGAGCCAGCGGTCGCGCGCGTCCGGGTTGACGTGGAACGCCGCGTGGCGCATGCGCAGGCGCGGGTGCCCGCGCTGCTCGCTGTACGTGGTGGGCCCGCCCCAGTACTGCTCGAGGAACAGCAGCAGGCGCTCCCGGGCGGGACCGAGGTCCTCCTCGGGGTACATGGGACGCAGCACGGGGTCGTCCGCGACGCCGCGATAGAACGCGTCGGCCAGCCGGGCGAAGGTCTCGCGCCCGCCCACCTGCTCGTAGAAGCTGAGCTCGTCGGTCACTTCTCCTCCTCAGCGGATCCGTCGGCGGATCCGTCGGCGGACTCGTCCGGTGCCTTGGCGGCGGGGCGGCGCTCCTGCGGCGCCGACGTCGAGGTCGCGCCCCGCGGGTGCCACGTGGGGCGCGCGGGGAGGTGCTGCGGACGTGTCGGCGGGCTCAGGCCGCGCACCCGCATGGCTCCCTCGGCGCCGGTGAGCGCGACGCTCGCCACGCCGGGCAGCTCGACGCCGTGCGCCCGCAGCTCGGCGTGCAGTCGCTTGCGCAGCTCGGCGGCGACGTCCTCCTTCGTGCTCGGCTTGGCCTTCACGACCAGCCGCATCACGAGCGTCTCGCCGTCGACGGACTCCAGGCCCCAGACCTCCGGATCGCCGATGACGCGCGTGCGCCAGGCGGGGTCGTGCGCGAGCGCGGAGGCGACGCCGCCGAGCGTGTGCTCGATGTCGTCGACGTCCACGTCGGCGGGCAGGCTGACGTCGAGCACGACGCGCGACCACCCCTGCGACATGTTGCCGATGCGCAGGATCTCGCCGTTGCGCACGTACCAGAGGGTGCCGTTGACGTCGCGCACGTGCGTGACGCGCACGCTCACGTACTCGACGACGCCGGAGGCGAGCCCCACGTCCACGACGTCGCCGATCCCGATCTGATCCTCGGCGACGACGAAGATCCCGTTGAGCACGTCCTTGACGATGTTCTGCGCCCCGAAGCCGAGACCCGCGCCGACGGCGGCGCTCAGCAGCGTGAGCGAGCCGAGCAGGTCGGGGGCGACGATCGCGATGACGAGCAGCGCCGCGATGACGACCATCGCGACGTTCACGATGTTCGTGAGGATCGACCCGAGGGTGCGCGAGCGCTGCACGATCCGCACCGACGCGAGCGGGGAGCGCTCGATCGCGCGGGTGTCGGCGACGTCCGCCTTGGACTTGGCGCCCTCCACGATCCGGTGCACGACGCGCCGGATGATCAGCCGCAGCGCCCACGCGATGGCGACGCACACGATGAGGGTGACGGCCACCCACAGCGCGTCGAGGCCGACGGCCCGCAGCGTCTCGAGCACGCCGCTCCAGAACTCCGGGGTGATCTGCGGCTCATCGCCGGTGTCGAAGACACGCATCCCTCGCGCTCCCTCCCTGACCCGCTCGCGTCACTCCGCGTCGCGCGACTGCGCCGTGAGCGCCCGCTCCACGCCGGCGAGGCACTCGTGCACGAGGCGACGAAGGGCGGCAGGCGCGTCGGTGTGGGCCGCGAGCCAGGCCCTCGTCGCGTCGCGCAGCTCGACGTTCGCCAGCGGCGCCGGGTACAGCAGCTCGATGAGGTACGACGCGATCTGGTACGTGCGGCCCTCCCAGACGGGCAGCAGCATGTCGAAGTACCGGGGCACGAACGCCTCGAGCCGGTCGCGGGTGGCGGGGTGGACGAATCCGGTGGCCGCCGACCGCACCACGGTGTTCGGCAGCGAGTCGTCCTCCACGAGCGCGGCCCAGGCCGCCTGCTTCGCCTCGGGCGTCGGCAGCGCCGCACGCGCCTGCGCGGCGAACTCGCCGCCCTTGGCCGTGTTGTCGGCCTCGAGCGCCGCGGCGATCGCGTCCTCGTCGGCCACGCCGCCGGCGGCCAGCGAGATGAGCAGCTGCCACGCGAGGTCCTCGTCGATCTGCAGGCCCTCGAGCGCGACCTCGCCCTCGCGCAGCCGGCGCACGTTGTCCCACTGCGCGGGGGTCGACGCGGCCGAGGCGAAGGCGGTCGCGAGCTGCAGCTGCAGGTCGCTGCCGGGCGCCGCCTCCTGCAGCAGCCGCCAGAGGCCGTCGGCCACCTTGGCGCGGGTCTCGTCGCGGCGGTCGGGCGCGACGTACGAGTTAGCGGCCAGCTGCAGCTGCGCGAGCGTGGTGCGGATGGTGGTCGACTCGGTCTCGGCGCCGATGTTGCGCAGCACGAGGTCGACGTAGTCGCTCGCGGCCGTCTCGGCGTCGCGGGTCTGATCCCACGCGGCACCCCACACGAGCGAGCGCGCGAGCGGGTCGGCGATGTCGGAGAGGTGGTCGATCGCCGTGGCGAGGCTGCGCTCGTCGAGGCGGATCTTCGCGTACGCGAGGTCGTCGTCGTTCAGCAGCACGAGGTCCGGGCGGGCGCGGCCCTTGAGCTCCGCGATCTCCGTGACGTCGCCGTCCACGTCGACCTCGACGCGGTGCGTGCGCACGAGCGCGCCGTCCTGCAGGTCGTAGAAGCCGATCCCCAGGCGGTGCGGACGGATCGTCGCGTAGTCGGCGGGCGCCGTCTGCAGCACGCGGAACCGCGTGACCCGGCCGTCCACGTCCTCGTCGATCGCGGGGGAGAGCGTGTTGACGCCGGCGGTCTCGAGCCACTTCTTCGACCACGTCGACAGGTCGCGGCCGCTCGTGCGCTCCAGCTCCACGAGCAGATCCGACAGCTCGGTGTTCGAGTATGCGTGCTTGCGGAAGTAGGCACCCACCCCGGCGAAGAACGCGTCGATGCCCACCCAGGCGGCCAGCTGCTTGAGCACCGAGCCGCCCTTAGCGTACGTGATGCCGTCGAAGTTGACCTGCACGTCCTCGAGGTCGTTGATCTCCGCGACGATCGGGTGCGTCGACGGCAGCTGGTCCTGCCGGTAGGCCCAGGTCTTCTCCATGGCGTTGAACGTGGTCCACGCCTCGGTCCACTCGGTGGCCTCGGCCGTGGCGATCGTCGACGCCCACTCGGCGAACGACTCGTTCAGCCACAGGTCGTTCCACCACTTCATGGTCACGAGGTCGCCGAACCACATGTGCGCCAGCTCGTGCAGGATCGTCACGACGCGGCGCTCCTTGACGGCGTCGGTGACCTTGCTGCGGAAGACGTACGTCTCGGTGAAGGTGACCGCGCCCGCGTTCTCCATCGCCCCGGCGTTGAACTCCGGCACGAAGAGCTGGTCGTACTTCGCGAACGGGTAGGGGAAGCCGAACTTCTCCTCGTAGTACGCGAAGCCCTGCCGCGTCTTCTCGAAGATGTAGTCGGCGTCGACGTGCTGCCACAGGCTCTTGCGCGCGAACACGCCGAGCGGGACGACGCGGCCCTCGGCGTTCGTCAGCTCCGAGCGCACGACCTCGTACGGGCCGGCGATCAGCGCGGTGATGTACGACGAGATCCGCGGCGTGGGCTCGAAGCCCCACGTGGCGGTCTCGTTGTCGTCGTGCAGGATCGGCTCGGGCGTCGGCTGGTTCGACACGACCTGCCACGTGGCCGGCGCCGTGACGGTGAACTGGAACGTGGCCTTCAGGTCGGGCTGCTCGAACACGGCGAAGACGCGCCGCGAGTCGGGCACCTCGAACTGGGTGTAGAGGTAGACCTCGCCGTCGACGGGGTCGACGAAGCGGTGCAGGCCCTCTCCCGTGTGCGTGTACTCGCAGTCGGCGTCGACGACGAGCTCGTTCTCGGCCTCCAGGCCGTCGAGCCGGATCCGCGCGTCCGCGAAGACCTCGGACGGTTCGAGCTGCACGCCGTTGAGCGTGACCTCGCGCACCTCGCGCGCGATGAGGTCGATGAAGGTGGAGGCCCCGGGCGTCGCGGCGAAGCGCACGACGCTGCGCGAGCCGAACACCTCGTCGCCCTTGGTGAGGTCGAGCGTGACCGCGTAGGACTGCGTGTCGACGACGGCGCGACGCTCCTGCGCCTCAATGCGGGTGAGGTTCTCTCCAGGCACTGCGCAACTCCCTGGTGGTGGAAACGATCGGGGGAGCCGCGCCGGCGGGCGCGGCGACTGGTCAAGCCTACGTGCTCGCGCCCGGCGGGCGCGGGAAACCGCGAACGAGGATCCGATATGCCGATCCTGCATGCCGGCTGGGGACCGCTCTTCTACGCGGGTGCGAAAATGAAGGGGTGAGCACCGCCGAGACCGAGGTCACCGTTCCGTTCGCATCCGCCGCCGCGTCGAGCGGCGCGCCGCACATCGAGGAGCCGGTGGCGTACGACGCGGTGCTGCTGGCGAGCTTCGGCGGCCCCGAGGGGCAGGACGACGTGATCCCGTTCCTGCGCAACGTGACGCGCGGGCGCGGCATCCCGGACGAGCGGCTCGAGGAGGTGGCGACGCACTACCGCCACTTCGGCGGCGTGAGCCCCATCAACGCGCAGAACCGCGAGCTCAAGGCGGCGCTCGAGGCGGAGATCGACCGCCGGGGCCTCGGCCTGCCCGTGTACTGGGGCAACCGCAACTGGGAGCCGTACCTCGACGACGCCGTGCGCGCGGCGGCCGCCGACGGGCACCGCACGCTGCTCGCGGTCGCAACGAGCGCGTACAGCTCGTACTCCAGCGACCGCCAGTACCGCGAGGACTTCGCGCGCGTGCTCATCGACACGGACCTGGGCGAGGGCGACGACCCCGTCACGATCGACAAGGTGCGCCTCTTCTTCGACCACCCCGGCTTCGTGGAGCCCTTCTTCGAGGGCGTGCGCGCGGCCGTGGAGGGCTTCCTCGCCGACGGCGTGGCGCCCGAGGCCGTGCGCGTGCTCTTCTCGACCCACTCGATCCCGACCGCCGACGCGGACCGGTCCGGCCCGCGTGACGTGGAGTGGCCCGAGGGCGGCGCGTACGCGGCGCAGCACCGCGCCGTGGCCGCGCACCTCATGTCGCGCCTGGCGGAGGAGGTGCCCGCCGCCGGCACGATCGGCTGGGACCTCGTCTACCAGTCGCGCTCGGGCCCGCCGTCGCAGCCGTGGCTCGAGCCGGACGTGAACGACCGCATCGCCGAGCTGCCGGCCGAGGGCGTGCGGGCGATCGCGATCGTGCCGCTGGGCTTCGTGAGCGACCACATGGAGGTCATGTGGGACCTCGACAACGAGGCGATCGCGTCGGCCGAGGCCGCGGGGCTGAAGGCCGTGCGCACGCGCACGCCCGGCACGCATCCGGCGTTCGTCGCGGGCCTGGTCGACCTCATCGAGGAGCGGCTGCACGGCACGCCGGCCGCCGAGCGCCCGCACGTGACGGATCTCGGCCCCTGGTACGACGTGGCCCGCCCGGGCGACGGCATCAACGCCCGGCTCGGCGTGCGCCCGGCCGCCGCGGGTCTCGCGCCCTGAGCGGATAGGGGAGAATCGTCAGCATGCGGATCCACATCGCGACCGACCACGCCGGCCTCGAGTTCTCCACGCAGCTGCAGCACCACCTGGCGGGTGCGGGCCACGAGGTGATCGACCACGGGCCCGTCTCCTACGACCCGCTCGACGACTACCCGTCGTTCTGCATCCGCGCGGCGCAGGCCGTCGTCGCCGACCAGGAGGCCGGCGTCGAGGCGCTCGGCGTCGTGTTCGGCGGATCGGGCAACGGCGAGCAGATCGCCGCGAACAAGGTGAGGGGCGTGCGCGCCGCGCTCGTGTGGAGCATCGCGACCGCCGAGCTCGCGCGCGAGCACAACGACGCCAACGTCATCGCGATCGGCGCGCGCCAGCACACGTTCGAGGAGGTCGCGCGCTTCATCGACCGCTTCGTCGAGACGCCGTTCTCGGGCGAGGAGCGGCACGCGCGCCGGATCGGCCAGATCGCGGCGTTCGAGACCGACGGCACGCTCGAGCCCGATCCGCGCGCGGGCGCGTAGGCATGCCAGAGGGCCACTCCGTCCACCGCATCGCCCGCCAGTTCGCGCGCAACTTCGTGGGCCGCCCCGTGCAGGCCACGAGCCCGCAGGGCCGCTTCGCCGAGGGCGCGGCGATGCTCTCGGGCCGCACGCCCACGCGCGCGCAGGCGGTGGGCAAGCAGATGTTCCTCGAGTTCGACTCGGGCGCCTGGCTGCGCGTGCACCTCGGCCTGTACGGGGCGTGGGACTTCGCGGGCGAGATCCTCGTCGACCCCACCATCGCCTCCGCCAACGGCCGGATGGGGCAGACCAACCAGCGCGGCACGGTGCTCGGCGACGAGCCGGTCTTCGACGACGCCGGCGAGAACTCGCTCACGTCGATCGGGGCGCCCCGGCGCACGCGCGTGCACGTGCGCATGTCCGAGCAGACGAAGGGCCTCGACGAGCCCGACGGGCTCGAGGCGCCGGACGCCGAGTGGCCGCCGCCGATCGTCGGGCAGGTGCGCCTGCGGCTGCTGACCGAGAGCACGTGCGCCGACCTCCGCGGCCCCACGGCGTGCGCGGTCGAGACGGCCGAGCAGGTGGAGGCCGTGATCGCGCGTCTGGGACCGGATCCGCTCGTGGGCGACCCCACCGAGAACGAGGAGCGCTTCGTCCGCGCCGTGCGGGCGCGCAACGTGGCGATCGGTCAGCTGCTCATGGATCAGGCGGTGGTGAGCGGGATCGGCAACGTCTACCGCGCCGAGATGCTCTTCCGCGCGCGCCTCGATCCGCATACGCCGGGCCGCGCGATCCCCGAGGAGATCGTGCGCGGGCTGTGGCGCGACTGGGACGCGCTGCTGCGCATCGGCGTGGAGACCGGGCAGATGATGACGATGGACGGGCTCGAGGGCGAGGCGTGGCGCAAGGCCATGGCCAGCCGCGACGACCGC
The DNA here is from genome assembly GCF_054782875.1 of Microbacterium petrolearium. Classification (NCBI taxonomy): domain Bacteria; kingdom Bacillati; phylum Actinomycetota; class Actinomycetes; order Micrococcales; family Microbacteriaceae; genus Microbacterium; species Microbacterium petrolearium. Next base: position 220,264 of record NZ_BAAGRQ010000001.1, read on the forward strand.
CATTGGGTCTACCACCGCGCCGGGCTGCCGTGCCGCGTGTGCGGCACGGAGATCGCGCTCGAGGAGATGCAGGCGCGCAAGCTGTACTGGTGCCCGAACTGCCAGAGGTGAGGAGCGGGATGGACGTCGGATCCACCGTCGACGTGATCGCGAACGCGCGGATCGCGGGGGAGGGGCGCGAGCTCATGCCGCTCGCGCTCGTGGAGCCCGACGCGCCGTACGACGTCTTCCTGCGCGACGGGCGCATCCTCGACATCGCCCCCGCCGGCAACGCGCGGCGCGACGGCGTCGTGCTCGACGCGGGCGGCGCGTGGCTCGTGCCCGGCCTGTGGGACCACCACGTGCACCTGCGCCAGTGGGCGCTGTCGCGTTCGCGCCCCTCGGTCGCGCACGCGCGCACGGCGGCGGAGGCCGCCGACTTCGCGGCGCGGCAGGAGCCGGGAGATGACGGGCGCCGCGTGCTGCAGCACTGGCGCGAGGGGCTGTGGCCGGAGCCGGCGAGTCTCGACGTGCTCGACGGGGCCACGGGCGACGTGCCGACGTACCTGCTCGGCGCCGACTCGCACTCGGTGTGGATGAACACCGCCGCGTTCCGCCGGGAGGGGATCGCGCCGGACCCGTCCGGTGTGCTGCGCGAGGGGCCGGCGTTCGCCACGATCGTCGCGGTCAACGAGCTCTCCGACCACGCGGGCGACCGGCTCATCCGGCGGGCCGCGCGCGACGCCGCGGCGCGCGGCGTGGTCGGCGTGTGGGACCTCGAGTTCGGCGACGAGCTGACGGCCTGGCGGCGGCGGGCCGCGGCGGGCTGGGACGGGCTGCGCGTGCACGCCGCCGTGTACCCCGATCACCTGGCCGAGGCGATCGCGGCGGGGCTGCGCTCGGGGGACGCGCTGGACGAGGCGGGCCTCGTGCGGATGGGCATGCTCAAGGTGCTCGCCGACGGCTCGCTCGGCACGCGCACGGCATGGACGACCGACGCGTACGCCGACGATCCGCACAACCACGGCGGCCCCAACGCATCGCCGGAGGAGATGGCGCGGCTCGTGATCCGCGCCGCCGCCGCGGGCATCGCGACGACGATCCACGCCATCGGCGACCGCACCAACGCCGCGGCCCTCGACGCGTTCGCGCGCGCCGGCGTGCCGGGGCGCATCGAGCACGCGCAGCTCGTGTCGGCCGCCGACGTGCAGCGCTTCGCGCACCTGGGGGTGGCGGCCAGCGTACAGCCGCAGCACGCGATGGACGACAGGGACCTCACCGAGCGCTACTGGGGCGCCCATGCGGCGAGCCCCTACCCGCTGCGGGCGTTCCGCGACGCGGGGGTGCGGCTGCTGTTCGGCTCCGACGCGCCCGTGGCGCCGCTGGACCCCTGGGTCGCGATGTCGGCCGCGGTGTTCCGCACCGACGACGACCGGGAGCCCTGGCGGCCGGAGCAGGGGATCGACGCGCGCACGGCGCTCGCGGCCTCGACGGCGGGCGGATCGATCGACCCGCAGACGATCGAGCCCGGATCGCCGGCCGATCTCGCGATCGTCGCGCACGATCCCGTCGCCGCGGACCGCGTCGCGCTGCGCGCCATGCCCGTCCACGCGACGCTGCTCGGCGGGCGCCTCACGCACCTGGCCTGAACGCGACGATGCCCCGGGCCGATCGGCCCGGGGCATCGGAGGCGGCGGCTTACTCCGCGACGTGCGCGACGAGGAACCAGCGGTCCTTCTCGAGACCGGCCTTGATGCCGATCGCGACGTCCTGGCTCGTGAGGTCGATCTCGTCGAGGCCGTCGATCGCGGCGTCGAGGTCGGCGATGACGGCGTCGATATCGGCCACGACCTTCGCGATGAGCTGGTCGGACTGCTCGAAGCCGGCGCCCACGTGCGTGGCCGGCGCCTTCTCGGCGATCGTGTCGAGGCGCGCGTCGATCGGCAGGCCCAGGGCGATGATGCGCTCGGCGGCCTCGTCGGCCCAGCCACCCGCGTGGGTGACGAGCGTGTCGAGGAACTCGTGCACGCCCACGAAGTTGGCGCCGCGCACGTGCCAGTGCGCCTGCTTGCCGTTCACCACGAGGGCCTGCAGGCCCAGCACGACGGGCGACAGGAACTGCGAGGCGGCGGCGGCGACGGTGGGGTCGGCGGCGGTGGCCGCGATGGTCTGCTTGCTCATGGTGGTTCCTCCCGTTGGTCACCTCGCGGAAGTGGCGTGAATGCGCCATCCGATGACCTCAACGGTGCCCCACCCGCAGGCATTCCGCAAGCAAGCTGAGGCTGGGCTAACGGGTCGCTGACCTGGCCGAAACGCGGCCCGCCGGCCGTGGCACGATGGGCGCATGAGCATCGCCGCGACCGCGTCCGTCCTGTCCCTGCCTGGTGCCGAGCCGGCCGTCGATCCGTCGGCCTTCGTCGCGGACGGCGCGAGGGTGATCGGCGACGTGGGGCTGGGGGAGTCGACGAGCGTCTGGTACAACGCCGTGTTGCGGGGCGACGTCAACGAGATCCGGATCGGTGCCCGCAGCAACGTGCAGGACAGCGTCGCGATCCACGTGGATCGGGATCATCCCGCGCGGATCGGAGAGGATGTCTCGATCGGCCACAACGCCGTCGTGCACGGGTGCGAGATCGGCGACGGCTCGCTCGTCGGGATGGGATCGGTCGTGCTGTCGGGAGCGGTCGTCGGCCCGCAGTGTCTCATCGCGGCCGGCGCCGTCGTGCTCGAGGGCAGCGTCATCCCGCCGCGCTCGCTCGTCGCCGGCGTGCCCGCCAAGGTCCGCCGCGAGCTGACGGACGAGGAGGTCGCCGGCCTGCGCGACAACGCCGATCGCTACGTCGAGAACGCGCGCATCCACGCGGCAATCGGCGGCGCGCCGTGACCCGGCGCTGTTTCCGACCCGGTTCGCGCGTCGGCTAGACTCGTACGCGCTGCCCGGCAGTCCGGGGATGTAGCTCAATGGTAGAGCCCCAGTCTTCCAAACTGGTCACGCGGGTTCGATTCCCGTCATCCCCTCCACATGCGTCTCCCGTCCCGCGGGTCTGCGGTCCACCGCGGCGCGCCCGCGATCCGGCCATCAGGTGCCCGATCGCCGAGTCGGCTAGACTCGACGGGGCCGTTTCGCACTCCCGCTCCGCGGGAAGCCCCGGGGCGTAGCTCAGCTTGGTAGAGCGCCCGCTTTGGGAGCGGGAAGTCGCAGGTTCAAATCCTGTCGCCCCGACGAACGGCCCGAAGACCTGAACCCCCGTGCGGATCGCGTGCGGGTCCGTCACGAGGAGAAGCAACCAGCATGGTCAACAGCACCGTCGAGAAGCTCAGCCCGACCCGGGTGAAGCTGCACATCACGGTCAGCCCCGAGGAGCTCAAGCCGAGCATCCAGCACGCCTACGAGCACATCGCGCAGGACGTGCAGATCCCCGGCTTCCGCAAGGGCAAGGTGCCGGCGCCGATCATCGACCAGCGTGTCGGCCGCGTCGCCGTCCTCGAGCACGCGGCGAATGAGGGGCTGGACGGCTTCTACCGCGAGGCGGTCGCCGCGAACGACCTCAAGGTCCTCGGCCGCCCGTCGGCCGAGATCGTCGAGTGGCCGAACGAGAAGGACTTCTCGGGCGACCTCGTCGTCGACATCGAGACCGACGTGCGTCCCGAGTTCGAGGCTCCCTCGATCGAGGGCCTGAAGGTCGAGGTCGACGCGATCGAGGTCGACGAGGCCAAGGTCGAGGAGGCGCTCAACGACCTGCGCGCCCGCTTCGGCACGCTCGTCACCGTGGACCGCCCGGCCGCCAAGGGCGACTTCGTCGAGCTCGACCTCGTCGCCACGATCGGCGGCACCGAGATCGACCGCGCCGAGGGCGTGTCGTACGAGCTGGGCTCCGGCCAGCTGCTCGAGGGCACGGACGAGGCGATCGAGTCGCTCACGGCCGGCGAGGACACCACCTTCAAGTCGACGCTCGTCGGCGGCGACCACGCGGGCGAGGAGGCCGAGGTCTCCGTCACCGTCAAGGCCGTCAAGGAGCGCGAGCTGCCCGAGGCCGACGACGACTTCGCCCAGATGGCCAGCGAGTTCGACACGCTCGCCGAGCTGCGCGAGAGCCTCGCGGAGCAGACGCAGTCGCGCGGCGCGTTCGCGCAGGCGTCGGCGGCCCGCGACAAGCTCATCGAGACGCTGCTCGAGCAGGTCGAGATCCCCGTGCCCGCGCAGCTCGTCGAGGACGAGGTGCACCGCCACCTCGAGGCCGAGAACCGTCTCGAGGACGACGAGCACCGCGCCGAGGTGGCCGAGGCGAGCGAGAAGCAGTTCCGCACGCAGATGCTGCTCGACGCCTACGCCGAGCAGCTCGACGTGCAGGTGTCGCAGGACGAGTTCACGCAGTACCTCATCCAGTCGGCCGGTCAATACGGCATGGCGCCGCAGGAGTTCATCCAGGCCATCCAGCAGGGCGGCCAGCTGCCCGCGCTCATGGGCGACGTCGCGCGCAACAAGGCGCTGTCGATCCTGCTCGGCAAGGCGGAGGTCGTCGACACCAACGGCAAGCCGGTCGACGTGTCGGACTTCGCGCTCGTCGAGGACGCCGCATCCGAGGACGAGGGCGACGAGGCCGAGGCCGAGAAAGCCGAGTAAGCACCTCTCACACGAAGGGGCGGGCGCGCGATGCGCCCGCCCCTTCGGCGTTCCCGCCCGCTCAGCCGAGCGCGCGCAGGCGTTCGAGCAGCGGCTCGGCCACCTCGTCCAGGAAGCGCTGCTGGTGCCGGTCGCCCACCTGCACGAGGGCGATGTCGGTGAAGCCGGCGTCGAGGAACGGCCGCACGCTCTCGGCGAGCGCGTCGAGGTCGGGACCGCACGCGATCGACTGCGCGACGTCCTCCGGCCGGACGTACTGCGTCGCCTGCGTGAAGCCCGCGGGCGTGGGCAGATCGGAGTTCACGCGCCACGCGCCGCCGAACCACCGGAACTGATCGTGCGCGAGCGCCACGGCCTCCTCCGCGTCGGGTGCCCAGCAGATCGGAACCTGGCCGATGGCGCGCGGGTCCGCGCCCCGCGTGCGCGCGCCCCAGCCTTCGACGAGCGTCGCGTCCGGCATCGTCGTGATGAGGTGATCGCCGATCGGCGCGAAGCGCTCGAGCGACTTCTCGCCCGACACGGCGATGCCGATCGGCACGCCGCCGTCGGGCGCGTCCCAGAGCCGGGCCGACTCCACGCGGAAGTGCTCGCCCTCCCACGTGACCAGCTCGCCCGTCAGCAGCTCGCGGATGATGAGCGCGGCCTCCTCGAGCATGTCGTGGCGCTCGTCGACGCCCGGCCAGCGCTCGCCCACGACGTGCTCGTTGAGGTTCTCGCCCGCGCCGAGGCCCAGCGTGAACCGCCCGTCGGCGAGCAGCTGCACGGTCGCCGCCTTCTGCGCGACGACCGCCGGGTGGTAGCGCATGGTGGGGCACGTCACGTAGGTGGCGAGGCCGACGCGCTCGGTGGCGTGCGCGACGGCGCCCAGCACCGACCACGCGTAGGGGGAGTGCCCCTGCGAGGCCAGCCAGGGGGAGTAGTGGTCGCTCATGACCTCGAAGTCGAAGCCCGCGCGCTCCGCGTCGACGGCGTAGCCGACGAGCTCCTTCGGTCCGCTCTGCTCGGTCATCAGGGTGTATCCGAATCGCGTCATGGTCACCTCTCTCGTTCGGGGGATCGGCCGCGGCGCGACGGCCGACGCCGCCCACGCTAGGACGCCCGCGCGCGATGCCGCGAGGGCTTGGACGCGGGCGCGGGGAGTGCTACGGGCGCCGGCGCTGACACGCTCCTATGCCGACGGCGAACAAGGCCGGGGGTGCGGGGGCCCGCCGGTAGTGTCGTATCGACGCACCATCGAATGGAGTGAGAATGCCCGAACCGCTGATGGCACAGAGTGCCTTCGACCGGCTGCTGAAGGACCGCATCATCTGGCTTGGCTCGGAGGTGCGCGACGAGAACGCGAACGAGATCTGCGCGAAGATCCTTCTGCTCGCCGCCGAGGACCCCGACAAGGACATCTATCTCTACATCAACTCGCCCGGCGGCTCGATCACGGCCGGCATGGCGATCTACGACACGATGCAGTTCGTGCCGAACGACATCGTCACGGTCGGCATCGGCATGGCCGCGTCGATGGGCCAGCTGCTGCTGACGAGCGGCACCAAGGGGAAGCGCTACATCACGCCGAACGCGCGCGTGCTGCTGCACCAGCCGCACGGCGGCTTCGGCGGCACGGCGAGCGACATCCAGACGCAGGCCCAGCTGATCCTCGACATGAAGCGCCGCCTGGCCGAGATCACGGCCGCGCAGACGGGCAAGACCGTCGAGCAGATCAACGAGGACGGCGACCGCGACCGCTGGTTCACGGCCGAGGAGGCCCTGGAGTACGGCTTCGTCGACCACATCCGCGAGCATGCGCAGGACGTCGTCGGCGCCGGCGGCACGGATCGCAACTGAGGGACAAGGACAACAGGAGAGATGCACACCCCCCACACCTCCACGCCGCAGGGCTTCCAGGTTCCGTCGAGCCGCTACATCCTGCCGCAGTTCGAGGAGCGCACGGCCTACGGCTACAAGCGCCAGGACCCCTACAACAAGCTGTTCGAGGACCGCGTCATCTTCCTCGGCGTGCAGGTGGACGACGCGTCCGCCGACGACGTGATGGCCCAGCTGCTGGTGCTCGAGAGCCAGGACCCCGACCGCGACATCATCATGTACATCAACTCGCCGGGCGGATCGTTCACGGCGATGACGGCGATCTACGACACGATGCAGTACATCTCGCCGCAGATCCAGACCGTCGTGCTCGGCCAGGCCGCCTCGGCCGCGGCCGTGCTGCTCGCCGCCGGCGCGCCGGGCAAGCGCCTCGCGCTGCCGAACGCGCGCGTGCTCATCCACCAGCCCGCCGTCGGCGAGGCCGGTCACGGGCAGGCGTCGGACATCGAGATCCAGGCGGCCGAGATCCTGCGCATGCGCACGTGGCTCGAGGAGACACTCGCGAAGCACTCCAACCGCTCGATCGAGCAGGTGAACAAGGACATCGACCGCGACAAGATCCTCGGCGCCGCCGAGGCCGTCGAGTACGGCCTGGTGGACCAGGTGCTCAGCACCCGCAAGCGAGGCCCGGTCTCGAAGTGACGATGGCGAAGGCCCCGGCGGAGACGCCGGGGCCTTCGTTGTGGACCGGATACGCGCCGGGCGCGCGGCAACACGCCCGTGTCGGTGGCAGCGGCTAGGCTCGGGACCATGACCCGACAGGATCAGCTCAGGAGGACCCATGGCACGCATCGGTGAGAGCGCCGACCTGTTCAAGTGCTCCTTCTGCGGCAAGAGTCAGAAGCAGGTCCAGCAGCTGATCGCGGGACCGGGCGTGTACATCTGCGACGAGTGCGTCGAGCTGTGCAATGAGATCATCGAGGAGCGGATGGCGGAGTCGTCGTCCGACGGCGAGGCCGCCGAGTTCGATCTGCCCAAGCCCCGCGAGATCTTCCACTTCCTCGAGGAGTACGTCATCGGCCAGGAGGACGCCAAGCGCGCCCTGTCCGTGGCCGTCTACAACCACTACAAGCGCGTCCGCGCGCGCAGCGAGCTGCGCCCCGCCGAGCAGAAGGCCGAGGACGTCGAGGTCGCCAAGAGCAACATCCTCATGCTCGGGCCGACCGGCTGCGGCAAGACGTATCTCGCGCAGACGCTCGCGAAGCGGCTCAACGTGCCGTTCGCGGTGGCCGACGCGACGGCGCTGACCGAGGCCGGCTACGTGGGCGAGGACGTCGAGAACATCCTGCTCAAGCTGCTGCAGGCCGCCGACTACGACGTCAAGCGCGCCGAGACCGGCATCATCTACATCGACGAGGTCGACAAGATCGCGCGCAAGGCCGAGAACCCCTCGATCACGCGCGACGTGTCGGGCGAGGGCGTGCAGCAGGCGCTGCTGAAGATCCTCGAGGGCACGGTCGCCTCCGTGCCGCCGCAGGGCGGCCGCAAGCACCCGCACCAGGAGTTCATCCAGATCGACACGACGAACGTGCTGTTCATCGTGGCGGGCGCCTTCGCGGGCCTGGAGGATATCGTCTCCGCGCGCGTCGGCAAGCACGGCGTGGGCTTCGGCGCACCGCTGCACGACAAGAGCCAGGAGAACACGCTCTTCGGCGAGGTGCTGCCCGAGGACCTGCACAAGTTCGGTCTCATCCCCGAGTTCATCGGGCGCCTGCCCGTGATCGCGTCGGTGAACCCGCTCGATCAGGACGCGCTCATGGAGATCCTCACGACGCCGCGCAACGCCCTGGTGAAGCAGTACCAGCACATGTTCGCGCTCGACGGCGTGCAGCTGGAGTTCGAGGAGGACGCGCTTCGGGCGATCGCCGACCTCGCGGTGGCGCGCAAGACCGGCGCCCGCGGCCTGCGCGCGATCCTCGAGGACGTGCTCGGCCCGATCATGTTCGACATCCCGTCGAACGACGACATCGTCAAGGTCATCGTCACGCGTGCGGCGGTGGAGGACGGCGGCGAGCCGACGTTCGTCTTCGCCCAGAGGAAGAAGAGCGCGTAGGCGTCAGGACGTGAAGGAGGCCCCTGGATCCGCGGATCCGGGGGCCTCCTTCGTGCGTCAGGCCGTGAGGCCGCGGCGCTTCAGGAGCGGCTCGATCTCGGCGTCGCGGCCGCGGAAGTCGCGGTACGCCTCGAGTGGGTCCTTCGATCCGCCCACGCCCAGCAGGCGCTCGCGGAACCGGTCGCCGTTCGCCCGCGTGAGGCCGCCGTTCTCGTGGAACCACTCGACCGTGTCGGCGTCGAGCACCTCGCTCCAGATGTACGAGTAGTACCCGGCGCTGTAGCCGCCGGCGAACACGTGCTGGAAGTACGTCGACGAGTAGCGGGTCGGGACGGCCGGGTCGTCCAGCCCGATGTCGGCGAGGGCCGCCGCCTCGAACGCCGCGACGTCGCGCACCTCGGCCGCCTGCTCGACGGTGAGGGTGTGCCAGGCCTGGTCGAGCCACGCGGCCGCGAGGTACTCGCTCGTCGCGAAGCCCTCGTTGAACGTGCCCGACGCCTGCAGTCGCTCGATCACGTCGTCCGGCAGCGGCTCGCCGGTCTCATGGTGCACGGCGTAGTTGCGGACGATCTCGGGCCACAGGATCCACATCTCGTTCACCTGGCTCGGGAACTCCACGAAGTCGCGGTACACCTGGGTGCCGCCGAAGTGCGGGTAGGTGACGGTGGCGAACAGGCCGTGCAGGGCGTGCCCGAACTCGTGGAACAGCGTGTTGACCTCGTCGAGCGTCAGCAGCGTGGGGGAGCCCTCGGCCGGCTGCGGCACGTTGAGGTTGTTCACGACGACGGGGCGCTCGTCGCCCAGCAGTCGCGACTGCACGACGATCGAGTTCATCCACGCGCCGCCGCGCTTCGTGTCGCGGGTGTAGAGGTCGAGCAGGTACAGGCCCAGGGGCGAGCCGTCCTCGTTGAACACCTCGAACGTGCGCACGCCGGGGTGGTACGAGGGGATGTCGGCCCGCTCGCGGAACGTCAGCCCGTACAGCACGTGTGCGGCGTGGAACACGCCCTGCTGGAGCACGCGCTCGGCCTCGAACCAGGGGCGCAGGGCGGCGGTGTCGAGGTCGTACTCGGCCTGGCGCACCTTCTCGGTGTAGAACGCCCAGTCGTGCGCCTCGATCGCGTGGCCCGCGATCTGCTCGAGCGCCAAGCGCTCGCGCTGCGCGTTGCGCGCCGCGGGGCCGGCGAGACGGCGCAGCCGCTCCTCGACGGCGGCGGGGGAGCCGGCGGTCTGGTCGGACGTGATGTACTCCGCATGGCTCGCGTATCCCAGCAGGCGGGCGCGCTCGGCGCGCAGGCGCACGATCTCGAGCAGCACCTGCGCGTTGTCGTTCTCGTTGCCGCGCGAGGCGCGCGAGCGCGACGCGTTCAGCAGTCGCTCGCGGACGCCGCGGTTCGTGAGCGACGAGAGGTACGGGTGGCCCGTGTACAGCGTGAGCGAGATGAGGTGGCCATCGATTCCGCGATCGGCGGCCGCCTGTCGCGCGGCCGAGATCTCGCCCTCGGTCAGCCCGTCCAGCTCGGCGGCGTCGTCGACGACCAGCGCGAGCTCGTTCGTGTCGGCGAGCAGGTTCTTCTCGAACTGCGTCGTGAGCGTCGACAGGCGCGTGTTCAGCTCGGTGAGCCGGGCCTTGGCCGCCTCGTCGAGGCCGGCTCCGGCGTGCTGCATTTCGCGGAAGCGCCGCTCGACGAGGTAGCGCTGCTCGGCGTCGAGGGCGAGCTCGTCGAGGCGGTCGTGCACGGCCGCGATGCGGGCGAACAGCGCGGCGTCGAGCTGGATCGCGTCGTCGTGCGCGGCGCGCAGCGGCGCGAGCGTCTCGCCGATCTGCTGGATCTCGGGCGTCGCGTGGGCCGAGTTGACCGTGTAGAAGGCGGGGCTCACGCGATCGAGCAGGCGGCCCGAGCGCTCGAGCGCCTCGATCGTGTTCTCGAACGTCGGCTCGTCCGCCTGCGCCGTGATCGCGGCGACCTCGTCGCGGTGCTCGGCGAACGCGCGCTCGAAGGCGGGCAGATAGTGCTCGGGCCGGATCGCGGCGTAGTCCGGCACGCCGTACGGCAGCGGCGAGGGGGCGAGAAGGGGGTTGAAGTCCAGATCAGGCACCCCGTCAGCCTACGTGCGCGCGACCCGGCCGATCGCGTGATCCGGCCGGGTCGCGACGCGCGTCACTCCATCGGATCGAAGCGGCTGGCGACGGCGCGGCCGTCCTCGTCCAGTCGCACCTCGATGCCGGTGGCGAGCTCGGCGATCGGCCGGCCCTCGAGCCACGTGAGCGTCCACGAGGGCGCAGGCTGCCCGGGCGGGAGCGTCGCCTCGACGCGGGCGATCTCCTCCCGCAGCTCCTGCGGCACCGAGCGGGGCGGCTCATCGCCCGCGGACCAGCGCGTTCCCAGCTGCATCATGCCTCCTCGGGGGCCAGGTCGATCCGGGTGACGGCGAGCTGCTCGCCCTCGACGAACTCGAGCTGCGCGATCCGCCCGACCGCACGCAGGTCGGCCTCGGCGGCGCGCAGCAGTTCGGTCCGCGCGGCGGGCGCGGCGATCGTCGCGACGGCGACGGGGGTCTTCTGCGACGCCTTGGCCTCGGTCTTGGCGCGGCGGATGCCGATGAGCGCCTCGCTCGCGGCCGCGAGCACGGCGGGGTCGCCACCGAGGCCCGACGGCTCCGGCCACGGGGCGCGGTGCACGGAACCGTCCTGGAACCACGACCACACCTCCTCGGTCGCGAACGAGATGACCGGCGCGAGCAGGCGCAGCAGCGTCGACAGGGCCGTGCGCAGCGCGACGGCCGCCGAGGCGCCGGCGTCCCCGCCCGTGTACGCGCGCTCCTTCACGAGCTCGAGGTAGTCGTCGCAGAACGTCCAGAAGAACGCCTCGGTGAGCTCGAGGGCGCGCGCGTGGTCGTAGTTCTCGAGCGCCGCGGTCGCCTGCGTCACGACCTCGTCGAGCGCCGCGAGCATCGACAGGTCGAGCGCCTCGGTGACGGCGGCGCCGGCGGGCGCCTCGAAGCCGAGGACGAACTTCGCCGCGTTGAGCACCTTGATCGCCAGGCGGCGACCGATCTTGATCTGCGTCGGGTTCTGCGGGTCGAAGGCCGCGTCGGCGCCCAGGCGGCTGGAGGCCGCCCAGTAGCGCACGGCGTCCGATCCGTGCTGCGCGAGGATGTCGGCCGGGGTGACCACGTTGCCCTTCGACTTCGACATCTTCTTGCGGTCGGGGTCGACGATGAAGCCCGAGATCGACGCGTGCGCCCAGGGCGCCCTGTCGTCCTCGAGCGCGCTGCGCAGCAGGGTGGAGAACAGCCAGGTGCGGATGATGTCCTGGCCCTGCGGGCGCACGTCGAACGGCGCCACGAGATCCCACAGCTCCGCGTCGCGCTCCCAGCCGGCCGCCAGCTGCGGGGTCAGCGACGACGTGGCCCACGTGTCGAACACGTCGGTCTCGGCCTCGAAGCCGCCGGGCACGCCGCGCTGCTCCTCGGTGTAGCCGGGCGGCACGTCGGTCGAGGGGTCGACGGGCAGCGACGCGAGATCGGGCACGAGCACCCGCGCGTAGTCCCGCTCGCCGTTCTCGTCGAGGCCGTACCAGACGGGGATCGGCACGCCGAAGAAGCGCTGGCGCGAGACGAGCCAGTCGCCCGTGAGACCGTTCACCCAGTTCTCGTAGCGCACGCGCATGAACTCGGGGTGCCACTCGATCTGCCGGCCCAGCTCGAGCAGGCGCTCGCGCAGCTGCTCGGAGCGGGCGCCGTTGCGCAGGTACCACTGGCGGGTCGAGACGATCTCGAGGGGACGGTCGCCCTTCTCGAAGAACTTCACGGGGTGCTGGAAGGTCTTGCCGACCTCGATCAGCTCGCCCGACTCCTCGAGCAGCTCGACCATGCGCTTCTTGGCGCTGAAGACGGTCTTGCCTGCCAGCTCGGCGAAGGCGGCGCGCCCGGCCTCCGAGGTGATCGCCTCGGGGGCCTCGGCCACGACGCGGCCGTCGCGGCCGATGATCGTGCGGTTGGGCAGATCCAGCTCGCGCCACCACACGATGTCGGTCATGTCGCCGAACGTGCAGATCATCGCGATGCCCGATCCCTTGTCCGGCTGCGCGAGGGGGTGGGGGAGCACCGGCACCTCGACGCCGAACACCGGCGTGGTCACGGTCGTGCCGAAGTGCGGCTGGTACCGCTCGTCGTCCGGGTGCGCCACGAGCGCCACGCACGCGGCCAGCAGCTCGGGCCGGGTGGTCTCGATGAGGATGTCGCCCGATCCATCGGTCTTGTGGAACGCGAGCCGGTGGTAGGCGGCCGGCTGGTCGCGGTCCTCGAGCTCGGCCTGCGCGATCGCGGAGCGGAAGTCCACGTCCCAGAGCGTGGGCGCGAGCGCCTGGTACGCCTCGCCGCGCTCGTAGTTGCGCAGGAACGCGAGCTGGCTCGTGCGGATCGTGTCGTCCGAGATGGTGCGGTAGGTCTGCGTCCAGTCCACCGACAGGCCGAGCTGGCGCCACAGCGACTCGAAGGTCTTCTCGTCCTCGACCGTGAGCGTCTCGCACAGCTCGATGAAGTTGCGGCGGCTGATGGGCACCTGATCCGCGGGCTTGAGGCTCTTCGCGTTGCCCTCGAACGGCGGCGTGAAGTCGGGGTCGTACGGCAGCGACGGGTCGCAGCGCACGCCGTAGTAGTTCTGCACGCGGCGCTCGGTGGGCAGGCCGTTGTCGTCCCAGCCGATCGGGTAGAACACCGTCTTGCCGCGCATGCGCTCGAAGCGCGTCTTGACGTCGGTGTGCGTGTACGAGAACACGTGGCCGATGTGCAGCGACCCCGAGGCCGTGGGCGGGGGCGTGTCGACCGAGTAGACCCCGGCGCGACCGGAGGCGCGGGCGGCGTCGCGGTCGAAGAGGAACGTGCCGTCCTGCTCCCAGCGCTCACCCCACTTCGCCTCGAGGCCCTCGAGGGCGGGCTTGTCGGGAATCGCGGTCATGTGACGCTCCTCGCTATGTGCGGCACGGTGTGTGCGTGCCTGAGTGTGCTGGTGCGCCGAGTCTACCGGGCGGGGCGGCGCGCTCTCGGATCAGTCGCGCACGTCGATCCCGGCCGCTGCGGCGAACGCCGGGGCGAGCAGCTGCACCTGATCCGAGGTGAGCGTCGCTCCGCGCAGCGCGAGCACGTCGAGGGAGGCGAGCATGTCGAGCCCGCGCAGGTCCACGTCCGTCGCCCGCATGCCGCGCGGGTCGAGCTCGTCGACGCGCGACCGGGTGAACGCCACGCGGGTGAGCTGTGCCTGCGGCAGATCGAGTGCCCGGATGTCGCACCCCTCGACGCGCAGGTCCTCGACGCGGGCTCCGGCCAGAGAGAGGTAGTCGATCCGCACGTCCACCAGCTCGAGCTCCGCGGCCCGCGCCTCCGCGAGGTCGAGGGTGCCGATCCGGCCGCCGGCGATGCGCACACGGCGCAGGGTGGCATCGCGCGCGCCGACCGAGACGGCGCGGATGTCGGACACGTCGACGTCGATGAGCGTCGCACCCCGCAGGGCGAGCGTGTCGACAGCGGGCGCGGGCAGCACGCATTCCTCGAGCGACGCATGCGACAGATCGACCTCGCCGGTCAGCCCGCCCAGCCGGGCCTGCCGCAGCTCCCGACGCGGGGCGGCCACGGCGTCCGTGAACTCGCGCGGCAGGTCGGGCGCGCCGACGCGCGGCGCGATCGGACGATCCTTCGTGCGAGCCATGGGCCGAGCCTATGCGGATCGGGTTCATCGCGCCGGTTGGTGGCATCCGCGCCTTCCCGCACAGGTTTCGTCCTCACGCACACGAGATATGCGCTGCAGGTGTTGACGAAGGCCAGGCCTGGGAGGTTGCGCGCGGAGGCAGCGCTCGCTCACAGGGTGCCGGAGTGCCGGGATCTCTCCACAGAGAGGGCGGGCATCGGGTGCTCGGGGGACAGCGGGTGAGACAGTGACGACATGAGCTACAGGTCGGTCGTGCGTCGGCACGGCGGGGTGATGCGGACGACGGTGCTGCGCGACGCCGTGGGCGGAAGCCGGCATGCGATCGACCGGGCTGTCGCGCGGGGAGAGCTCGTCCGGCCGGCGCGGGGGTGGGTCGCCACGACCGATGCGGATCCGGTCCTGACCGCGGCGGCGGCGGTCGGGGTCGTGGTCACATGCGTGACGCTGGCGGCGCGCAGGGGGCTGTGGGACGTCGGCGCGAGTGCGATGCACGTCGCCGCGACGCCCGGGCGCGCCCTCCGCCGACCCACGACGGCGCATGTGCACTGGGCGAAGCCGATCGTGCCGCGTGATCCCGGGGCGCTCGAGGATCCGGTGGAGAACGCCCTCGCGCTGGTGTCGGACTGCCAACCCCATGAGCAGGCGCTCGCGGTCTGGGAGTCGGCGATCCGACAGAGGCTGGTCGTGATCGACCAGCTGGCGACGCTGCCGCTCGGGCCCAATGCGCGGCGGATCCTCGCGGAGGCGAGTCCGTACTCGGATGCCGGGACGGAGAGCCTCGTCGTGTCGCGACTGCGGTGGCTCGGACTCCCGATGCAGCAGCAGGCGTGGATCCTCGGACACCGCGTCGACCTCCTGATCGGCGAGCGCCTCGTGGTGCAGATCGACGGCGGCCATCACGTCGACGCCCAGCGCCTGCAGGACAACGCCCACGACGCGCAGCTGCGCCTCGCCGGCTATCACGTCATCCGGATCGGCTACCGCCAGGTGCTGCACGAGTGGCCCGCCGTGCAGGCGATGATCACCGGAGCGATCGCGCGAGGTCTTCATCTGGCGCCGAGCGGACGGTGACGTCCGCGCCTTCGCGCACAGATGTCGTCATCCCGCACAGGCGTGACTCGATATCCGTGTGGACGACGTCGCGTTCTGTGAGTTTACGCGCGGCACGCGAGGGGTGGGCGCGGAATCCGCTCGTGAACGTGCAGAAACGCGAGCGCCGGGCGCGTAGAATCGACGAAACGCATCGATCCGGCCATCACCGGGGAGCACGCGGAAGAACGGGGCCTCGGCCCTCAGTAGAACCGCGCGGGGCAGGCCCGTCACAGCCGCAGTGAGAGTGGTGGCGTGTCCTCCGGGACGCGTCGCAACGCGGGGTGGTACCGCGGCCGGGGCTGCACAGCACGGGTCGTCCTCGCAGTCCCCTTGGAACTGCTGGAGTGAGATGACCTACCCGAAGTCCCCGTTCGGACCCGCGGCCGAGCAGGCCGCCGCCCCGTCGAGCGTCGCGGCGAGCCCGCGCTTCCCGGACATCGAGCGCGACATCCTCGGCTTCTGGGAGGCGGACGACACGTTCCGCGCCTCGATCGCGCAGCGCGAGGGCGCCGACGAGTGGGTGTTCTACGACGGCCCGCCGTTCGCCAACGGCCTGCCGCACTACGGCCACCTGCTCACCGGGTACGCCAAGGACCTCTTCCCGCGCTTCCAGACCATGCGCGGACGGAAGGTCGACCGCGTCTTCGGCTGGGACACGCACGGCCTGCCGGCCGAGCTCGAGGCGATGAAGCAGCTCGGGATCACCGAGAAGAGCGAGATCGTCGACATGGGCATCGCGGCGTTCAACGGCAAGGCCCGCGCGTCGGTGCTGCGCTACATGGACGAGTGGGAGGCGTACGTCACGCGCCAGGCCCGCTGGGTGGACTTCGAAAACGGCTACAAGACGCTCAATCCCACGTTCATGGAGAGCGTGCTGTGGGCGTTCAAGACGCTGCACGACAAGGGCCTCGCGTACGAGGGGTACCGCGTGCTGCCGTACTGCTGGCGCGACCAGACGCCGCTGTCCAACCACGAGCTGCGCATGGACGACGACGTCTACCAGATGCGGCAGGACCCGTCGGTGACGGTGTCGTTCCCGCTCACGGGCGAGAAGGCGCACGCGCTGGGCCTCGAGGGCGTGCGCGCGCTCGCGTGGACGACGACGCCATGGACCCTGCCGACGAACGCGTCGCTCGCGGTGGGGCCCGCCATCTCGTACGCGGTCGTGCCCGTCGGGCCGAACGGCGCGAAGGAAGGCGCCGAGGGCGCCGAGTTCCTGCTCGCCGAGGATCTGCTCGCCGGCTACGCGAAGGACCTGGGCTACGAGTCCGCCGACGACGCCCGCGCCGCGATCCGCATCCGCGTGCCGGGCACGGAGCTGGGCGGCGTGCGCTTCGAGCCGCTGTTCGACTACTTCGCCGACGTCGAGACGTGGGGCATGCAGAACGCGTGGCAGATCCTCGTCGACGACTACGTCACGACGTCCGACGGCACCGGCCTCGTGCACCAGGCGCCCGCCTACGGTGAGGACGACAAGCGCCTGAATGACGCCGCCGGCATCCCGACGATCGTCTCGCTCGGCGACGACGGCCGCTTCCTGCCGTTCGTCCCGGACTTCGCCGGTCAGCTGTGGCTCGACGCCAACATGGACATCGTGCGCAAGCTGCGCGGCGAGGGCCGGCTGCTGCGCCTGCAGTCCTACGAGCACAGCTACCCGCACTGCTGGCGCTGCCGGAACCCCCTCATCTACAAGGCCGTCTCGAGCTGGTTCGTGCGCGTCACCGACATCAAGGACCGCCTGCTCGCGAACAACGAGCAGATCACGTGGGCGCCCGAGAACGTCAAGCACGGCCAGTTCGGCAAGTGGCTCGAGGGCGCGCGCGACTGGTCGATCAGCCGCAACCGGTTCTGGGGCTCGCCCATCCCGGTGTGGAAGTCGGACGACCCGAACCACCCGCGCGTGGACGTGTACGGCTCGCTCGAGGAGATCGAGCGCGATTTCGGCCGGCTGCCGCGCAACGAGCGCGGAGAGGTCGACCTGCACCGCCCGTACATCGACGAGCTGACGCGCCCGAACCCCGACGACCCGACGGGGCGGAGCACGATGCGCCGGATCGAGGACGTCTTCGACGTCTGGTTCGACTCCGGATCGATGCCCTTCGCGCAGGTGCACTACCCGTTCGAGAACAAGGACTGGTTCGACGCGCACGCGCCGGCCGACTTCATCGTCGAGTACATCGGCCAGACGCGCGGCTGGTTCTACGTCATGCACGTGCTCTCCACGGCCCTGTTCGACCGCCCCGCGTTCACCGGCGTCTCGTGCCACGGCATCGTGCTCGGCAACGACGGGCAGAAGATGTCGAAGTCGCTGCGCAACTACCCCGACGTGTCGGAGGTGTTCGATCGCGACGGCTCCGACGCCATGCGCTGGTTCCTCATGTCGTCGAGCGTGCTGCGCGGCGGCAACCTCATCGTCACGGAGGAGGGGATCCGCGCCGGCGTGCGCGAGTTCCTGCTGCCGCTGTGGAACTCGTGGTACTTCTTCTCGACCTACGCGAACGCCGCCGGCTACGAGGCGACGCGCCGCACCGACTCGACGGACGTGCTGGATCGGCACATCCTCGCGCTGCTCGGCGACCTCGTGCGCGACGTCGCCGACGACCTCGAGAAGCTCGACTCGACGACGGCGTCCGCCCGCCTCCGCGACTTCGCCGAGGTGCTGACCAACTGGTACATCCGCCGCTCGCGCGACCGGTTCTGGACGGGCGTGACCGACGATCCGAAGAGCACGGAGGCGTTCGACACGCTCTACACGGTGCTCGAGACCCTGTGCCGGGTCGCCGCGCCGCTCATCCCGCTCGTGTCCGAGCGCGTGTGGCAGGGCCTCACGGGCGGGCGCAGCGTGCACCTGACCGACTGGCCCGACGCGGCCGAGTTCGCGCCGGCCGCGGACATCCGCCGCGCGATGGACGCCGTGCGCGAGGTCTCGAGCGTCGCCAACGCGCTGCGCAAGAAGGAGGGGCTGCGCGTGCGGCTGCCGCTCGCGCGGCTCACCGTCGTCGTGCCCGGCGCCGCCGAGCTCACGCAGTTCGAGGACATCCTGCGCGACGAGCTGAACGTCAAGAGCGTCTCGCTCGTCGAGTTCGGCGAGGACACCGCGGCGGCCTACGGCATCTCGCACCGCCTCACGGTCAACGCGCGCGCGCTCGGCCCGCGCATCGGCAAGCAGGTGCAGCAGGTGATCGCGGCGTCGAAGTCGGGCGACTGGTCCGAGCGCGACGGCGTGGTCACGGCCGGCGGCATCGAGCTGCAGGACGGGGAGTACGAGCTCGTGCTCGAGACCACGGGCCGACCCGAGGGCGAGGCGCTCGCGCTGCTGCCGGGCGGCGGCCTCGTGCTGCTCGACACGGTGGTGACGCCCGAGCTGGCCGCCGAGGGCCTGGCCCGCGACATCATCCGCGCCGTGCAGGACACCCGCAAGGCCGCGGGCTTCGACGTGAGCGACCGGATCCGCCTCGAGCTGGCGTTCGCGTCGGCCGACGACGCCGCCGCCGTGCGGCAGGCGTTCGACGCCGCGGACGTGGCGGGCGAGACGCTGGCCGTCGAGGCGGAGGTGCGCGACGGCGCGTTCGGCGGCGACGCCGAGCACGTCGCGACCGTGCCGGCCGGCACGTATGCCAACGCCGGCGACTTCCAGGTGGCCGTGACCCGCGTGGTCATTGAAGCCGCCGAGATCGGAGAGCGATGAACGACCGGGAACGCGCCGACGCCGTCTACGAGGCGCTGCTCGCGCGGGCGGGCGAGCGCTGGGTGCAGCCGCGCAAGGAGCGCACCGCGCGCGTGCTCGAGCTGCTGGACGACCCGCAGCGCACGTACCGCGTCGTGCACATCACGGGCACGAACGGCAAGACCTCGACGGCGCGGATGATCGAGAGTCTCGTGCGCGCGCACGGGCTGCGCACGGGCCTGTTCACGAGCCCGCACCTGGAGCGCTTCACGGAGCGCATCCAGGTCGACGGCGAGCCGATCGCGGACGCGGCCGTGGCCGACGCGTGGGACGAGATCGAGCCCTTCGTCGGCATGGTCGACGCCGAACTGCGTGAGGCGGGGGACGAGCCGCTGACGTTCTTCGAGCTGCTCACCGTGCTCGCGTTCGTCGCCTGCGCCGACGCGCCCGTGGACGTGCTCGTGCTCGAGGTGGGCATGGGCGGATCGTGGGACTCGACCAACACGGCCGACGGCGACGTCGCGGTGTTCACACCCATCGACATGGATCACGCGGATCGCCTGGGCGGCACGATCGAGAAGATCGCCGAGGTGAAGGCCGGCATCATCAAGCAGGGCGCGCGCGTCGTCTCGGCGCGTCAGGTGCCGGCCGCCGAGGCCGTGCTGCGCCGGGTGGCGGGGGAGCGCGAGGCGAACCTGGCGCTCGAAGGCCGCGAGTTCGCGCTCGCCGAGCAGAAGCTCGCCGTGGGCGGCCAGCTCATCACGGTGCGCGGGCTCGCCGGCGAGTACGCCGAGCAGTACCTGCCGATCCTCGGTCGCCATCAGGGCGAGAACGCGGCGCTCGCGATCGCGGCCGTGGAGGCGCTGATCGGCGACGCCTCGCAGGCGATCACGGACGAGGTGCTCACGGAGGGGCTGCAGGAGGCCACCTCTCCCGGGCGCCTGCAGCTGGTGGGCATCGATCCGACGGTCGTCGTCGACGCGGCGCACAACCCGCACGGCGCCGCCGCGCTGGCGCAGGCGCTGCGCGAGTCCTTCGACTTCGAGGAGTGGGGCGTCGTGCTCGGTGTGCTCGCCGACAAGGACGCGGCCGGCATCGTGGCGCAGCTCGCGCCCGTCGCGGCGCACGTGTTCGCGACGAACCCCGAGTCCGACCGGTCGGCCTCACCGGACGACCTCGCCGACACGGCCGAGGCCGCCGGACTGCGCGTGACGGTCCACCCGAGTCTGGCCGACGCCGCCGACGCGGCGCGCGAGTGGGCCGCATCGGCACCGAAGCGCGGCGTCGTGGTCGCCGGATCCGTCGTGCTCGCGGGCGAGGCGCTCGTGCTGGCCGAGGGCGAGGACTGGAAGTCGGGGTGGAGCGCATGAGCCGCCCGCTCCGCTACCGCCCGCTGCCCGAGAAGCTGGGCCAGGTCGTGCTCGTGTTCGAGGCGATCGTCGTCTTCCTCGGCGGCCTCACCGTGCACGGGCTCCAGGCGATGCCGGACGGCATGCCCTCCTGGTGGGGGATCGTCGCCGGATCGGTGGTCGCGGTCCTCATGTTCGCCGTCTCCGGTCTGCTGCGCTGGGACTGGGGATTCGCCCTCGGCTGGGCGCTGCAGGCGGTCGTCGCCCTCGGCGCGCTGCTCGTGCCGGCGATCCTGCTCATCGCGCTGATCTTCGGCGGGATGTGGGCGTATGCGACGATCGGTGGGGCGCGCATCGAGCGCCGCGTGAGCGCGCAGCGCGCCGGAGCCGACGGCTGACGTCGCCGGCTCGAGATCCGCAACACACGAAGGGACCATCCATGGCCACCGAAGAGACCCTCGTCCTCGTCAAGCCCGACGGCGTCGCGCGCGGCCTGACGGGCGCGATCCTGGCTCGCATCGAGGCGAAGGGCTACTCCCTCGTCGACATCCGGCTGGTCGAGCCCAGCCGCGAGCTCCTCGCGAAGCACTACGCCGAGCACGAGGGCAAGCCGTTCTACGAGCCGCTCCTGGAGTTCATGATGTCGGGGCCCGTCGTCGCGATCCGGGTCGCCGGCAACCGCGTCATCGAGGGCTTCCGCTCGCTCGCCGGCACGACGGATCCCACCACCGCCGCACCCGGCACGATCCGCGGCGACTACGGCCGCGACTGGGGCGTGGCCGTGCAGCAGAACCTCGTGCACGGCTCGGACTCGCCCGAGTCGGCCGCGCGCGAGCTCGAGATCTGGTTTTGACGCGGCGCGGATCAATGCCGCGCAGCGGCGTTGATGCGTGACGGGTCAACACTGAGCGGAGGGCGCGAAGCGACCGGAGTCGAAGTGCGAGCATCGTGCGCCACTGCGTCAGCGCCCCCTTCCGCGCGCCTCACCGGCCCGCGGGAGGGGGCGCTTAGCGTGGCGGGGTGAGCACGCGGCGCATCATGGGCATCGATCCGGGGCTGACGCGCTGCGGCGTCGGGATCGTCGACGTCGCGCGCGACCGCTCGGCCACGCTCGTGCACGTCGGCGTGATCCGCTCGGCGCCGGACGCACCGGTGGCGGAGCGGCTTGCCGCGATCGCGCGCGGCATCCGCGAGGCCCTCGCCGCGCACCGACCCGAGGTGCTCGCGGTCGAGCGCGTGTTCGCGCAGCACAACCTGCAGACCGTCATGGGCACGGCGCAGGCCTCGGGCGTGGCGCTCATGCTCGCGGCGGAGCACGGCATCCCCGCCGCGACGCACACGCCGAGCGAGGTCAAGGCCGCCATCACGGGCTACGGGTCGGCGGACAAGGCGCAGGTGCAGCACATGGTGGCGCGCGTGCTGCGGCTCGACGAGCTGCCCAAACCGGCCGACGCGGCCGATGCCCTCGCGCTCGCGCTCTGCCACGCGTGGCGGGGCGCCCCCGCGGCCGCACCCGAGGGCGCGCTCACCCCGGCGCAGCGCGCGTGGGCCGAGGCCGAGAAGCGCTCCCGCCGCGCCCCGGCGCGCCGCTGAATCGGCGAGACAGCATCGGGAGCCGAGACAGCGGCGTAACGACGCGGTCTCGGCGCGCAGTTGCTGTCTCGCGGCAGGGGGACGGGGAATCCGCGTGGCTCGAACGGATGTGCGAACGGATGCGTAGGGTGGAGGCATGATCTCGTTCCTGCGCGGCGACGTCCTGCACGCCGGCCTCGACTCGGTGGTGCTCGACGTCGGCGGGGTCGGCTTCTCCGTGGCCGTGGTGCCCGAGGTCGCCCGCGGCGCGCGGCCGGGGGAGGAGCTGGCGCTGCACACCCACCTGATCGTGCGCGAGGACGCGCTGTCGCTCTTCGGCTTCGCCACCCGTGCCGAGCTCGACGTGTTCGGCACGCTGCTCGGCGTGAGCGGCGTCGGACCGAAGTCGGCGCTCGGCGTGCTGGGGGCCATGAGCATCGACCGGATCGCGGAGGCCGTGCAGGCCGAAGACGACCGACCGTTCCGGAAGGTGTCGGGCATCGGGCCCAAGACGGCCAAGCTGATCGCCGTGCAGCTGCAGGGCAAGCTCGCGCCGCCGTCGGCCCCCGCCGCCGCCCCGCAGGGCGTGGCCGGAGACGTCCTGGCCCAGGTGACGCAGGCCCTCGCGGGACTCGGCTGGCCCGAGCGCGTGGCCGGCGAGGCCGTCGCGGCCGCCGCCGAGGGGGCCTCGGAGGCCGACCGCGCCTCCGTCCAGGCCCTGCTGCGCCTCACACTCGCGGCACTCGGGCCGGCGAACGGCGGTGCCCGTGTCTGAGCGCGACGCCGCCTCGCCCCAGCCGCAGGACGAGACCGAGCTGGCGATCGAGGGCGCGCTGCGGCCGGCCAGCCTGGCGGACTTCGTCGGCCAGCACAAGGTGCGCGGCCAGCTGCAGCTGCTGCTCGACGCGGCGCGGATCCAGGATCGCCCCGCCGACCACATCCTGCTCGCGGGCCCTCCGGGCCTCGGCAAGACGACGCTCGCGATGATCGTCGCGCACGAGAGCGCCCGCCCGCTGCGCATGTCGAGCGGCCCGGCGATCCAGCACGCGGGCGATCTGGCCGCGCTCCTGTCAAGCCTCACGCCCGGCGAGGTGCTCTTCATCGACGAGATCCACCGCATGGCGCGCTCCGCCGAGGAGATGCTCTATCTGGCCATGGAGGACTTCCGGATCGACATCATGGTGGGCAAGGGCGCTGGCGCGACGAGCATCCCGCTCGACCTCGCGCCGTTCACGCTCGTGGGCGCCACGACGCGCTCGGGCCTGCTTCCCAACCCGCTGCGGGATCGCTTCGGCTTCACGGCGCACCTGGAGTTCTACGAGCCCGAGGAGCTGGAGCGCGTCGTCGAGCGCTCGGCGGCCATGCTCGGGGTACGGCTCGGCCCGGAACAGCGGGCCGAGATCGCCATGCGCTCGCGCGGCACGCCGCGCATCGCCAACCGCCTGCTGCGCCGCGTGCGCGACTACGCACTCGTGCACGCGCACGGCGCGGCGCCCGAGCTGAGCGACGTGCGCGCCGCCCTGGAGCTGTACGACGTCGACGCGATCGGCCTCGACCGGCTCGACCGCGCCGTGCTCGACGCGCTCGTGCGCCGCTTCCGCGGCGGACCCGTCGGGCTGAGCACGCTCGCCGTGGCCGTCGGCGAGGAGGCCGACACCGTCGAGAGCGTCGTGGAGCCGTACCTCGTGCGCATCGGCTTCATGGGCCGCACGCCGCGCGGGCGGGTCGCGACGCCGGAGGCGTACGCGCATCTGGGCGTCGCGCACCCGCTCGGGGCGTCGGGGCCCGTTCCCCTCGATGACCTATAATCGCTGAAGACTTGCGCCGGCCCGACTCGGCGTCTCTCACGCTCTCGCCGCCGACGGCGGGCGTCCACCCCCGAAAGGTCGCTGCATCCGTATGGACATGAATCTGCTCCTCCTCGTCGTCTTGGCCGTGATGGTCGTGTTCATGTTCATCAGCTCGCGCCGCAACGCCAAGAAGCGCCAGGAGCTGGAGGAGCAGCGCCGCACGCAGATGGTGCCGGGCGCGCGCGTCATGACGCGTTCGGGCCTGTTCGGCACGCTCGTCGAGTTCGACGCCGAGGACCTCACGCAGCCGGCCAAGGTGGAGATCGCCCCCGGCGTGATCGCCGAGGTGCACGCGCAGGCGGTGGATCTGGTGCCCGAGACGGTGGCCGCCGAGACCGCCGCGGACGAGGCGGAGGACGTCGCGACCGACGACGACGTCACCGAGCAGGAGACCACGGACGCCGACGGCTACACGCTCAACGGGGAGCGCATCGAGAAGCTCCGCGGCGACGACGACGCCAAGTAACCCCCGCACGGAAGCTGAGACGTGGCGACACCGACCCCTGTGCGGCGCGCGTGGCGCGCCCTGACGGGACTCCTCATCCTGACCGCCGTGCTCGCGGGCGCCAACGCGCTCGGCGTGTACGTGTTCAAGCAGTCGTCCTGGCTGCCCGAGCTCGCGCTCGACCTGCAGGGCGGCACGCAGATCGTGCTCGAGGCGCAGACCGAGGGCGCGGACCCGTCGGGCGAGCAGATGCAGCAGGCGGTGTCGATCATCCGCCAGCGCGTCGACGCGTCGGGCGTCGCCGAGGCCGAGGTCACGACCCAGGGCGCGCGCAACATCGTCGTGCAGATGCCCGGGCGCATCGACGACGAGACGCGCGACCGGATCGAGGCGAGCGCGCAGCTCGAGCTGCGCTCGGTCATCTACGCGGGCGATGCGGCCACGAGCTTCGTGGGCGAGGACGGCGAGGAGACGCCATACCCGGCGCCGGACACCGCGCTGCCCGCGACGCCCTCCATCGAGCCGACCGACGGGTCCGATCCGAACTGGGTGTCGGACTACCTGTGGTCCCGCTACCTCGCGTTCGACTGCGCCGATCCGGACGTCGACCCCGCGTCGGCGGCGGCCGGCGAGCCCGTCATCGCATGTGACGGCGCGGGCTCGAAGTACGTGCTCGGCCCGGTGGAGATCACGGGCGATTCCATCGACGACGCCGCCGCGACCGTGGACCAGACGAGCGGCCAGTGGGCCGTGCAGCTCGACCTCGACGACCACGGCACCACCGTGTTCGGTCAGGTCAGCCAGCGCCTCTACGCGCTCGGGCAGCAGAACCCGTCCGACCCGCGCAGCATGTTCGCGTTCGTCCTGGACGGCGACGTCATCTCGGCCCCGCAGATGAACGCGGTCATCATGGACGGCCGCCCGAGCATCTCGGGATCGTTCAACCAGGAGAGCGCCTCGGAGCTCGCCGATCAGCTCAAGTTCGGCGCGCTGCCGCTGAGCTTCACGGTGGTCAGCTCCGACACCATCTCGGCCACCCTCGGCGAGCAGCAGCTGCAGATCGGCCTCCTCGCCGGCCTCATCGGCCTCGCGCTCGTGGCGCTCTACTCGCTGCTGTCGTACCGCGCGCTCGGCTCGGTCATCATCGCGTCGCTCGTGGTGATGGGCGTGCTCACGTACATCCTGCTCTGCCTGCTCTCGTGGCGTCTCGGCTACCGCCTGTCGCTCGCGGGCGTCGCGGGCCTCATCGTGACGATCGGCTTCACGGCCGACTCGTTCATCGTGTACTTCGAGCGCATCCGCGACGAGCTACGCGACGGAAAGTCGATCACGTCGGCCGTCGAGGACGGATGGGATCGCGCCAAGCGCACGATCTACATCTCGAAGTCGATCAACGTGCTCGCGGCGGTCGTGCTGTACATCCTCGCCGACGCGACGGTGAAGGGCTTCGCCTTCACCCTCGGCGTCACGACCGCGCTCGACGTGCTCATCTTCGTGATCTTCACGCACCCGGTCATGCAGCTCATCGCCCGCACGCGCTTCTTCGGCGGCGGGCACCGCCTCTCGGGCCTCGACCCCGCCGCGCTGGGCGCGGTCTACCGCGGCCGCGCGGAGTTCAAGCGGTCGGTCGCGCCCGTGGCCAGGGCCAAGCGCTCCGTCGCCGAGGCCGAGCGCCGCCAGACCATCGCAGAGCGCAAGCGGGCCGCCGAGCTCGCGGCCGCCGAGAAACCCGGCAAGACGGGGGAGGGAGACGCCTGATGCGCTCATTCAACGAGCTCGGCAACGACCTCTACACCGGCAAGACCTCGTTCCCCTTCGTGGGACGGCGCAACCTGTGGTTCCTCATCGCCATCGCACTCGTGCTGCTCTCGGCGCTCGTGCCCTTCGTGCGCGGCATCTCGCCGTCGATCGAGTTCACGGGCGGATCGCAGTTCACGATCTCCGCCCCCGAGACGACGGACCAGCTCATCGCCACCGACGTGGTCGACGAGATCGTGCCGGAGTCGGCGGCTCGGGTCACCACGATCGGCGGCCAGGACATCCGCGTCCAGACCGCGCAGCTGGGCGACGACGACGCGCGCGAGCTCAGCGACGCACTGGCCGAGGCGTACGGCGTCTCCGCCGACGAGATCACGTCGTCGTTCATCGGCCCCACCTGGGGTGCGGACGTCACGCGGCAGTCGCTGTGGGGGCTCGGCATCTTCCTGGCGCTGACGTTCCTGATCCTCGCGATCTACTTCCGCACCTGGAAGATGTCGGTCGCGGCCATCGTCGGCGTCGTGGACGTGCTCGTCGTGACGATCGGCATCTACGCCCTCGCCGGCTTCGAGGTCTCGCCGGCGGCGGTCATCGGCTTCCTCACGATCCTGGCGTACTCGCTGTATGACACGACCGTCGTGTTCGACAAGATCAGGGAGAACACGCGCGACGACGGGGAGATCTCCGATCGCACGTTCGGCGAATCCGTGAACCTCGCGGTGAACCAGACCCTCGTGCGCTCGATCAACACGTCGATCGTCGCCGCGCTGCCCGTGGCCGCGATCCTCTTCATCGGCGCGCTGTGGCTGGGGGCCGACACGCTCTCGGACATCTCGCTGTCGATCTTCGTCGGCATCATCGTCGCGACGTACTCGACGCTGTTCGTGGCCGCCCCGCTGTACTCGCTGCTGCGCGAGCGGGAGCCCGCCGTCCGGCAGCGCGACGCGCGAGTGCGCGACGCACGCGAGCGTGCGGCTCGGACCGCCTGAGCCCTTCGCCCGCGGGCGTAGGATTAACGAGTCCGCGGGCTGGGGGAGGCGAGCGATGGTCGATACCGTGCAGCCGGCGTCGACGTCGTCCCTGCGACGTCTGGTGCCGCGCATCTTCTCGCGCGCCCCCCGCCACGCCGACCTGACGAAGCTCATCACGACGGTCAAGGCGAACCACCCGCGCGGCGACCTCGCCATCATCGAGCGCGCGTACCGCGTGGCCGACGAGAAGCACCGCGGCCAGAAGCGCCAGAGCGGCGAGCCGTACATCACGCATCCGCTCGCGGTGTCGCAGATCCTCGCCGATCTCGGGCTCGGCCCGCGCGCGATCGCGGCGGCGCTGCTGCACGACACGGTCGAGGACACGGGCTACCCCCTCGACGAGCTGCGCGCGGAGTTCGGCGACGAGGTCGCGCTGCTCGTCGACGGCGTCACCAAGCTCGACAAGGTCAAGTACGGCGAGAGCGCGCAGGCCGAGACCGTCCGCAAGATGATCGTCGCGATGTCGAAGGACATCCGCGTGCTCGTCATCAAGCTCGCCGACCGCCTGCACAACGCCCGCACGTGGGGCTTCGTGCCGCCCGAGAAGGCGAAGAAGAAGGCCACCGAGACCCTCGAGATCTACGCGCCGCTCGCGCATCGCCTCGGCATCCAGGCCATCAAGTCCGAGCTCGAGGACCTCTCGTTCGCCGTGCTGCACCCGAAGATCTACAACGAGATCGACAGCCTCGTGAAGCAGCGCACGCCGCAGCGCGAGCAGTACGTGCAGCACGTGATCGACGATGTCGGCAGCGACCTGCAGTCCCTGCGGGTGAAGGGCACTGTGTCGGGCCGGCCCAAGCAGCTGTACTCGGTCTACCAGAAGATGGTCGTGCGCGGCCGCGACTTCGACGACATCTACGATCTCATCGGAATCCGCGTCATCGTGAGCACGGTGCGCGACTGCTACGCGGTGCTCGGCGCCATCCACGCGCGCTGGACGCCGCTGCCCGGCCGCTTCAAGGACTACATCGCCACCCCCAAGTTCAACCTGTACCGTTCGCTGCACACCACGGTGATCGGTCCCGGCGGCCGCACCGTCGAGATCCAGATCCGCACGCAGGAGATGCACCAGCAGGCCGAGTTCGGCGTCGCGGCGCACTGGAAGTACAAGGAGCGGATGTCCGCCACGAGCGGCAAGCAGGACGAGCGCGCCTCGAGCCAGGACATGGCATGGCTCGCGCGCATCTCGGACTGGCAGGCCGAGACGAAGGACCCGGGGGAGTTCCTCGACTCGCTGCGGTTCGAGATCGGCGCCAAGGAGGTGTACGTCTTCACCCCGAAGGGCCGCGTGATCGGGCTCCCGGCGGGCGCGACGCCCGTGGACTTCGCATACGCGGTGCACACCGAGATCGGCCACCGCACGATGGGCGCGAAGGTGAACGGCCGGCTCGTGCCGCTCGAGTCGCAGCTGCGCTCGGGCGACGCCGTCGAGGTGCTGACCTCCAAGAACCCCGACGCCGGGCCCAGCCAGGACTGGCTCACGTTCGTCAAGAGCACGCGCGCGCGCAACAAGATCCGCGGCTGGTTCACGAAGGAGCGCCGCGAGGAGGCGATCGAGCAGGGCAAGGACTCGCTGCTGCGCGCGATGCGCCGGCACCACCTGCCGCTGCAGCAGCTCAAGGATTCGCTCGGCGACGTCGCGCACGAGCTGCACTACGACGACGTCTCGGCGCTGTACGCCGCCGTCGGCGAGGGCCACGTGTCGAGCCAGTCCGTGCTCGAGAAGGTGCAGGGCCTGCTCGAGACGAGCGAGCCGGTCACCGGGCCCATCGAGCTGCCGGCCCCGCCCGCGCAGCGGCGCGGCCGGGGCGGCGAATCCGGCGTGCTCGTGCGGGGGGCCGACGACATCCTCGTCAAGCTCGCGAAGTGCTGCACGCCCGTGCCGGGCGACGAGATCGTCGGATTCATCACGCGCGGCTCCGGCGTCTCGGTGCATCGCGCGGACTGCACCAACGTGAAGTCGCTGAAGGAGGACGCCGAGCGCCTCATCGACGTGACCTGGGGCACGACGACCAAGAGCGTGTTCCTCGTGCAGATCCAGGTCGAGGCCCTCGACCGCTCCGGGCTGCTCTCCGACATCACGCGCGTGCTCAGCGAGAACCACGTCAACATCCTCTCGGCGAACGTGTCGACGACGAAGGAGCGGCTGGCGATCAGCCGCTACGTGTTCGAGATGGGCGACTCGGTGCACCTCGACCGCGTGCTGAGCTCCGTGCGCCGCATCGACGGCGTGTACGACGTCTACCGCGTCACGTCCTCCTGAGCGCGCAGCCGCGCCAGGATCTCGGGTCGGCGCGGCATGCGCGCGCGGCGCCGCGCGACGGCGATCGCGGCGGCGAGGATGCCCGGATCGGCGGCGAGCCGGCGGATCGCCTCCGCCCGAGGGCGCGCCGCGGCGGCGCCCGCGATCTCGTCGCCCGTGAGGTCGACGAGGGTGCGGGCAGGCGTGCTGACCCGCACGCCGACCGTGGCCTCCTGGTCGTCGGCGGGCAGCAGCGCGTCGCGCACGTGCAGCGCGCCGCCGCCGGCCCGGCGCGCCCCGCCCGCCGTCGCGCGCTGCGCCTGGCACGGCAGCGGCAGCTGGTCGAGCGCACCGTGGACCCACGCCGCGGTGAGCCCCACGGCGGCCAGGCCCGGCGTGACCAGCGGCGCGAGCGACGCGGCCCGCAGGGCGGGCGTCTGGACCGCGTCGGCCGGGACCCAGCCGAGCCCGAGCGGCACGAGCTCGCCGTCCAGGCCCGCCGCGCGCAGCTCGGGGGCCGAGAGCTCGCCGGGCGCCGGGAAGTAGATCCGCATGCACCGAGTGTCGACCGCGGCGGCCCGCGGGCGGTAGCCCTGTGGATGACGAACGGCCGGCCCCGCGTGCGGGACCGGCCGTTCGGGGCGTGCGAGGCTCAGCCGATGGCGTTGAGCCAGGCGCGACGCACGTCGAGGGCCTCCTTGGCCTCGGCCGCGGCCCGCTTGTCGCCGGCGGCCTCGGCCGCGGCGAGCTCGGCCTCGAGCTTGTCGATCGAGTCCTGCAGCTGCTGGGCCATGTCGTTGGCGCGCGCCTTGGTCTCAGGGTTGTTCTTCTTCCAGTCGACGTCCTCGCGGCCCTTGAGCTCCTGCTCGATCTTGCGCAGGCGGTCGTCGAGCGCGCGCTCGGTCTCGCGCGGGAAGATGCGGCCGACCTCGTCCCAGCGGCGCTGGATGTCGGTGAGCAGCCGGCGCGCCGCGACGAGATCCCGTTCGGCGGTGACGGCCTGCGCCTCGACGAGCAGCTCCTCGCGGGCGGCGATGCGCGGAGCGGACTCGGCCTGCTCGGCCTGGTCACGTTCGGCGCGCGCGCCGTACAGCACGTCGCCGGCGGCCTTGAACCGGGTCCACAGCGCGTCGTCGACCTTGCGGCCGGCGCGTCCGGCGGCCTTCCACTCGTCGAGCAGCGCGCGGTAGGCGGGAATGCCGTCCTCGCTCTGCGGGGCGAGGGCCTCGGCACGCTCGACGATGCGCGTCTTGCGGTCGCGCGCCTCCTTGTGTGCCTCGTCCAGCTCGGCGAAGAACGCCCTGCGGTGCCGCTCGAACGTGGCGCGGGCATCGCGGAAGCGCTTCCAGAGCGACTGCGCCGTGCCCTTCGGCAGCCGCGGGCCGGTCTTCTGGTGCTGCTGCCACGAGGCGAAGAGCGCGTCGAGCTCGCTCGAGGCCTGCTTCCACTGCACCGACTGGGGGTCGCGCGCCGCGAGGGCCTCGACCTGCTCGACGATGGCGGTGCGCTCCGCGATAGCGGCCTCGAGGGCCGCGCGGTTGGCGGCGGCCTCCTCCTCGCTCGCGGCGGCGAGCTCGGTGGTGAGCGCGTCGAGGCGGGCGGCGAGGCCCTGCAGGTCGCCGACGGCGGCCGCGCCGACCACCTCGTCCTTCAGCGCCGCCGCCTGCTTGCGCAGATCCGACGCCGAGGCGCCGCCGCGGGCGTGACGCTGCTCGAGCGTGACGACGCGCACCTCGAGGTCGTCGAACTTGCGGCCGAAGTACTGCAGCGCCTCCTCGGGCGTGCCGTCGGGGTACTCGCCGACCACGCGCCACTCGTCGCCCTCGCGCACGGCGACCGCGCCGTTGTCCTCGATGCGACCCCACTCGCTGTAGTCCTTGCGGGTCACGACGGGCGCCGCGGCGGCCGGGGCCTTCGGGCGCGCGACGGCGGCCGGCGACGGCACGGGGCGGGGCATCGGTCGCGGCGCGGGCGTGGGTCGCGGCGACGCGGGCGCGGCGGCGGCCGGCTCGGCCTGCGGCTGAGGTGCCTCGGCGGACTCCGACGCCTCGGGCGTCTCCGTCTGCGGCTCGTCGGCCGGTTCCGGCGCCGGGCCCTCGGGCGCGGGATCCTCGGGCGCGGGATCCTCGGGCGTGTCGGCGGACGCGGGCTCGGCCGGCGCGACGACCTCGTCGGCGGCGGGCTCTGCGGGCTCGGCGACGGGGAACTCGGCGTCGACGGGCGGTGCGGATTCGGGGGTGTGATCGGACGTGCTCACGGGAGACTCCTTGGCGGCTGGCCGCGGGAAGGGAGGGACGCCGCCCAGCCTACGGGATGAACGGATCGGGGCAGAGGGTCAGGACGCGGGGGTGACGGGCGGCGGCGTCGGCTCCACCGCCGGGGTGCCGGCACCGGGCGTCTCCGAGGGGGCGGGCGCGGGCGCGCCGGGACCGCTCGTGTAGTACAGCGCCTGCGCGCCGACCGCGCCGAGGATGACGAGGCCCGCGACGATCGACACGATCGCGTTGTCGCGCGTCCGGCGGCGCAGCTGCGCATCGCGCAGTCTCTTGCGCGCCTCGTAGATGCGGGCGCGCTCGCGTTCCTCGCGTGAGGGCGACTTCGTCTTCACTGCCACGGGAAGAGCCTACGCGAGAGACGGGTGTCGGACCTCGCGCGTAGGCTGGCGGGGTGAGTCGATCCGCGCTGTTCCAGGGGCAGACGCCGCTGGCCGTGCGGATGCGCCCCATCTCCCTCGACGAGGTGGCGGGCCAGGCGCACCTGCTCAGGCCCGGCTCGCCGCTCGTGGCGCTCGCCGATCCGGAGGCGACGAAGCCCGGCACCGTCTCGGTGATCCTGTGGGGGCCGCCCGGCACCGGCAAGACGACGCTGGCGCAGGCGATCGCGCGCTCGTCGGGGCGCCGCTTCGTCGAGCTGTCGGCGATCACCGCGGGCGTCAAGGACGTGCGCGAGGTGATGCAGGAGGCGCTGAACCAGCGCGATCTGTACGGCCAGTCGACGATCCTGTTCCTCGACGAGATCCACCGGTTCACGAAGGCGCAGCAGGACGCCCTGCTGCCCGGCGTGGAGAACGGCTGGGTCATCCTCATCGCCGCCACCACCGAGAACCCGTCGTTCTCGGTCATCTCGCCGCTGCTGTCGCGCTCGCTCCTGCTCACGCTGCAGCCGCTCACCGACGACGACCTCGGAACGCTCGTGGATCGCGCCCTCACCGACGCGCGCGGCCTCGCGGGCGCCGTCGCGCTCGATCCCGAGGCCCGGCGGGCGCTCATCCAGCTCGCCTCGGGCGACGCGCGCCGCGCCCTGACGGCGCTCGAGGCCGCCGCGGGCGTCGCCCTGTCGGAGGCCGCGGAGCGGCCCGACGCCGAGGATCCCGCGGCCGACGACGCCATCCCCACGGTGACGGCCGAGCAGGTGGCACAGGCGGTCGACCGCGCGCTGCTGCGCTACGACCGCCAGGGCGATGAGCACTACGACGTCATCAGCGCGTTCATCAAGTCGATCCGCGGATCCGACCCCGACGCGACGATGCACTACCTCGCGCGCATGATCGAGGCGGGGGAGGACCCGCGCTTCATCGCCCGCCGGCTCGTCGTGCACGCCGCGGAGGACATCGGGCTGGCCGATCCGCGCGCGCTGCAGATCGCGGTGGCCGCGGCCGACGCGGTCGCCTTCATCGGCATGCCCGAGGGGCGGATCCCGCTGGCGGAGGCGGCGCTCTATCTCGCGACCGCCCCGAAGTCGCCGGCGACCATCAACGCGATCGACTCCGCCCTCGCCGACGTGCGCGCCGGGCGCATGGGGCCGGTGCCGAAGCACCTGCGCGACGCGCACTACGCCGGCGCCAAGCGCCTGGGCCACGGCAAGGGCTACCGCTACCCGCACGACAGCGAGATCGGCGTCGTCGCGCAGCAGTACCTGCCCGACGCGCTGCAGGGGCGCCGGTACTACGAGCCGCGGCCGCTCGGCGGCGAGCGGGAGATCGGCGAGCGTCTCGACAAGCTGCGCCGCATCATCGACGGCTGACGGGCCGCGCCCGTTCGGGGCGGGATGTCAGGGGTGGAATCGGGGGATCCCCGGGTACTGCGCGCCTCTCACCCTGAATTGATTGCCGAGCACACATCCGATCCGACAGGATGAGAACCCGCGGCGATCGTCCGCGATCCCGCCCCGATGCCCCCGCATCATCCCCCGAAGGGACGACGCCGATGATGGTGTTCCGCCGCGTGATCCTGCCCGTCGCCTGGCTGCTCGTGTTCGCGGTGATCGCCGCGGGCCTGATCAAGCTCGCGTTCTTCCCGGACGGCGAGAGCGTGCAGGGCCTCGGCGGCGGCGAGATGCCGACGGGGGAGATCTCCGAGCCGCAGGTGGCCGCCTGGCGCGACACCGTGCGCAACGACCTGGAGGTGGCCGCGACGGTGCAGAACGACCCCGCCGTGAGCCTCACGGTGCACAAGGCGGGCGTCGTCGTGGACGTCTTCCACGCGGTCGGCGACGCCGTCGCGATCGGGGATGTCGTCGCGAGCGTGCGCGAGGACGTGCCGCTCGAGGACGGCAGCACCTTCGCGATCTGGAGCGAGGTCGTCGCACCGGCCGGCGGCACGCTCTCGTCGCTGACGCTCGTGAGCGGCGCGACCGTCGCGCCGGGCGACACCGTCGGCGCGGTCGCGCCCTCGACCTTCCGCGTGCAGGGATCGATCTCGCCCGCCGATCGGTACCGCCTGCTGTCGGAGCCGACCGAGGCGTCGATCCAGATCACGAACGGGCCGGCCCCGTTCACGTGCACGGGGCTCGTGCTCGAGACGCCGCTGCCCGGCGCCGACGACGGCGAGGCCCCCGCGGAGGTGACCACGACCGTGCGGTGCCCCGTGCCCGACGGTGTGCGCGTGTTCCCCGGACTGGCCGCGACGATGACGATCGCGGGCGGGCTCGCGGAGGACGTCGTCGTGCTGCCGGTCACGGCCGTGCTCGGTGCGGCGGGCACCGGGACCGTCTTCGTGGTGGGCGACGACGGCCTGCCCGAGGAGCGCGAGGTGACGCTGGGCATCGCCGACGCCGAGAAGATCGAGATCGTCGAGGGCGTGGCCGAGGGCGAGATGGTCTACGAGTACGTGCCGACCTCGGTCCTGCTCGCCGGCGACGAGTCGGGGGTCTGACGTGGTCTTCCTGCACGCACGCGGCATCACGCGCACGGTGTCGCTGCCCGATGCGGAGCCGCTGCACATCCTGCGCGGCGTCGACCTCGACGTCGAGGTCGGCGACCACGTGAGCATCATGGGCCGCTCGGGCTCGGGCAAGTCCACCCTGCTGAACATCCTCGGTCTGCTCGATGCCCCCACCTCCGGCACGCTGGAGTTCGACGGCGTGCCGCTGGACCGGATGTCGGCGGGGCGCCGCGACCGCACGCGCGGGCGCAGCGTGGGCTTCGTGTTCCAGCAGTTCAACCTGCTGCCGCGCCGCACGGCGCTCGAGAACGTCGAGATGCCGCTGCTCTACGACGGTGGCCGCGCCTTCTGGCGCCGCCGCGCCCTCGCGGCCGAGATGCTGGAGCGCGTCGGGCTCGGCGGGCGCATGGACCAGATGCCCGAGCGCCTCTCGGGCGGCGAGCAGCAGCGCGTCGCGATCGCGCGCGCCCTCGTGCGCGCGCCCCGCCTCATCCTCGCGGACGAGCCCACGGGAGCCCTCGACGTCGAGACCGGCGCCGTGATCATGACGCTGCTCGACGAGATCGCCACGCAGGCCGGCGCGGCGCTCATCACCATCACCCACGACCCGCATGTCGCCGCGCGGGCCCAGCGCGTGTACCGGCTGCAGGAGGGCGTGCTGCGGGCCGACGAGCCGACGCTCGAGACGGTGGCGGCCGCGCGCGAGGGAAGCGTGAGCGCATGAGGTGGGCGACGGGCCTCGTCTCCTCGCTGGCCGAGGCGTGGCAGGAGCTGCGCGTGCACCGCATGCGCGTGCTGCTGAGCCTCATCGTCGTGGCGATCTCGGTGGCGGCCTTCACAGCGGTGGTCGCGCTGGGCCAGATGCTGAACCAGGGCTTCCAGGAGTCGATGGAGCGCAGCTCCGGCCGCCCGGCGCTCGTCCGCCTGTCGGCGTACAACCCGGACACGGGCGCGATGCCGGAGGCGGGCGTGCTGCAGCGGGCGTTCGACGAGAGCGTGGAGCGGCACGGCATCGAGTGGTCCAGCCGCGTGGCGTGGCTCGAGGTGGTGCCGCCGGCCGACGGCTGGGCGGACGTGCGCGCGGTGGACGCGGACTTCGGGGTCATGCACCGCGTGCCGCTCGTGGAGGGCGCGTGGTTCGGCGAGCGCGACGAGGCACGGCTGGTGCCGACCGCGGTCATCAACGAGAGCTGGTGGCAGCGCCTGGGCGCCCCCGCGCTGACCGGCTCGCCGCGCGTGGACATCGAGCTGCAGACGTGGAGCGAGGACGGCATGCCGACCGCCGCGGGCTCGTTCGAGGCGATCGTCGTCGGCGTGATGCCCGATCAGAACACGGGAGGGCAGTACGCGCAGTCCGGCTACATCCTCTACGACCAGGCCGGATCGGTCCTGTCGCCCGAGGTGCTGGGCGCGAACACGTCGTATGAGGCGTGGATCCCCCCGGAGACGGCCGACGAGCTGATGGAGTCGCTGCGCGCGTCCTTCGGCCTGCACCTGGGCGAGGGCTTCCAGGTCGACGCGTACCGCATGGACTACGAGGCGCAGATGCAGGACGGGTACGACCCGTTCGGCCCCATGCTCCTCGTGCTCGGCGGCATCTCGATCCTCGTGCTCGCGCTGGGCGCGCTCAGCCTGCTCAACATCACGCTCGTGACCACGCGCTTCCGCATCCGCGAGATCGGCGTGCGCCGGTCGTTCGGCGCGACCGGCGGGCGGGTGTTCTTCTCGGTCATGCTCGAGAGCGTCGTCGGCACGGTGGTCGCGGGCGTGGTCGGCATCGTGCTGGCGATCTTCGCGCTGCGCCTGCCGGTCGTGCAGGAGAACATGTTCGCGGGGCTGCAGGATGCCGTCGCCTTCCCGATGAGCGCCGCCGTGACGGGCCTGCTCGTCTCGGCCGGGGTGGGAGCGCTCACGGGACTCGTGCCCGCGCTCATCGCGATGCGCGTGCGCCCGATCGACGCGATCCGCTTCTGAGCGGGCTCCGCAGGCGGGTCTGGTAACCTGGATCGGCTCGAAATCCGAGCACATCCCATCTCGCAGTCCCCAGCGGCAGTCCGGCGTACGCCGCGCATACGGGGGAGAGGGGTTTGTACGTCCGTCGGTCCGCGAGAGTCGCGGCCACGTGAAAGGGAGTCATGACCACCAAGTCCCAGGACCGCCGCAAGGTCCGCCTGTCGCGCGCGCTCGGCGTCGCGCTCACGCCCAAAGCCGCCCGCTACATGGAGAAGCGCCCCTACGGGCCCGGCCCCCACGGCCGCACCAAGCGCAAGGCCGACAGCGACTACGCCGTGCGCCTCAAGGAGAAGCAGCGTCTGCGCGAGCAGTACGGCATCCGCGAGAAGCAGCTGCGCATCGTCTTCAACGAGGCGCGCCGCACCGACGGCCTGACGGGTGAGAACCTCGTCGAGCTGCTCGAGATGCGCCTCGACGCGCTCGTGCTGCGCGCGGGCTTCGCCCGCACCACGGCGCAGGCCCGCCAGTTCGTCGTGCACCGCCACATCAAGGTCGACGGCCAGATCGTGGACCGCCCGTCGTTCCGCGTGAAGCCGGGCCAGACGATCCACGTCAAGGAGCGCTCGGAGGGCACCGAGCCCTTCCAGGTCGCCGCCGCCGGTGGCCACGCCGAGGTCCTGCCCCCGGTTCCGGGCTACCTCGAGGTGGAGCTCGACAAGCTCCAGGCCAAGCTCGTGCGTCGCCCCAAGCGTGCCGAGGTGCCCGTCACGTGTGACGTGCAGCTCGTCGTCGAGTACTACGCGGCGCGCTAAAGCGCGCTGTCATCGAAGGGCGCCGGAGAGATCCGGCGCCCTTCGTGTCTATACGATGGACGACAACGATCACGTGAGGACGGGTGACATGAAGAACGTGGTGTGGTTCCTGCTCGGCATCATCGGCGGATTCGTCGCCGCGCACCTCATGAACAAGGACCCGCGCGGGCACGAGCTGCTCGGCGAGATCGACGCGCGCGTCACGGAGTTCACCGACCGCCTGACCGACGCGTACCGCGCGCAGGAGGCGCGACTGGGCGCCGACGCCGCCGAGTAATCCTCCCCTCGAGACGGACGCCGCAGCCCGAGCGGCGATCCCCGCACGCACCAGCAAGGACGAAGCACACCCCCATGAAGACCGCGGACATCGCGAAGCGCTACCTCGACTACTTCGAGAAGAACGGCCACACCATCGTCCCGTCCGCATCGCTCGTGAGCGACGACCCGTCGATCATGTTCACGATCGCCGGCATGGTGCCGTTCATCCCCTACCTCACGGGGGTCGTGCCCGCGCCGTACCCGTCCGCCGCCGACCTGCAGAAGGTCATCAGGACGAACGACATCGAGGAGGTCGGCAAGACCGCCCGCCACGGCACGTTCTTCCAGATGATGGGCAACTGGTCGTTCGGCGACTACTTCAAGGAGGGCGCGATCGCGTACGCCTGGGAGCTGCTGACGACCAGCGAGGCCGACGGCGGCCTCGGCTTCGACGAGAAGGACCTGTGGGTCACCGTCTACGAGGACGACGACGAGGCCGAGCAGCTGTGGCAGAAGGTCGCGGGGCTGCCGAAGAGCCGCATCCAGCGGCTGGGCCGCGAGGACAACTACTGGACGACGGGCCAGCCGGGACCGGCGGGGCCCTGCTCCGAGATCTACTTCGACCGCGGCCCGAAGTACGGCGCCGACGGCGGTCCCGCCGTCGACGACAACCGGTTCCTCGAGATCTGGAACCTCGTCTTCATGCAGTACGCCATCGACAACGTCCGCTCGAAGACCGAGTTCGACATCGTCGGCGAGCTGCCGCAGAAGAACATCGACACGGGCATGGGCCTCGAGCGCGTCGGGTTCCTCAAGCAGGGCGTCGAGAACATGTACGAGACCGACCAGGTGCGGCCGGTGCTCGACCGCGCGAGCGAGCTGAGCGGGCGCCGCTACGGCGCCGACGCCGCCGACGACGTGCGCTTCCGAGTGATCGCCGACCACGTGCGCTCGTCGCTCATGCTGCTCTCCGACGGCGTGACGCCGTCGAACGAGGGCCGCGGCTACATCCTGCGTCGCCTCATGCGCCGCGCCGTGCGCTCCATGCGCCTGCTGGGCGTGGAGGAGGCCACCTTCCCCGAGCTGTTCGCCGCGTCGCGCGACGCCATGAAGGCCGGCTACCCCGAGCTCGAGACCGAGTGGGATCGCCTGTCGGCCTACGCGTTCGCCGAGGAGGAGACGTTCCTGCGCACGCTGTCGAGCGGATCGACGATCCTCGACACCGCCGTCACGAAGGCGAAGCAGGCCGGCACGCCGGCCCTCGCGGGCGACCAGGCCTTCCTGCTGCACGACACCTACGGCTTCCCGATCGACCTGACGATGGAGATCGCGGAGGAGGCCGGCCTCGGCGTCGACCGCGCCGCCTTCGACGCGCTCATGCAGGAGCAGAAGCGCCGCGCAAAGGACGACGCCAAGGCGCGCAAGCGCGCGATCGCCGACGTGAGCGTGTACCGCGAGTTCCGGGCGCAGGGCGAGACCGTCTTCACCGGCTACACCGACCTCGAGACCGAGTCGAGCGTGCTGGGCGTCATCGTGAACGGCGCGCCCGTGCCGCGCGCCACGCAGGGCGAGATCGCCGAGGTCATCCTCGCCGAGACGGCGCTGTACGCCGAGTCGGGCGGCCAGGTGGCCGACAAGGGCACCATCGTCGGCCCCGGCTTCGAGCTCGAGGTGCTCGACGTGCAGCGCCCCGTGGCGGGTCTCATCAGCCACACGGTCGAGGTCACGCGCGGCGAGGTGGGCGTGGGAGCCGCGGCCACGACCGTCGTCGACGCCGTCAACCGGCGCGCCGCACAGCAGGCGCACTCGGCCACGCACCTCGTGCACGCCGCGCTGCGCGACACGCTCGGCAAGGGCGCGACGCAGGCCGGATCGCTCAACCGCGCCGGCTACCTGCGCTTCGACTTCTCGTGGGGTCAGGCGCTCTCGGACGCCACGAAGAGCGAGGTCGAGGAGATCGCCAACAACGCCGTGCGCGACAACCTCGAGGTCACCACGCGCGTCATGTCGCTGGACGAGGCGAAGGCCGCGGGCGCCATGGCGCTGTTCGGCGAGAAGTACGGCGAGACGGTGCGCATGGTCGACATCGGCGGCCCCTGGTCGCGCGAGCTCTGCGGCGGCACGCACGTGGGCTCGAGCGCCGAGATCGGCCTCATCTCGCTCATCGGCGAGTCGTCGGTCGGTGCGTCCAACCGCCGCGTGGAGGCGCTCGTCGGGCTCGACGCGTTCCGCGAGCTCACGCGCGAGCGGGCGCTCGTGGCCGAGCTGACGAACGCGCTGAAGACCCCGAAGGACCAGCTCGCCACGCGCGTGGCGGAGCTGTCGGCGAGCCTCAAGGCGGCCGAGAAGCGGATCGCCCAGTACGAGGCGCAGGCGCTGCAGCAGCGAGTGCCCGAGCTCGTCGCCGGGGCGAAGCGCGCCGGGCGCGTGACGCTCGTGGCGCAGGACCTCGGTGCGGTCGGATCGGCGGACGACGTGCGCTCGCTCGTCACGCAGGTGCGCGAGCGCCTGGGCTCGGAGCCGGCCATCGTGGCGCTGGCCGGCACGGCGAACGGCCGCCCCGTGGTCGTCGTCGCGACGAACGACGCCGCCCGCGGCGCGGGCGCGAAGGCCGGGGCGCTCGTGCGCACCGCGTCGACGACGCTCGGCGGGGGCGGCGGCGGCAAGGACGAGCTCGCCCAGGGTGGCGGGCAGGACGCCGCGGCGATCCCGGCAGCCCTCGACGCCGTGCGCGCCGCGGTGGAGGCGCTGTAGGCGTGGCGGAGTTCCGTCGCGGGGTGCGGCTCGGCATCGACGTGGGCCGCGCCCGCGTCGGCGTGGCGCGCTGCGACGCCGACGGCATGCTCGCCGTCCCCGTCGAGACGGTGCCCCGCTCGGAGGCCTCGATCGCGCGGATCCTCGAGCTCGCGCGCGAGCACGATCCCCTCGAGTACGTCGTGGGCCTGCCGCTGAACCTGCGGGGCGAGGACACGCCGTCGACCGCCGACGCCCGCGCCTTCGCGGCCGAGCTCGCCGCCCGCGACGAGCGCCCCGTGCGCCTGGTGGACGAGCGCCTCAGCACGGTGACGGCCCACGCGGCACTGCGCCAGTCCGGGCGAAGCCAGAAGGGTTCTCGTAGCATGGTGGATCAGGTCGCCGCCGTGGTGCTGCTGCAGCATGCCGTCGACAGCGAGAAGCGCACCGGGTTACCCGCCGGTGAGCCGGTCCCGTCGATCCAGGAGTAGATCCGCATGCCCGAGACCCCCGAATCGGACGCGCCGCGCCCCCTGTCGCGTCGCGCGCTCCGAGAGGCACGCCGCGCCGGGACGGGGGCCATGGGCGTGCCGGCCGACGCCGAGACGACGGAGGACGCCGCGGGGCGCACGGCGTCGGCGCGCCCGGAGGAACACACCGCCGCCGCGGACGCGCAGACCGGCGCCGCGGCGGAGGCGCACCCCGCCGCGGCACGAAGCGCGCCGCGGCCGGCCGAGGACGGGGACGGCGCGCGGCCGACCGACGTGGACGCCGACACGGAGGCGCACGACGCCCGTCCGGCGTCGCGCACCAAGCTGGCCGAGGCCGCGAGCGGCGACACGCACGAGCAGGCGGGCGCGGACGGCTCGCTCGACGACCTCTTCGGCGACCCGGAGCCGCCCAGGCGCCGCCGCCGCGGGCTCGGCTGCCTCATCGCGTTCCTCATCGTCGCGGTCATCCTCGGCGGCATCGCCGCCGGTGGCTGGTGGGTGTGGAACCAGTACGGCGACCGGATCGCGGAGCAGCTCGGGCTCGACGGCCCCGACGACTACGAGCCGGGGGAGGCGACGGGCGAGGTCCTCTTCACGATCGAGGAGGGCGACACGGGATCGTCCATCTCGCCGAAGCTGCACGAGGCGGGCGTCACGCTGAAGGCGGGCTCCTTCTACGACTACCTGATCCGGGAGAGCCAGTCGCCCACGTTCTACCCTGGCACCTATCGGCTGCAGGAGCGGATGACATCCGAGGCGGTGCTGGCGGCGCTCGAGGACCCCGAGAGCAAGCTCGCGGACACCGCCCAGCTGCGTGAGGGCCTCACGGTCGAGGCGACCCTGCCGATCCTCGCCGACGGGCTCGAGATGCCGATCGAGGAGCTCCAGGCCGCCGTCGCGGATCCCCGTGCGTACGGCGTCGAGGCCGACAGCCTCGAGGGCTGGCTCTTCCCGGCGACCTACACGTTCGGCCCCGACGTCACGGCGCAGGACGTGATCCGCACGCTCGTCGACCGCACCGTCCAGTCGCTCGACGCGGCCGGCGTCCCGGAGCAGGATCGACAGCGCATCCTCACGATCGCGTCGATCATCGAGCGCGAGGGGCGCTTCGAGGAGGACTACTACCGCGTCTCGCGCGTCATCCAGAACCGCCTGGATCCGAGCAACCAGGAGACGGGCGGCAAGCTCGAGATGGACTCCACGGCGCAGTACGGCGTCGGCGAGATCCACGCCGGCGAGGTGTGGAGCTCGGAGGAGGCGCTCACCGACGACAACCCGTGGAACACCTATGTCCACCCGGGTCTGCCGATCGGCCCCATCGCGAACCCCGGCGACCTCGCGATCGACGCGGCGATGCACCCGGCGGACGGCCCCTGGCTCTACTTCACCGCCGTCAACCTCGATCCCGGCGAGTCGACGTTCAGCGTGACGCTCGCCGAGCACGAGGAGGGCGTCGCGCAGCTGCGGCAGTGGTGCGCCGAGAACCCCGACTACGGATGCTGACCGGCACGCGCCTCGAGGTCTGGGGCGACCCGATCGCGCACAGCCGCTCGCCGCAGCTGCACCTCGCGGCGTACCGCGCGCTGGGTCTGGACTGGAGCTTCGAGCGGCGACGGGTCGATGCGGCCTCGTTCGACGCGCAGCTCGCGTCGCTCGACGCGTCGTTCCGCGGGCTCGCCGTGACGATGCCCGGCAAGGAGCGCGCCTTCGCGGCCACCGCCCGTCGCGACCGGCGCGCCGAGCTCACGGGCGCCGTGAACACGCTGCTGCTCGGCGACGGCGGGCCGCGCGGCTGGAACACCGACGTCGGCGGCATCGTCCGCGCCCTCGACGAGGCCGGCCTCGGCGCGGCGCGCGCCGTGCGGATCCTCGGCGCCGGGGCCACGGGCGCGTCGGCCCTCGTCGCCGTCGCGGAGCGGGGCGCGGAGCGGGCGACGATCGTCGCCCGTCGGCCCGAGCGCGCCGCGGCGCTCGTCGCGCTGGGGGAGCGGCTCGGCCTCTCGGTCGCGGCGACGTCGTTCGGCGAGGTCTCGGGCTCGGCCGAGCTCACGATCTCGACGCTGCCCGGCGGCGCCTCCCTCCCGGCCGCGCAGCTCGACCGGATCGCCGGCTCGGGCGGTGCGCTGTTCGACGTGGCGTACAGCCCGTGGCCGTCGCCGCTCGCGACGCGCTGGGAGGCGCGCGCCGTCTCCGGCCTCGGCATGCTCCTGCACCAGGCCGTGCTGCAGGTGCGCGTGTTCACCTCGGGCGACGTGGACGAGCCCCTGCCGCGCGAGGACGCGGTCGTCGAGGCGATGCGCGCCGCCATGGGAGACTAGGGAGCATGCTCCGCGTGCTCACGGCCGGCGAATCGCACGGCCCCGAACTCATCGCCGTCATGGAGGGAATGCCCGCCGGCGTCCCGATCCTGGCCGAGC
Source organism: Microbacterium petrolearium (assembly GCF_054782875.1). NCBI lineage: Bacteria > Bacillati > Actinomycetota > Actinomycetes > Micrococcales > Microbacteriaceae > Microbacterium > Microbacterium petrolearium. Next base: position 263,337 of record NZ_BAAGRQ010000001.1, read on the forward strand.
AGATCCAGGCCGATCTGCAGCGCCGCAAGCTGGGCTACGGCCGCGGCTCGCGCATGAAGTTCGAGCAGGACGAGCTGACGATCTCGGGCGGCGTGCGCCACGGCCTCACGCTCGGCAGCCCGATCGCGCTGCGGATCGGCAACACCGAGTGGCCCAAGTGGACCGAGGTGATGAGCCCCGCGCCGGTGGAGCTCACGGAGAAGTCGCGCGGCCGCGGCGCCGCGCTCACGCGGCCCCGCCCGGGGCACGCGGATCTCGTGGGCATGCAGAAGTACGGCTTCGACGAGGCGCGCCCCGTGCTGGAGCGCGCCAGCGCCCGCGAGACGGCCGCCCGCGTCGCCCTCGGCGCGGTTGCCCGCGCGTTCCTGGGGGAGCTCGGCATCCGGCTCGTGAGCCACACCCTCTCGATCGGGCCGGTGCGCGTGCCCGAGGGGTCGCCGCTGCCCGTGCCGGACGACGTCGACCGTCTCGATGCCGATCCGCTGCGCTGCTTCGACGCCGCCACGAGCGCGGCGATGGTCGCCGAGGTCGACGACGCGCGCAAGGCCGGCGACACCCTCGGCGGGATCGTCGAGGTGCTCGCGTACGGCCTGCCGCCCGGGCTCGGATCGCACGTGCACTGGGACCGCCGCCTCGACGGCCGCCTCGCGCAGGCGCTCATGAGCATCCAGGCGATCAAGGGCGTGGAGGTGGGCGACGGATTCCTCACGACAACGCGCCGCGGCTCGCGGGCGCACGACGAGCTCATCGCCGGCGGCGACGCCATCGGGCGCGCCTCGGGACGAGCCGGCGGCACCGAGGGCGGCATGTCGACGGGCACGCCGCTGCGCGTGCGGGCCGGGATGAAGCCGATCGCGACCGTGCCGCGCGCGCTGCGCACGGTCGACGTCGCCTCCGGCGAGGAGGCCTCCGCGCATCACCAGCGCTCCGATGTGTGCGCCGTGCCCGCCGCCGGCGTCGTCGCCGAGGCCATGGTCGCCCTCGTGCTGGCCGAGGCGGTGCTCGAGAAGTTCGGGGGAGACTCCGTGGCCGAGACGCGCCGCAACCTCGACGCGTACGTCGCCGCCATCCCCGCAAACCTCCGGACGAGCGAGGACGACGCCCTGGGGCACGACGATCCCCTGGTCGACGAGGGCACCGCGGGCGATGGGCTCTCCTGAGCCGCGGGCCGTGCCCGTCGTCGTGCTCGTCGGTCCGATGGGAGCCGGCAAGTCGAGCGTGGGCCGGCGCGTGGCGAAGGCCCTCGGCCTCGGCTTCACCGACACCGACTCGGTGATCGTGCAGGAGCACGGGCCGATCACGCAGATCTTCGAGCGCCGCGGCGAGAGCGCGTTCCGCGCGATCGAGCACGACACGGTGCTGCGCGCGCTGGGCGCCGGCGGGATCGTCGCGCTGGGCGGGGGAGCGCCGCTGCACCCCGGCACGCGCGAGGCGCTGACGGGGCTCCCCGTCGTGCTGCTCGACGTGGCCGATGACGCCGTGGCGGGGCGGATCCGCGGGCAGAAGCGCCCGCTGCTGAACGGGGAGGACCGCGATCCGGTCGCGGAGTGGACCCGCATCCGCGACGAGCGCCGGCCGGTGTACGACGCCGTCGCGACGGTGCGCCTGGACACCTCCGGGCGGCCGATGCAGGCGGTGGTCGACGAGATCGTCGCATGGGCGCGCGCCGAGGGGATCGTCCCCGGCGCCCGGGAGGAGTGAGATGACCGACATCACCACGATCGCCGTGAGTGGCACGCCGGGGTACGAGATCACGATCGGGCACGGGGTGCGCGACCGGCTCGGCGCGGCGCTGCCGCCCGCCGCGCGCAAGGTGCTCGTGATCCACGCGCCCACGCTGCAGCGCGAGGCCGAGGCGCTGCGCGAGAGCCTGCTGGGCGAGCGGGAGGTGCTGCTGGCCGAGATCCCCGACGCCGAGAGCGGCAAGCGGATCGAGGTCGCGGCGTTCTGCTGGCAGATCATGGGGCAGGCCGACTTCACGCGCTCCGACGCCGTGATCGGCCTCGGCGGCGGCGCGGTCACCGACGTCGCGGGCTTCGTCGCCGCGACCTGGCTGCGCGGCGTCGCGGTCGTGCAGGTGCCGACGACGGTGCTGGGCATGGTCGACGCGGCCGTGGGCGGGAAGACGGGCGTCAACACGGCCGAGGGCAAGAACCTCGTCGGCGCGTTCTGGGCCCCGCACGCCGTGCTCTGCGACCTCGAGCTGCTCGCCACCCTGCCCCGCAACGAGGTCGTCGCCGGCTTCGCCGAGGTCGTCAAGGCCGGCTTCATCCGCTACCCCGAGATCCTCGAGATCGTCGAGGCCGATCCCGAGCGCGCCGTCGACGTGGCGAGCGCCGAGTTCCGGCGGTGCATCGAGCTGGCCATCCGCATGAAGGCCGACGTCGTGGGCGAGGACTTCCGCGAGGCCGGCCTGCGCGAGATCCTGAACTACGGCCACACGCTCGGGCACGCGATCGAGCACGCCGAGCGCTACCAGTGGCGGCACGGCGCCGCGATCTCGATCGGCATGATGTTCGCCGCCGAGGTGTCGCGCCTGGCCGGGCGGCTCTCGGACGAGGCGGTCGACCGGCACCGCGCGATCCTCACGTCGCTCGGGCTGCCCACGACCTACCGGATGGGCGCCTGGGCGCAGCTGCTGGCCACCATGAAGCGCGACAAGAAGACCCGCGGCGACATGCTGCGCTTCATCGTGCTGGACGACATCGCGAAGCCGACCGTGCTGCAGGCGCCCGACGAGTCCCTGCTGTTCGCGGCGTACCAGGAGATCGGCGAGGAGCAGCAGCCGGGCATCCGGAAGGCGACCACCGTCCGCCTGTAGGCGTCCGTCGGGCCGCCCTCAGCAAGCGGCGCCGGCGACCCGATAGAATCGTCCGTCGGGCCGCCGCGCCCCCGCAGCTTCACATCACACGAAACGGAACTCATTCCATGGCATCCACCGCAGACATCAAGAACGGCGTCGTGCTGTCCATCGACGGGCAGCTCTGGAGCGTCATCGAGTTCCAGCACGTCAAGCCCGGCAAGGGCGGCGCCTTCGTGCGCACCAAGCTGAAGAACGTCGTCAGCGGCAAGGTCGTCGACAAGACCTTCAACGCGGGCGCCAAGGTCGACATCCAGAACGTCGACCGCAGCGACTACCAGTACCTGTACACCGACGGCGAGTCGTTCGTCTTCATGGACGTGAAGGACTACGACCAGATCAACGTCCCCGCCACCGTCGTCGGCGACGCCTCGCGGTTCCTCCTCGAGAACATGAACGTCACCATCGCGATGCACGACGGCACGCCGCTGTACATCGACATGCCGCCGTCGGTCGTGCTCGAGATCACGTACACCGAGCCCGGCCTGCAGGGCGACCGCTCGAACGCCGGCACGAAGCCCGCGACGGTCGAGACCGGCGCCGAGATCCAGGTCCCGCTCTTCGTGGACGCCGGCACCAAGGTCAAGGTCGACACCCGCACGGGCGACTACCTCGGCCGCGTGAACGACTGAGTTGTCGGCACGCACCAAGGCGCGCAAGCGCGCCCTCGACATCCTCTTCGCCGCGGACGTGCGCGGCGACGCGATCCCCGTCGCCCTGGCCGCCGAGGCCAAGCGCGCCGCGAGCGAGCCGGCTCGGCAGGCGTCGTGGCTGTACGCCCGCGAGATCGTGGACGGGGTGATCGACCACCGCGACGAGATCGACGAGCAGATCGCCACGCACAGCCGCGACTGGAAGCTCGAGCGCATGCCGGCGGTCGACCGCGCCCTGCTGCGGATCGCGGCGTGGGAGATCCTCTACAACGACGAGGTCCCGACGGCCGTCGCGATCGACGAGGCCGTGGAGCTCGCGAAGGAGCTGTCGACGGACGACTCGCCCGCCTTCGTGCACGGCGTGCTCGCGCGCATCGCGCGTTCTTGATCTCGTCTCGCACACTGCGGGGCCGCAAGCGACCAGGCGGACCCCGCTAGACTCGACAGAACGTGCACCTTTAACACCGTCCCGTGAGGCGGAGAAGGGAGCGGCGGATGAGTACGCGTGCCGTGCTTGCAGAAGCCGATATCAGCCGGGCTCTCACCCGGATCGCCCATGAGATCCTCGAGGCGGATCGCGGCCCCGACGATCTCGTCCTGCTGGGCATCCCCACCCGCGGCGTGTTCCTGGCCCGACGGCTCGCCGCGCTCATCGAGCGCTTCGGAGGTGCGCCCGTCCCGACCGGCGCCCTCGACGTGACGATGTACCGCGACGACCTGGCGCACCAGCCGACGCGCGCCCCGCGCCCCACCGAGATCCCCGACGGCGGGATCGACGGCCGCGTCGTCGTGCTCGTCGACGACGTGCTCTTCTCGGGCCGCAGCATCGGCGCGGCGCTCGACGCGCTCAAGGACATCGGCCGGCCCGCCGCCGTGCGCCTCGCGATCCTCGTGGACCGGGGTCACCGCGAGCTGCCGATCCGGCCCGACTTCGTCGGCAAGAACCTGCCATCGGCACGCGCCGAGCGGGTGAACGTGCGCCTGGCGGAGATCGACGGCGCCGACGAGGTCACGATCGAGGAGGCACGATGAGGCACCTGCTCGACACCCAGACACTCGCGCGCGACGAGGCGATCCGGATCCTCGACGTGGCCGAGGACATGGCCGCCACCCAGGGGCGCGAGGTCAAGAAGCTGCCGACCCTGCGCGGCCGCACCGTCGTGAACCTCTTCTTCGAGGACTCCACGCGCACGCGCATCTCGTTCGAGGCGGCCGCGAAGCGGCTCTCGGCCGACGTCATCAACTTCGCCGCGAAGGGCTCGAGCGTCTCGAAGGGCGAGAGCCTGCAGGACACGGCGCAGACGCTGCAGGCGATGGGCGCCGACGCCGTCGTGATCCGCCACGGGGCGTCCGGCGCGCCGCACACCCTCGCGACGAGCGGCTGGATCACCGCGGGCGTCGTCAACGCCGGCGACGGCACGCACGAGCACCCCACGCAGGCCCTGCTCGACGCGTTCACGCTGCGCCGCCGCGTCCACGGCGCCGCCAGCCGCGGTCGCGACCTCGAGGGCGTGCGCGTCGCGATCGTCGGCGACATCCTGCACTCGCGCGTCGCGCGATCCAACGTCTGGCTGCTCACGACGCTCGGCGCGCACGTCACGCTCGTCGCGCCGCCCACGCTGCTGCCGCAGGACCTGTCGGCCTGGCCGGCGACCGTGCGGTACGACCTCGACGAGGCGATCGCCGAGGGGCCGGACTCGGTCATGCTGCTCCGGATCCAGCTGGAGCGCATGAACGCGGCCTATTTCCCGTCTGAACGGGAGTATTCGCGCAGGTGGGGGCTCGACCCCGTGCGCCTGGCACAGCTGCCGGCGGATACGATTGTGATGCACCCGGGTCCCATGAACCGGGGCATGGAGATCAGCGCAGCCGCTGCCGACTCGCCGCGCTCGACCGTGCTCGAGCAGGTGGCGAACGGCGTCTCGGTGCGCATGGCGGTGCTCTACCTGCTGCTGACGGGCGAGCGGACGACGGAGGAGGAGCGATGAGCGAGGTGCTCCTCATCACCGGAGCGGCGATCGAGGGCGGCGCACGCGCCGACCTGATCATCGAGGACGGCCGGATCGCGGAGGTCGGCACGGGTCTGTCGCGCGCCGGGGCGACGGTCATCGATGCGGAGGGGCTCGTGGCGCTGCCCGGCCTCGCCGACCTGCACACGCACCTGCGCGAGCCGGGCGCCGAGGCGAGCGAGACCGTGCTCACGGGCACGCGCGCCGCCGCCGCGGGCGGCTTCACCGCCGTCTTCGCCATGCCCAACACGAGCCCCGTGGCCGACACGGCGGGCGTCGTCGAGCAGGTGCTCGCCCTCGGCGAGGCCGCCGGCTACGCGACCGTGCAGCCCATCGGCGCCGTCACGGTCGGGCAGAAGGGCGAGCGGCTCGCCGAGCTCGGCGCGATGGCCTCGTCCCGCGCCCGCGTGCGCGTGTTCAGCGACGACGGCTTCTGCGTGTGGGACCCGCTCATCATGCGCCGCGCGCTCGAGTACGTGAAGGCGTTCGGCGGCGTCGTCGCGCAGCACGCGCAGGACCCGCGCCTCACGGAGGGCGCCCAGATGAACGAGGGCGTCGTGTCGGCCGAGCTCGGGCTCGCCGGCTGGCCCGCCGTCGCCGAGGAGTCGATCATCGCCCGCGACGTGCTGCTGGCCGAGCACGTCGGCTCGCGGCTGCACGTGTGCCACCTGTCGACCGCGGGCTCCGTCGACATCATCCGCTGGGCCAAGAGGCGTGGCATCGCCGTCACCGCCGAGGTCACGCCCCACCACCTGCTGCTCACCGACGAGCTCGTGCGCGGCTACGACGCCCGGTACAAGGTCAACCCGCCGCTGCGCCGCGAGGAGGACGTGCAGGCGGTCCGCGAGGGCCTCGCCGACGGCACGATCGACATCGTCGCCACCGACCACGCGCCGCACCCGCACGAGGCGAAGGCCTGCGAGTGGCAGGCGGCGGCCCATGGCATGGTGGGGCTGGAGAGCGCGCTGCGCGTGGTCGACGAGACGATGGTGCGCACCGGGCTGCTCGACTGGGACGGCGTCGCGCGCGTGCTGTCGAAGGCGCCCGCGCGCATCGGCGGCCTCGAGGGCCACGGCACCGACCTGGTCGCCGGGGCGCCCGCCGAGCTGACGCTGTACGACCCGTCCGCCGGCGGCGCGTTCACCGAGGCCGACCTGCGCGGCCGCAGCGTGAACTCGCCCTACCTCGGCCGCGAGTTGCCCGGCCGCGTCGTGTGGACGATCCACCGCGGCGCGCCGACGCTCGCCGACGGAGAGCTCGTGGAGGTGGCCCGCTGATGGACGACGTCATGGCGTACGTGCCGGGGCTCGCGCTCCTCGCGGCCCTCATCGCCCTCGCGCTGTTCGGCATGTGGCGCAGCTGGCGACGACGATCCCGCGCCGCGGCCGCCCTGGGCGTGCCGTTCGGCCCGGCCTCCGGCACCGAGGTCGCCGCCTTCGGCGGCCTGTACGTGGCCACCACGGCGCACGACGAGCCGCTGCAGCGCCTGGCGCTGCCGCACCTCGGCTTCCGTGCGAAGGTCACCGCCACCGTCACCACCGAGGGGCTCGCGCTCGACATGCCCGGCGCCCCGACGGTCTTCCTCGCGGCCTCCCGCCTCGTCGGCGCCGGCCGCGCCACCTGGACGATCGACCGCGTCGTGGAGCGCGACGGCCTCGTGCTGATCGCGTGGACCACCGACGACGGCACGGTCGTCGACAGCTATCTCCGCCTGCAGTCCTCCGACCCCGACGCGCTCGTCGCGGCGATCGAGGACCTGCGCACCACCACGACAGGAGCATCCCTGTGACCGCCAACACCGCCATCCGCTCGCTGCTCGACCGCGAGCCGGCCGTGCTCGTCCTCGAGGACGGGTCCCGCTTCCCCGGCACCGCGTACGGCGCGCGCGGCACCACCGTGGGCGAGGTCGTCTTCACCACCGGCATGACGGGGTACCAGGAGACCCTGACCGACCCGTCCTACGCCGGCCAGATCGTCCTCCAGACCGCCCCGCACATCGGCAACACCGGCGTGAACACCGAGGACCCCGAGTCGCGTCGCGTCTGGGTCGCCGGCTACATCGTGCGCGACCCGTCCCGCGTCGTGTCGAGCTGGCGCGCCGAGGAGTCGCTCGACGACGCCCTCACGCGCGACGGGATCGTCGGCATCGCCGGCATCGACACCCGAGCCGTGACCCGCCACATCCGCTCCGACGGATCCATGCGCGGCGCGATCTTCTCGGGCGAGGCCGCGGCGCTCGACCCGCAGGAGCAGCTGCGGATCGTCTCGGAGGCGCCGCAGATGAGCGGCCAGAACCTGTCGGCCGAGGTGTCGGTGGACGCCGCGACGGTGACACCCGCGGTGGGGGAGAAGATCGGCAACCTCGCCGTCATCGACCTCGGCATCAAGCAGGCCACGGTCGAGAACCTCGCGCGCCGCGGGTTCGAGGTGCACGTGCTGCCGCAGTCCGTGACGTTCGCCGAGCTCAAGGCGATCGATCCCGTCGCCGTCTTCTACTCGAACGGGCCGGGCGATCCCGCCGCCTCCGATGCGCACGTCGCGCTGCTGCAGGACGCGCTGCGCGACGGGCTGCCGTTCTTCGGCATCTGCTTCGGCAACCAGCTGCTCGGGCGCGCCCTGGGCCTGGGCACCTACAAGCTGCCGTACGGGCACCGCGGCATCAACCAGCCCGTGCTCGACCGCACCACGGGCAAGGTCGAGATCACCGCGCACAACCACGGCTTCGCGGTGGACGCGCCCCTCGACGGGCCCTTCGACAGCCCGGCCGGCTTCGGCCGCGTCGAGGTGAGCCACGTCGACCTCAACGACGACGTCGTGGAGGGCCTGCGCGCTCTCGACATCCCGGCCTTCTCGGTGCAGTACCACCCCGAGGCGGCCGGCGGCCCGCACGACGCCAACTACCTCTTCGACCGTTTCCAGGCCATGGTGGTCGACCACCTCGGCAAGAAGGACGCCAATGCCTAAGCGCGACGACATCCACTCCGTCCTCGTCATCGGATCGGGCCCGATCGTCATCGGCCAGGCCTGCGAGTTCGACTACTCGGGCACCCAGGCGTGCCGCGTGCTGCGCGAGGAGGGCGTGCGCGTCATCCTCGTGAACTCCAACCCGGCCACGATCATGACCGACCCGGACTTCGCGGACGCGACCTACGTCGAGCCGATCACCCCGGAGGTCATCGAGACGATCATCGCCAAGGAGCGCCCCGACGCGATCCTGCCGACCCTCGGCGGCCAGACGGCGCTCAACGCCGCCATGGCGCTGCACGAGCGCGGCATCCTCGAGAAGTACGACGTCGAGCTGATCGGCGCGAAGGTCGAGGCCATCCGCAAGGGCGAGGACCGCCAGGTCTTCAAGCAGCTCGTGCTCGACGCGGGCGCCGACGTGGCCCGCAGCGCCATCGCGCACACGATGGACGAGGTGCTCGCGGCGGCCGACGAGCTGGGCTACCCGCTCGTCGTGCGGCCCTCGTTCACGATGGGCGGGCTCGGCTCGGGCTTCGCGCACGACGAGGAGGAGCTGCGCCGCATGGCCGGACAGGGCCTGCGCGAGTCGACCACGACCGAGGTGCTCCTGGAGGAGTCGATCCTCGGCTGGAAGGAGTACGAGCTCGAGCTCATGCGCGACACGGCCGACAACACGGTCGTCGTCTGCTCGATCGAGAACGTCGACCCGGTCGGCGTGCACACGGGCGACTCGATCACGGTCGCCCCGGCGCTGACGCTGACCGACCGCGAGTACCAGAAGCTGCGCGACATCGGCATCGACATCATCCGCGCCGTGGGCGTGGACACCGGCGGCTGCAACATCCAGTTCGCCGTGAACCCCGAGAACGGGCGGATCATCGTCATCGAGATGAACCCGCGCGTCTCGCGCTCGTCGGCGCTCGCGTCGAAGGCGACGGGCTTCCCCATCGCCAAGCTGGCGGCCAAGCTCGCGCTCGGCTACCGCCTCGACGAGGTGCCCAACGACATCACGAAGGTCACGCCGGCGTCGTTCGAGCCGACCCTCGACTACGTCGTCGTCAAGGTGCCGCGCTTCGCGTTCGAGAAGTTCCCGGCCGCCGACCCCACGCTCACGACGGCCATGAAGTCGGTCGGCGAGGCCATGGCCATCGGCCGCAACTACGCCACGGCGCTGCAGAAGGCCCTGCGCTCGGTCGAGAAGCGCGGCTCGTCGTTCCACTGGGGCGAGCAGACGCGCTCGGTCGACGAGCTGCTCGAGTCGATCCGCACGCCCACCGACGGCCGCATCGTCGACGTGCAGCAGGCGCTGCGCCTCGGCGCGACGGTGGAGCAGGTGTTCGAGTCCACGAAGATCGACCCCTGGTTCCTCGACCAGATCGTGCTGATCAACGAGGTCGCGAGCCTCGTCGCGGAGGCGCCCGAGCTCGACGAGCGCGTGCTGCGCCTGGCGAAGGAGCACGGCTTCTCGGACGCCCAGATCGCGCAGCTGCGCGGCGTCGGCGAGGCCGAGGTGCGCGGCGTCCGCCACGGCCTCGGGCTGCGCCCGGTGTTCAAGACGGTCGACACGTGCGCCGGCGAGTTCCCTGCCCTCACGCCGTACCACTACTCGTCGTACGACCTCGAGACCGAGGTCACGCCGTCCGATCGGCGCAAGGTCGTCATCATCGGCTCGGGCCCCAACCGCATCGGCCAGGGTGTCGAGTTCGACTACTCGTGCGTGCAGGCGTCGTTCGCGCTCGGCGCCGCGGGCTTCGAGACCGTGATGATCAACTGCAACCCCGAGACGGTCTCGACCGACTACGACACGTCCGACCGCCTCTACTTCGAGCCGCTCACGCTCGAGGACGTGCTCGAGGTGCTGCACGCCGAGGCGGCCTCGGGCGAGATCTACGGCGTCATCTGCCAGCTCGGCGGCCAGACCCCGCTCGGCCTGGCCAAGGGCATCGAGGAGGCCGGCTACCGCATCCTCGGCACGAGCCCCGCGGCCATCGACCTGGCCGAGGACCGCAAGCTGTTCGGCGAGATCCTGGAGCGCGGCGGCCTCATGGCGCCCCGCAACGGCACGGCCACCGACGAGGCCGAGGCCGTGCGCATCGCCGAGGAGATCGGCTACCCCGTGCTCGTGCGCCCGTCGTTCGTGCTCGGCGGCCGCGGCATGGAGATCGTCTACGACACGGCGAACCTGCGCGACTACTTCGCGCGGATCGCGGAGCACGCGATCATCGGACCGGACGCGCCGCTGCTCGTGGACCGCTTCCTCGACGACGCGGTGGAGATCGACGTCGACGCGCTGTTCGACGGCGACGACCTCTACGTGGGCGGCGTGATGGAGCACCTCGAGGAGGCCGGCATCCACTCCGGCGACTCGAGCTGCGCGCTGCCGCCGATGTCGCTCGGCAAGGGCGAGATCGACCGCGTGCGCGAGGCGACCCGCGCCATCGCCGAGGGCGTGGGCGTGCGCGGGCTGCTCAACGTGCAGTTCGCGATCAGCGCCGGCGTGCTCTACGTCATCGAGGCCAACCCGCGCGCCAGCCGCACGGTGCCGTTCGTGTCGAAGGCGCTCGGCCTGCCGATGGCGCAGGCGGCCAGCCGCATCATGGCCGGCGCGACGATCGCGCAGCTGAAGGCCGAGGGCCTGCTGCCGGCACGGGACGGGTCGGTCGTGCCCGCCGATTCGCCGGTCTCCGTCAAGGAGGCCGTGCTGCCGTTCAAGCGCTTCCGGACGAAGGACGGCAAGGTCGTCGACTCCGTGCTCGGCCCCGAGATGCGCTCCACGGGCGAGGCGATGGGCATCGACCGGAACTTCCCGATCGCGTTCGCCAAGAGCCAGTCGGCGGCCTACGGCGGCGTGCCGTCCGAGGGATCCGTGTTCATCTCGGTGGCCGACGACGACAAGCGCGACGTCATCCTGCCGGCGCACCGCCTGCACCAGCTGGGCTTCCGCCTGTACGCGACCGAGGGCACGGCCGAGATCCTCGTGCGCAACGGCATCCCCGCCGAGGTGGTCGCGAAGTACAGCGAGACGCAGGACTCGGGTCAGAAGAACGTCGTCGACCTCATCAACGAGGGCGCCATCGACATCGTGGTGAACACGCCGAGCGGCATGTCGGCACGCGCCGACGGCTACGAGATCCGCGCCGCCGCCGTGGCGGCCGACAAGGCGCTGTTCACGACGATCGTCACCCTCGGCGCCGCGGTGAGCGCGATGGACGCCACGCGCGCGGGCTACGAGGTGAAGAGCCTGCAGGAGTACGCCGCCGACCGCGCGGCCCGGGTGGGCGCCTGATGGTGCAGTCCTTCGGCGCCCGCGTGCGCGAGACGATCGCGTCGCGCGGACGCCTGTGCGTGGGGATCGACCCGCACGCGGGCCTGCTGGGCGAGTGGGGGCTGGACGACTCGGCCGAGGGCGTGCGCGACTTCGGCTTGCGTGTGGTCGAGGCCGCCGCCGGCCGCACCGGCGTCGTCAAGCCGCAGGTGTCGTTCTTCGAGCGGCACGGGTCGGCCGGCCTCGCCGCCCTCGAGCAGGTGATCGCGGCCGCGCGCGCGGCGGGGCTGATCGTCATCGCCGACGCCAAGCGGGGCGACATCGGCTCCACCATGGACGCCTACGCCGAGGCGTGGCTGCGGCCGGGCGCCGCGCTCGAGGCCGACGCGCTGACGGCGAGCCCGTACCTGGGTGTCGGCGCGCTGACGGGCACGTTCGACCTCGCCTACCGCGAGGGCAAGGGCGTGTTCGTTCTCGCCGCCACGAGCAACCCGGAGGCGCGCGCGCTGCAGTCCGCCGCCGTGGACGGCGGCACGGTCGCGGCGCGCGTGGTCGCGGAGGTCGCCGCGCGCAACGCGGCATCCGTGAGCGGCGACGAGTGGGGCTCGCTCGGCCTCGTCGTCGGCGCGACGGTGGACTGGGCCGAGGTCGGACTGGAGCCGTTCGCCCCGCCCTCGCCGATCCTCGCGCCCGGGTTCGGCCACCAGGGCGCCGTGCCGAGTGATCTGGCCGCCCGATTCGGGGCGATGGCCCCGTGCGTGCTGGCCGCGGAGAGCCGGTCGATCCTGTCGGCGGGGCCCGCGGGCGTCGCCGACGCGGTCCGCGGCGCGGCCGCCGCGTACCGGACAGCGCTACCGGACAGGGGAGCAGACACATGACCGACGCACGCCGTCCCCCCGAGGTCGACCGCGCCGCCGCCTCGCGCAAGGCGGTCGCCGCGCGGCGCGCCCGCGCGAGCCTGAAGCGCGACATCGCCATGCGCGTGGTCACGCCCCAGGAGGTGCTGCGCCGCGCCGTGGCCGATCCCGCCTCGCCCGCCGGCACCCTGCGCGTCACGGAGTTCCTGACCGCCCTTCCCGCCATCGGCGAGGGCAAGCGCGACCGCATCCTGGCCGAGCTGCGCATCTCGCCCGTGAAGCGACTCGGGGGCCTCGGGCCGCGCCAGCGCACCGACCTCGCCGCGTGGCTCGACCGCCGCATGCCCGAGCCGCGCCCCCGGCCCGGTCGCAGTCGGCTCATCGTGCTCGCGGGCCCGACGGCGGTGGGCAAGGGCACGGTGTCGACGTACATCCGCGACCACTATCCCGAGGTGCGCCTCTCCGTGAGCGCCACGACGCGCAAGCCCCGGCCGGGGGAGGTGCACGGCGAGCACTACTACTTCGTCGACGACGCGGAGTTCGACCGGATGATCGCCGACGGCGAGCTGCTCGAGTACGCCACCGTGCACAACGCCTACCGCTACGGCACGCCGCGCGGACCGGTGCAGCAGGCGCTGGAGGCCGGCCACACCGTGCTGCTCGAGATCGATCTGCAGGGCGCGCGCCAGGTGAGGGCGACCGATCCGAGCGCGACGCTCGTGTTCCTGCTGCCGCCGAGCTGGGACGAGCTGGTGCACCGGCTCGTGGGCCGCGGCACCGAGGACGCGGAGGAGCGGGCGCGCCGCCTGCGCACCGCGAAGGTCGAGCTGGCGGCGCAGCGCGAGTTCGACTTCTTCGTCGTCAACGACGTCGTCGCCGACGCCGCGCGCCAGGTCGTAGAATTGACGGATGGACCCGCGCGCCCCGGCGCCGGGGGACAGGCTTTCGATCCGCTCGGATCGCGAATTCAGGAGGACGCGCATGGCCGCTGAGAACAAGGGCATCATCGACCCGCCCATCGACGAGCTGCTCGATCGAGTCGACTCGAAGTACCAGCTCGTGATCTACGGCGCCAAGCGCGCCCGTCAGATCAACGACTACTACACCGATCTGCACGAGGGGAACCTGTTCGACAACGTCGGCCCGCTCGTCGACTCGGAGATCCAGGACAAGCCGCTCACGATCGCGCTGCGCGAGATCCACGAGGACAAGCTGCGCCTTCGTCCTGTGGAGTGATCCCATCGGAGTCGGTGGTCGCTGTCATCATGGACGGCGACCACCGTTCCTGTTTCTGAGCCGCGCCCCCGACCGGGCGCGATCCCGCCGCATTCCCCTCGGAGCATCATGACCCTGCGCCTGTTCACCTCGGAGTCCGTCACCGAGGGCCACCCCGACAAGATCTGCGATCAGATCTCCGACAGCGTGCTCGACGCGCTGCTGGCGCAGGATCCGCGGGCGCGCGTCGCCGTCGAGACGCTCGTGACGACGGGCCTCGTCCACGTCGCCGGTGAGATCCGCACCGAGGGATACGCCGACATCTCGTCGATCGTCCGCGACGTCATCCGCGGCATCGGCTACACCTCGAGCGAGATGGGCTTCGACGCCGACTCGTGCGGCGTCACGGTGTCGGTGGGCGAGCAGTCGCGCGAGATCGGCGACGGCGTGACCTCGTCGGAGGAGCAGCGCGGTGGCCTGTCGGGCGACGAGCTCGACCGCCAGGGAGCCGGCGACCAGGGCATCATGTTCGGCTACGCCACGAACGAGACGCCCGAGTACATGCCGATGGCGATCTGGGCCGCGCACCGCATGTCGGAGCGGCTCACGAAGGTGCGCAAGTCGGGGGAGCTCGCCTTCCTGCGCCCGGACGGCAAGACGCAGGTGACGCTCGGCTACGACGGGCAGACGCCGAAGACGGTCGAGACGGTGGTCCTGTCGACGCAGCACCACCCGGACATCTCGCAGGCCGACCTCGCCGACGCCGTCGAGCGCGTCGTGATCCGGCCCGTGCTCGAGGAGACCGGCCTCGACGCCTCGGGTGTGCAGCTGCACATCAACCCCTCCGGCAGCTTCGTGCTCGGCGGCCCGAAGGCCGATGCGGGCCTGACGGGGCGCAAGATCATCATCGACACCTACGGCGGCGCGGCGCGGCACGGCGGCGGCGCGTTCAGCGGCAAGGACCCCTCGAAGGTCGACCGCTCGGCGGCCTACGCCATGCGCTGGGTGGCGAAGAACGCCGTCGCGGCGGGGCTCGCCGAGCGCCTCGAGGTGCAGGTGGCGTACGCCATCGGCAAGGCGAACCCCGTGGGCCTCTACGTGGAGTCGTTCGGCACGGGCGCGGTGTCGGATGAGGCCATCATCTCGGCGATCCGCGAGGTGTTCGACCTGCGCCCCGCGGCCATCATCCGCGACCTCGACCTGCTGCGGCCCATCTACGCGCAGACGGCGGCCTACGGCCACTTCGGGCGCGAGCTGCCCGAGTTCACGTGGGAGCGCGTCGACCGCGTCGACGAGCTGCGCCGGGCCGCCGGGCTCTGAGGGCGTGACCGCGCCGCCCGACCAGGAGCCGGTCACCGACCGGGGCGCCGATGGCGCGCGGCCGGACGCGGATGGCGGCCGCGCCGCGCGGGGTCCGCGATCCGTCGCGCGGGTGCTCATCGACTCGCCGCTGCCGCAGCTGGACCGGCTGTTCGACTACGCGATCCCGCCCGAGCTGGAGGAGCAGGCCCAGCCCGGCGTGCGCGTGAAGGCGCCGCTGCGCACGGCGGGCCGGGTGATCGAGGGCTTCGTCGTCGAGCGCGCCGTCGAGAGCGACGCCGACCGCGCGCTGTCGGAGCTCGACGCCGTCGTGTCGGCCGCGCCGGTGCTGCCCGATCGGCTCTACCGGCTCGCGCGCCGCGTGGCCGATCGCGCCGCGGGCTCGGCCTCCGACATCCTGCGCCTCGCGGTGCCCAAGCGCATGGTGCGGGCGGAGAAGTCGTGGCTGGCCGGGCCGCGCGCCGCCGCGCCGGTGGTCACGGCCGGGGCCCGCGAGCGGGCCGCGGCCGCGCTCGGCGAGTTCCCCGGGCTGGGCGAGCGGATCGCGCAGGGCGAGCGCCTGGCGGTCGACGCACCGCCCGGCCTCGTGGAGGTCGGTGACGCCGTGCTGCCCGCCTGGGCGCTGCTGCTCGCGGCGGCCGCGACCGACACCCTCGCGCGCGGGCGCTCGGCGATCCTCGCCGTACCCGATCACCGCGACCTCGACCGCCTGCAGGCCGCGCTCGCGCCCCTCGTGCCCGCCGAGGCGATCGTGCGCCACGACGCCGCGCAGTCGGGGCCGGAGCGCTATGCGGGCTACCTGCGCACGCTCGAGGAGGCCCCGTGCGTCGTGGTGGGAAACCGCTCGGCGGTGTACGCGCCGGTGGCCGATCCCGGCCTGGTCGCGCTGTGGGACGACGGCGACACGCTGTTCGAGGAGCAGCTCGCGCCCTACGTGCACGCGCGCGACGCCGCCCTCGTGCGGCAGGAGCTGGACGGCTGCGCGCTGCTGTTCGCCGGCCACACCCGCACGAGCGACGTGCAGCGGCTCGTCGAGCTCGACTGGGTGAAGGAGGCGCCGCAGCAGCGACGGCCGGTGCCGAACGTCGTGCTGAGCCCCGTGCACGAGGGGGAGCGCGGCGCGCGCGTGCCGTCGGCGGCGTTCCGGGCGGCGCGCGAGGCGCTCGCGCACGGTCCGGTGCTCGTGCAGGTGTCTCGGCCCGGCTACGCGCCCTCCCTCGTCTGCGCCGACTGCCGCGTGCCGGCCCGGTGCGCGGCGTGCGGCGGTCCGCTGCACGCCCGCTCCCGCGGGGCCGTGCCGGTGTGCGGCTGGTGCGGCCGGTCGGCGCACGCGTGGGCGTGCCCGAAGTGCTCGTCGGTGCGCGTGCGCCTGGCCTCCTCCGGCAGCGAGCGGACCGCGGACGAGCTGGGCCGGGCCTTCGCCGGCACGCGCGTGATCGTGTCGGACGGCGCCCACCCGGTCACCGAGGTCGACGAGCGGCCCGCCTTCGTCGTGGCCACGCGCGGCGCGGAGCCGGTGGCGCGCGGCGGCTACCGCGCCGTCATCCTGCTGGACGGCGAGCGCATGCTGCAGTCGCCGGATCTGCGCGTGGGGGAGGCGTGCCTGCGCTGGTGGTCGAACGCGGCGGCGCTCGCGGCCCCGGGCGCCCCCGTGCACCTCGTCGGCGTCACGGGGCCCGTGGCGCGGGCGCTCGCGTCGTGGACCCAGCCCGCCTACGCGCGGCAGGAGCTCGCCGAGCGTCTGCCGCTGCACCTGCCGCCGGCCGCGCGCATCGCCCGCCTCGACGGCGACGCGGCGGCGGTGGACCGTGCGCTCGCGTCGCTGCGCGAGGACGTGCCCGACCTGCCGCCCGACGCGGTGCTCGGGCCCGTCCCGCTCGAGGGGGCCGACGGGCCGCCCGGCGCGCGGGCGCTCATCCGCTTCGACTACGCGAGGGGCGCCCGTGTCACGGCCTCGTTGCGCGCATCCGTCGTCGCCGAGGCCGTCGCGGGCCGACGCCGCCGCGGCGGGGGGCGCCGCCCCGGCGGCCACGCAGGCACGCGCAATACACTCGCAGTGCGGGTCGACATCGCCGATCCCGAGCTCTGAGACCGACTCGTCGCACGAGCCGCGCACCCGATCCGCCGCACCACAGAACCACCCGAGAGGACCGCATGAGGCTGATCTTCGCCGGCACCCCGTCCGCGGCGGCGCCGTCGCTGCGATCGCTGCACGCCTCCGGCCACGAGGTCGCCGCCGTCGTCACGCGCCCCGACGCCCCGCTGGGGCGCAAGCGCGTGCTGACGCCCTCGCCGGTCGGCCGGACGGCCGAGGAGCTGGGGCTGCCCGTGATCAAGGCCGCCCGGCTGGACGACGAGGCCACCGCGCGCATCCTCGCGCACGAGCCCGACCTCGGCGTGATCGTCGCCTACGGCGGGCTCGTGCGGGAGCCGCTGCTCTCCGGCCCCGCGCACGGCTGGATCAATCTGCACTTCTCGCTGCTGCCGCGCTGGCGCGGCGCGGCGCCCGTGCAGCACGCCCTCATGGCCGGCGACGCCGTGACCGGCGCGACGGTCTTCCAGCTCGTGCCGGAGCTCGACGCGGGGGACATCCTGGGCATGGCGGAGCACGAGGTCGGGCCGGACGCGACCGCCGGCGACCTGCTCGAGACGCTGAGCGCGAGCGGCGCCGAGCTGCTGCGCGACACGGTCGACGCCATCGCCGCCGGCACCGCCGTGCCGCGGGCGCAGCAGGGCGAGCCGACGTTCGCGCCCAAGCTCGCGCTCGAGGACGGGCGGCTCGACTGGGCGCAGCCCGCCGAGCGCGTGCGCGACCGCTTCCGCGGCGTCACGCCCGAGCCGGGCGCCTTCACGACGATCGGGGAGGAGCGCCTGAAGATCCGCGCGCTGTCGCCGGCGCCGGCCTCCTCGCACCTCGGCGACGCCGCCGCGCTGCGCCCCGGCGAGATCGCCCCCGCGAAGGGCGGCGTGCTCGTCGGCACGGCGAGCGCGCCGCTGCTCGTGACGCGGCTGCAGCCCGCCGCGCGCGCCGAGAAGGCCGCCGCCGACTGGTTCCGCGGGCTGCGCACCGTGCCGAGGCTGGGCGCGTGAGCGAGCGGGACGACGCGGCCGGCGGCGCGCGCCGCGAGCGAGGCAGGGCTGGGGCGCCCCGGCGCGCGCCGCAGCGCCGGCGGGAAGCGCGCGGGCGCGACGAGGTGCAGCCGGCGCGCCGCGTGGCGTTCGCCGTGCTGCGGGCCGTGAGCGACTCGGACGCCTACGCCAACCTGCTGCTGCCGCGGGAGCTCGAGCGGGCCGGCCTGAGCGGACCCGACGCGGGCCTGGCGACGGAGCTGACCTACGGCACGCTGCGGCGGCAGGGGACCTACGACGCCATCCTCGCCGCCGCCGCGGACCGCGATCCGGCGCAGATCGATCCCGCCGTGCGCGACGCGCTGCGCCTCGGCATCCACCAGCTGATGTCGACGCGCGTCGCCTCGCACGCCGCCGTCAACGAGTCGGTCGAGCTCGCGGCCGAGTCGTCCGGCCGGGGCGCCGCCGGCTTCGCGAACGCCGTGCTGCGCCGCGTCGCGCGCGAGACGCCCGGCGAATGGCTCGACCGGATCGCCGACGCGGCGCGCTCCGACGACGAGCGGCTCGGGCTGGCGCAGTCCCATCCGGTCTGGATCGTCCGCGCCCTGCGGCGCGCTCTCGCGGCGGAGGGCAGGCAGGGCGAGCTGGAGGACCTGCTCGCCGCCGACAACGCCTCGCCGCGCGTGTCGATGGCCGCGCTGCCCGGCCTGGCCGAGCCGCGCGAGCCGGTCGCTCCCTACTCGCCCGTGGGGTTCCGGCTCGACGCCGGCGATCCCGAACCCGTCGTGCGCGCCTCGGAGGGACGGCTGCGGGTGCAGGACGAGGGCTCGCAGCTCGTCGCCCTCGCGCTCACCCGCCTGTCGCCCGTGCGCGCGGGGGAGCGGTGGCTGGACCTGTGCGCCGGCCCCGGCGGGAAGACCGCGCTGCTCGCGGCCGAGGCGCTGGCCGGCGGCGCGTCGCTCGAGGCGAACGAGGTGGTGCCCGCGCGCGCCGGGCTCGTGCGCCGCGCCGTCGCGGCCGTGCCGCTCGAGGTGACCGTGCACGAGCGCGACGGCCGCGAGCTCGCCGCCGAGCGCGCTGGGGAGTTCGACCGCATCCTCGTCGACGCGCCGTGCACGGGGCTGGGCGCGCTGCGGCGGCGGCCCGAGGCGCGCTGGCGCAAGCAGCCGGCCGACGTGGCGGAGCTCACGGCGCTTCAGGAGCAGCTGCTCCTCGAGGCGTTCGGCGCGCTGCGCCCGGGAGGCGTCGTCGCGTACGTCACGTGCTCGCCGCACCTGGCCGAGACCATGGCCGTCGTCGGGGCGGTCCGCGACCGCCTGGGCGACGCGGCCGAGGAGCTCGACGCCCGCGCGGCGCTGCAGTCGGTCGCCCGCCGTCCGCTGGACCTGCCGGTCCCGGGGGACGGATCCCGCCGCGCCCAGCTGTGGCCGCATCGTCACGGCACCGACGCGATGTTCCTCGCCCTGCTCCGCCGCCGCTGACCGCCGGACGCGTCAGTCGGGCGTCGCGGCGTCGATGAGCGCCTCGAGGTCGGCCTGCGCCGCCTCCGCGTCGGCGCGCAGCTGGGCGGCCCGCGCCTTCTCGGCCTCGAGGGCCGCGCCGCGCGCCTCGATGTCGGCGCGGAACGCCTCGAGCTCGGCATAGCGCGCCGCGAGCGCGGCCTCCCACGACATCCGCTCGGTGCGCCCGTCGGGATACGTGACGATGCTCGCGTACTGGGCGCGCAGCTCGGGAGGCGTCGCGTTGAACTCGTCGGCGTCGGCGTTGTACGAGGCGAGCGCCGCCTCGTGCGCGCCGCGATCCGCCGAGAGCTGCGCCTCCTCCTGCGCGTTCGCCGGCTCGAGCGCCGACACCTCGTCCCACCGCGCGCGCAGCGCGTCGTTCGCCTGCGGGATGACCGATTCGGCGCGACGGTGCGTCTCGACCAGGGCGGCGCGGTCGCTGATGTAGCGGCCGTAGACGCCCTCGAGCTCGGCGGCGAAGCCTCCGGCGCCATGCACCTGGGTGCCGAGGTAGGCGAACCGCTCGTTCGCGAGCGAGCCCGCGTGATCGCCGACGGACGCATCGATCTGCGCATGGATCGGATCGTCCGCCGGCAGGCGCGCGGCCTCCTCGGTGATGAGACGGTCGACGAGATCGCGCTCCGCATCGTCCAGCCCCGCGTAGACGGCGTGGAGCAGCTCGTGCGCCGCGGTGATCACCGTGGTGTCGTGCAGCCGCGGGTCGGCGGCCTGGAACACCGCGATGCGGTGATCGGATCGGTAGCAGCCGAGCACCTGGAACGACCCCTCGGCGGCCGCCGGGTGGGCGCTGTCGCAGCGGGTGCGGATGCCGTCGCCGTCGACGATCTCGGGCGCCGTGGACAGGAACAGCTCGCGCCCCTCCGCGGTGAGCGGCATCCGGTCGACCAGCTCCACGGCGGCCGTGCTCGGCTCCCCGTGCCGCGGCAGCCCGCCGTGCGGCGCCACCAGGCCGGGCGCCGGAGGTCGCCACCCGTCCTCGCCCGACAGTGCCGCCT
Source organism: Microbacterium petrolearium (assembly GCF_054782875.1). Classification (NCBI taxonomy): domain Bacteria; kingdom Bacillati; phylum Actinomycetota; class Actinomycetes; order Micrococcales; family Microbacteriaceae; genus Microbacterium; species Microbacterium petrolearium. The sequence goes on from NZ_BAAGRQ010000001.1 coordinate 284,067, forward strand.
GGATGAGGGTGCCGGCGAACAGCGCGACGCCGATCACGGCGACGACGATCGCGAGCACGCCGGTGCGGCGCGCGCCCGATCGCCGGCCGTCGCGGGGCGGGCGGGGCGCGGCGGGCGGCGCCTCGAAGAGGGTCACGAAGCACATCATGCCCGAGCCGGGGTCGCCGCGGGCGGCGGATTCCGCACGACGCCATAGGCTCGGATGTCTATGGCGACTTCCGACTCCGCGGCCCGGCGCGCGCGCTGGGCCGTCTCGGCCTGGTTCTTCCTCAACGGCGCGACGCTCGCGAACCTCGTGCCCCACTTCCCGGCGATCAAGGCCGAGCTGGGGCTGAGCAACGCCGCGTACGGGCTCGCGATCTCGGCCACCGCCCTCGGCTCGGTCCTCGTGGGGCTGAGCGCGGGCTGGTTCGTGCAGCGCTTCGGGTCGGCGCGCACGGCGGCCTACGCGATGGTGCTCTCCACACTGGCCGCGGCGCTGGCGGGCATGGCGCCCACCGGCGTGCTGTTCGCGGCCGGCCTGTTCGCGCTCGGGGCGACCGACGCGATCACCGACGTCGGGCAGAACGCCCACGGCCTCCGCGTGCAGCGCCGCCTGGGGCGGTCGATCATCAACTCGCTGCACGCCATGTGGTCGGTCGGCGCCGTCACCGGCGGTCTCATCGCCGCGGGCGTGCTCGCCCTCGGCATCCCGCGCGCCTGGCACCTCGGCACGGTCGCCGTGCTCATCGCGCTGTGCGGCGTGCTCTCGCTGCGGCTCGCGCTGCCCGGCGCCGACGGCTCCGACCTCGAGGGGGAGCACGCGGCGGCGCGCGGCGGTCACTGGTCGCGCATGCGCATCGTGCTCGTCATCACGGCGCTCGTCGTCATCGCGATCGCCGGCGCCCTGACGGAGGACGCCGGGAGCACGTGGGCGGCGGTGTACCTGTCCACAGAGCTGGGTGCCGCCACGACCGTCGCGGCATGGGGGTACATCGCGCTCCTCGTCGCGCAGACGGTGGGCCGGTTCGCGGGCGACCGGCTGATCGACCGCTTCGGCCAGAGGCTCGTCACGCAGGCCGGCGGCCTGCTGATCGCGGCCGGCCTGGGCGCGGCGCTGCTGTTCCCGAGCATCCCGGGGACGATCGTCGGCTTCGCGCTGGCCGGTCTCGGCTGCGCGACGATGATCCCCACGGCGATGCACGAGGCCGACGCGATCCCGGGCCTGAAGCCCGGCACCGGGCTCACGATCGTGTCGTGGCTGCTGCGGATCGGGTTCCTCGCCTCGCCGCCGATCGTCGGGCTCATCGCCGACGCGACCGCGATCCGCTACGGACTCGCGATCGTGCCCGTCGCCGGCGCCCTCGTCATCGCGCTGGCCGTGGCGCTGCCGCGCAGGGCCGTGCAGGGATAATGGCGACGTGACCCTCCCGCAGGCCCCCCGCATCAACCCGAGCATCCTGTCGGCCGACTTCGCCAACATGCAGTCGGAGCTCGCGCGCATCTCGGGCGCGGACTTCGTGCACGTCGACGTGATGGACAACCACTTCGTGCCGAATCTCACCTTCGGGCCGCAGATGGTGCAGCGCATCCAGGCCACGAGCCCCGTGCCGCTCGACGTGCACCTCATGATCGACGACCCCGACCGCTGGGCGCCGGGCTACGCCGAGCTCGGCGCGGCGTCGGTGACGTTCCACCTCGAGGCAGCGGCCGATCCGCTCGCCCTCGCGGCGCGCCTGCGCGAGATCGGCGCCCGCGCGGGCGTCGCCGTCAAGCCCGCCACGCCCGTCGAGCAGCTCTTCGACCACCTGGACGCCTTCGACCAGATCCTCGTCATGACCGTCGAGCCCGGCTTCGGGGGGCAGTCGTTCCTGGCCGATCAGATGCCCAAGCTGCGCAGCCTCGCCGACGAGGCGCGCCGCCGCGGATCGGACGTGTGGCTCCAGGTGGACGGCGGCATCTCGGCCGACACGATCGCGCAGGCGGCCGCGGCGGGCGCCGACACGTTCGTCGCGGGCTCGGCCGTCTACGGCGCGGACGACATCGACGCCGCCATCGCGGCCCTCCGCGACGCCGCGGCGGCGCACCGCCACTGACCGCGCGGGCGGGCTTCCCGGCACCTGCCGGTAGCCTAGACGGGTGAAGACGTTCGACGAGCTGTTCGCGGAGCTGAGTGAGAAGGCGCAGACGCGGCCGGAGGGATCCGGCACCGTCAGGGAGCTGGACGCCGGCGTGCATGCGATCGGCAAGAAGATCGTCGAGGAGGCGGCCGAGGTCTGGATGGCCGCCGAGTACCAGTCGGACGAGGAGGCGGCCGAGGAGATCTCGCAGCTGCTGTACCACCTGCAGGTGCTCATGATCGCGAAGGGTCTGACGCCGGCCGACGTCTACCGACATCTCTGAGGCGCGCCCGGAACCGTCATCCTCGACCCGAAAGACCCCATGCTCCGCATCGCCGTTCCCAACAAGGGCTCGCTCTCCGAGACCGCCATCGCCATGCTCGCCGAGGCCGGCTACGCCACCCGCCGCGACACCAAGCAGCTGCACCTGATCGACGCCGCCAACGACGTCGAGTTCTTCTACCTGCGCCCGCGCGACATCGCCACGTACGTCGCCTCCGGCGCCCTCGACGTGGGCATCACCGGCCGCGACCTGCTGCTCGACACCCGCATGCCCGCGCGCGAGATCGAGGCGCTCGGCTTCGGCAACTCCACGTTCCGCCTCGCTGCCCGGCCCGGACGCTTCTCGCGCATCGAGGACCTCGAGGGCGTGCGCGTGGCGACCGCGTTCCCCGGCGTCGTCGACGCGCTCCTCGACGCGCGCGGCGTGGCCGTCGACATCGTGCCGCTCGACGGCGCCGTCGAGTCGGCGGTGGAGCTGGGCGTCGCCGACGCCGTCGCCGACGTGGTCGAGACCGGCACGACCCTGCGCCAGGCCGGCCTGGAGATCTTCGGCGACGTGCTCATGGAGTCGGAGGCCGTGCTCATCGGGGCGCCCACCGAGGCGCCCGGCACCGACCGGCTGCTGCGCCGGCTGCGCGGCGTCATGGTCGCCCGCCGCTACGTGATGGTCGACTACGACCTGCCCGTGGCCCTGCTCGACCAGGCCACCGCGATCGCGAAGGGCATCGAGTCGCCCACCGTGTCGCCGCTGCGCGACCCGGAGTGGGTGGCCGTGCGGGTGATGGTGCCCCGCAAGGGCATGAACCGCGTCATGGACGAGCTCTACGAGCTCGGCGCGCGCGCCATCCTCGTCACCGCGATCGACAACGCGAGGCTCTGATGTCGGTCGTGACCCGGGTGATCCCGTGCCTCGACGTGGCGGCCGGGCGCGTGGTGAAGGGCATCAACTTCGAGAACCTGCGCGAGATGGGCGACCCCGTCGAGCTCGCGCGGCGGTACTTCGAACAGGGCGCCGACGAGATCACGTTCCTCGACGTCACCGCCACGGTCGACGAGCGCGCGACGATGCACGACGTCGTGCGGTGCACCGCCGAGCAGGTCTTCATCCCGCTCACGGTCGGCGGCGGCATCCGCAGCGTCGACGACGTCGCCCGCCTGCAGGAGGTCGGGGCCGACAAGGTCGGCGTCAACTCCGCGGCGATCCGCCGGCCGGCGCTGATCGGCGAGATCGCCGACCGCTTCGGCGCGCAGGTGCTCGTGCTCTCGCTCGATGTGAAGCGGTCGCCGCGCACGCCGTCGGGCTTCGTCGTGACGACGCACGGCGGGCGGCAGGAGACCGACCTCGACGCGCTCGACTGGGCGCGCGAGGCGATCGAGCGCGGCGCGGGCGAGCTGCTCGTCAACTCGATCGACGCCGACGGCACGAAGCAGGGCTTCGACCTCGAGCTCGTGGGGCTCATGCGCGAGCTGTCGACCGTGCCGGTGATCGCCTCGGGCGGCGCCGGCGACGTCTCGCACTTCGCCCCGGCGGTGCGCGCGGGGGCGGACGCGGTGCTCGCGGCGAGCGTGTTCCACTCGGGGCAGATGACCGTCGGCGACGTGAAGACGGCGCTGCGCGCGGAGGGGGTGCCGGTCCGATGAGCCAGCCCATCGATGTCGAGGCCCGGCTGGACCGGGTCGCCTTCAACGCCGACGGGCTCGTGCCCGTCGTCGTGCAGCAGCACGACACCCTCGAGGTGCTCATGCTCGCGTGGATGGATCGCGAGGCGCTGCGGCGCACGCTGACCGGCGGGCGCGCCGTGTACTGGTCGCGCTCGCGCGGGGAGTACTGGCGCAAGGGCGACACGTCCGGTCACGTGCAGGAGGTGCGCGGCGTGCGCATCGACTGCGACGGCGACACCGTGCTGCTGCTCGTGGACCAGACGGGAGCGGCCTGCCACACCGGCACGCACACGTGCTTCGACACCGACGAGCGCGACCTGCTGCCGGGAGCGCGCTGATGGGTGCGATGCGCCGGATCGACGGCTGGGCGGGCCGCCGCGGTCGCTCGCTCTCGGTGCTGCTCGTCCTCATCGGCGGCGCCGTGCTGCTCGTGGGCTCGACCCAGACGTGGCTGAGCGCGCAGCTCGCCGACGCGACGCTGCCCGTGCCGGGTGCGTCCGCCTCGCCCGTGCTGCAGCCCCTCGCGCTGGCGGCGCTGGCCCTCGCGCTCGTGCTGGCGCTCGCGGGCGTCGTGCTGCGCTACATCCTCGGCGTGCTCGCGGTGCTCCTCGGGTTCGTGCTCGTCGCCACCACGAGCCGGATCGCGTTCGCCCCGCCCGTGTCGGCCGCGGCGTCGGCCGTCACCGAGCACACCGGCCTCGCGGGCGAGGAGGCCGTCGGCGAGCTCGTGGTCTCGCTCGCCGTCACGCCGTGGCCGATCATCTCGCTCGTCGCCGCCGCGCTCGTGGTGCTCGGCGGCGCAACGGTCGTCTCGACGGCGCGGCACTGGAAGCGGTCCGGCCGCCGGTACGAGACCGCGAGCGCGGCTCCCGCCGACGGCCCGCTCGACGCGATCGACTCGTGGGACGACCTGAGCCACGGCCAGGACCCCACCGCCCGCTGAGCGCCGCCCCGCGGCGCGGTCGCTCGGCCCCTCCCGATAGACTCGAACCGGTCCCATGCATCGAAGGAGCACCCACGAGATGAGCAACCCCCTCACCGACCCCGGTCACGGACACTCGCCCGCCGCGTGGACGGCGGTGATCATCATGCTGGTGGCGCTGGCCATCGGCACGGCGGCGCTGTTCCTCGACCAGATGTGGCTCGTGTGGGCATCGGTGGTGCTCTTCGTGAGCGGTCCCATCGCGGGCTGGATCCTGTCCAAGGCCGGCTACGGCGCGAACGGTCCGAAGTACTCGACCAAGGCGCACTGATGTCTCTCCTGGCGGAGCTCACCGCCGGGTCGGTCGCGGATGCCGAGGCACGCGAGGCCGTCCGCCCGCTCGCCGAGGTCGAGCGGGCCGCGCTGGCCCAGCCGGCGGCGCGCGACGCGCTCGCATTCCTCGCGCCCGCCGACCGCGTCAAGGTCATCGCCGAGGTGAAGCGCGCGAGCCCCTCGCGCGGCGACCTCGCCGAGATCCCCGATCCCGCACGCCAGGCGGGGCTCTACGAGACGGGCGGCGCGTCGGCGATCAGCGTGCTGACGGAGCAGCGCCGGTTCAAGGGCTCGCTCGACGACCTGTCGGCCGTCAAGGCCGCCGTCGGGCTGCCGGTGCTGCGCAAGGACTTCGTCGCCACGCCCTACCAGGTGTGGGAGGCCAGGGCCGCCGGCGCCGACCTCGTGCTCCTCATCGCGGCGGCGCTCGAGCAGCCGCTGCTGGAGCGGCTCTACGCACTCGTCGTCGAGCTGGGCATGACGCCGCTCGTCGAGGCGCACACCGCCGACGAGGTGGCGCGCGCAGCGCAGCTCGGCGCGCGCCTCATCGGGGTGAACGCGCGAGATCTGTCGACGTTCGAGCTCGACCGCGACCTGTTCGGCCGGCTCGTGGACGGCATCCCGTCCGATGCCGTGAAGGTCGCGGAGTCCGCCGTGCTCGAACCGGCCGATGTCGCGCACTACCGCGCGGCCGGCGCCGACGCCGTGCTCATCGGCGAGGCGCTCGTGACGGGCGATCCCGTCCTCACCCTTCGATCCTTCCTGGAGGCGTCATGACACTCCGCGAGCAGCCGGGGCCGTTCTTCGGCGAATTCGGCGGGCGCTACATGCCGGAGTCGCTCATCGCGGCCATCGACGAGCTCGACGTCGCCCACCGCGAGGCGATGGCGGACCCGGCGTTCCGCGCGGAGCTCGCGGCGCTGCTGGCCGACTACGCCGGCCGCCCGTCGGCGCTCACCGAGGTGCCGCGCTTCGCCGAGCACGCCGGCGGCGCGCGCATCTTCCTCAAGCGCGAGGACCTCAACCACACGGGCAGCCACAAGATCAACAACGTGCTCGGTCAGGCGCTGCTCACCCGGCGCCTGGGCAAGACGCGCGTGATCGCCGAGACCGGCGCCGGCCAGCACGGCGTGGCGACCGCGACCGCGGCGGCGCTGTTCGGCCTGGACTGCACGATCTACATGGGCGAGGTCGACACCGAGCGCCAGGCGCTCAACGTCGCCCGCATGCGCCTGCTCGGCGCCGAGGTCGTGCCGGTGACGACCGGCTCGCGCACGCTGAAGGACGCGATCAACGAGGCGTACCGCGACTGGGTCGCGAGCGTCGAGACGACCAACTACATCTTCGGCACGGCGGCGGGGCCGCACCCGTTCCCGGCCATGGTGCGCGATTTCCAGAAGGTGATCTCGGAGGAGGCGCGCGCGCAGCTGCTGGAGCGCACCGGGCGCCTGCCCGATGCGGTCCTCGCGTGCGTCGGCGGCGGCTCGAACGCGATCGGCATGTTCGACGCGTTCATCGACGACGAGTCCGTGGCGCTCTACGGCGTGGAGGCGGCGGGCGACGGCGTCGACACCGAGCGGCACGCGGCGTCGATCGCGCGCGGCCGCGAGGGCGTGCTGCACGGGGCGCGCACCTTCGTGCTGCAGGACGAGGACGGCCAGACCGTCGAGTCGCACTCCATCTCGGCCGGCCTCGACTACCCGGGCGTCGGGCCGGAGCACGCGTGGCTCGCGTCGATCGGGCGGGCCACGTACATCCCCGCCACCGACGACGAGGCGATGCAGGCGCTGCGCCTGCTCAGCCGCACCGAGGGGGTCATCCCGGCCATCGAGTCGGCGCACGCCCTCGCGGGCGCGCTGCGCATCGGCCGCGAGCTGGGCCCCGACGCCGTGCTCGCCGTGTGCCTCTCGGGCCGCGGCGACAAGGACATGGACACCGCGGCGCGGTATTTCGAGCTCTACGACGAGGGAGCGGGCGAATGACCTCGGCCGTCGAGGCCGCGGTCGACGCGGCGAACGCCGAGGGGCGCGCGGCGTTCATCGGCTACCTGCCCGCCGGTTTCCCCGACTTCGACACCTCGCTGGAGGCGGCGGTCGCCCTCGCCGAGAACGGCGCCGACGTCATCGAGCTGGGCCCGCCCTACAGCGACCCCGTGATGGACGGCCCGATCATCCAGGAGGCGACGAACGCCGCGCTCGCCTCGGGCTTCCGCACGCCCGACCTGTTCCGGCTCGTGCGCGCCATCACGGAGCGCGTGCGCACCCCGGTGCTCGTCATGTCGTACTGGAACCTCGTGGTGCAGTACGGCGTCGACCGCTATGCCGACGCCCTCGCCGCCGCGGGCGGCGCCGGCCTCATCACGCCCGACATCACGCCGGACGCCGCGGCGGAGTGGATCGCGGCCTCGGACCGCGCCGGCCTGGATCGCGTGTTCCTCGCGGCGCCGACGTCGACGGATGGGCGGATCGACATGATCCGCGACGCCTCGCGCGGCTTCGTGTACGCGGTCTCGACGATGGGCATCACGGGCGAGCGCACCGAGCTCGACCGCGCCGCGCGCACCCTCGTGGGGCGGCTGCGCGACCGCGGCGTGCGCCGCGCGTGCGTGGGCATCGGCATCTCGACGCCCGCCCAGGTCGCGGGCGTCGCGGAGTACGCCGACGGCGCGATCGTCGGCACGGCGCTCGTGCGCGCCCTGCGCGACGGGGGAGTAGCGGGGCTGAGCGAGCTCGCCCGCGAGCTCGCCGCCGGCACCCGTCGCTGACGCGCGGCCGGTCTCACCGCCGCGGCAGCGCGCCGAGGATCCGCTCGGCGTACTCGGCGTGCCCCGCGGGCGTGAGGTGGATGCGGTCGCGGCCGACGGGCAGGTCCCAGTCGAGCGCCGACACGTACGTCATCCCGCGCGCCGCCGCCTCCTCGGCGAGCACGACGTCGACGGCGGCCTCGCCGTCGCGCCCCGGAACGTCCATCGGCCCCACCACGACGACGCGGGGCACGGCCTCCGCGGCGTCGAGCACGGCAGCTGCGCTCCGCCGCAACGACTCCGGCTCGGCGGAGACGTCGTTGAGTCCGCCCTGGATGACGAGGGTGTCGGCCCCCGTGTCGACGAGGCGGTCGATGCGGTCCTCGAACGCGTTCGGGCCGCACGCGCCCTCGTTGACGTACCCCGTCAGCGGCACCGCATCGAGCAGGACGGTGTCGCCGGTGGCGCGCTGCGCGAGGAAGTCGCTCCAGCGCGTGCCGCGATCGCTCAGGGCGTCGCCGGCCGCGTACGAGTCGCCGAGCACCGCGATCCGGCCGCTGCCGTCGCCGAGGGTCTCGATCTGGCCGTAGCGCTGCTGATAGGCGCGGATGTCGTCGCACCCGGCGGGCTCGTCCGCACGCGTCACACTCATCGCGATCGTCCCGGCGGCCGCAAGGGCCGCGACGGCGGCCAGGGAGAGGAGCAGGGTGCGGCGACGCATCCGGCCAGTCTGGACCGGACACCTGCCCCGTTGCTGAGCGGCGCGCGGGGCGGGTGCGTGCGCGTCCCGCGCGTGACGGCGCGACGCGCCGCCTGAACTAGACTCGCAACCATGCTGTCTACTGCCCTGACGAACGTCGTCGCGAGCATCCCCAGCCCGCCGGTGAGCTCCTGGAGCTGGGAGTTCGGACCCATCACCCTCGGTCCGTTCACGTTCGGGCAGTTCACGATCCACTTCTACGCGCTGTGCATCATCGCCGGGATCATCGTGGCGACGATTCTGACGAACCACCGCCTCACCAAGCGCGGCGCCGAGCGGTGGATCGTCATCGACATCGCGCTGCTCGCGGTGCCGCTGGCGATCATCGGCGCGCGCATCTTCCACGTGGTCACGCACCCCGGCTACTACTTCGGCGAGGGTTCCAACCCGTGGAACATCACCCAGCCCGGCTCGGTGTGGGCGATCTGGGAGGGCGGCATCGCCATCTACGGCGCCCTCATCGGCGGCGCGATCGGCGCCTGGCTCGGGTGCCGGTGGACGGGCATCCGGTTCTGGACCTTCGCCGACGCCCTCGCGCCCGGCCTGCTGCTCGCGCAGGCGATGGGCCGCTTCGGCAACTGGTTCAACCAGGAGCTGTTCGGCTGGCCGACCGACCTGCCGTGGGGCCTCGAGATCGACGCGGACAATCCGGCGATCCCGGCCGGGCTGCCCGCGGACACGCTGTTCCACCCGACCTTCCTCTACGAGGTCATCTGGAACGTCGCGGGCGTCGTCGTGCTGCTGTGGCTGGGCCGCAAGCTCGCCTTCCAGTGGGGCCGCCTCTTCGCGATCTACCTGCTCTGGTACGGCGCCGGCCGCGTCGTGTGGGAGTCCATCCGCATCGACCCGAGCGAGGTCATCCTCGGCCTGCGCACGAACGTGTGGGCCTCGCTCGCCGCGATCGTCGTCGGTCTCGTCATCCTGGCCCTGCAGCGCCGCCACACCGGCATCGAGCCCTCGCCGTATGTGGCCGGGCGCGAACCGGCCCCCGAGGCCGGGGTAGAATCCTCGGAAGGCTACGTCGACACCAGCGACCCCACGTCGACGGACGCCCCTCTCGAGGCCGCCGCCACAAGCACCGCCGCCGCGAAGTAGCGCTTCCGAGCTCCCGCCCGTACCGTCGAGTAACGGGCCGCCCGAGCCACGCGCTTCGCAGGCATCCCGCGGCTCCCTTCCCGGGTCAGCGCCGCCCCGCTCAGCAACAACCTCAAGGACGGTCAGCCATGGCATCGAGCCCGCGCAACGTCGCTCCCGTCGGCGGATCCCTGCCGGCCAAGCAGGGCATGTACAACCCCGCGTTCGAGAAGGACGCGTGCGGTCTGGCGATGGTGGCCACCCTCCGCGGCGAGCCCGGCCACGACATCGTCGATCTGGCCCTCACCGCGCTGCGCAACCTCGAGCACCGCGGCGCGATCGGATCGGACGCGGGCACGGGCGACGGTGCGGGCATCCTCACCCAGATGCCCGACGCGTTCCTGCGCGCCGTGACGGGCTTCGAGCTGCCCCCGGTGGGGGAGTACGCCGCCGGCATGGCCTTCCTGCCCCGCGAGGTCGAGGCCAGGGCCGAGCTGAAGCGCGGCATCGAGCGGATCGCGCAGACCGAGAACCTCGTGGTGCTCGGCTGGCGCGAGGTGCCGGTGGAGCCGCAGCACCTCGGAAAGCTCGCCGACGACGCGCGCCCCGCGTTCGAGCAGCTCTTCCTCGCGCGCCCCGCCGTCGGCGACGAGCCCGCGCTGTCGGGCATCGCGCTCGACCGCCGCGCCTACCGCCTGCGCAAGCGCGCGCAGCACGAGCTCGGCGCCTACTTCGTGTCGCTGTCGAGCCGCACCCTCGGCTACAAGGGCATGGTCACGACGCTGCAGCTCGAACCGTTCTACCCCGACCTGCAGGACGAGCGCTTCGCGACCGAGCTCGCGGTGGTGCACAGCCGCTACTCGACCAACACGTTCCCGTCGTGGCCGCTCGCGCAGCCGCTGCGCATGCTCGCGCACAACGGCGAGATCAACACCGTCGGCGGCAACCGCAACTGGATGCGCGCGCGCCAGTCGCAGCTCGCGTCCGACCTGCTCGGCGAGATCGAGCCGCTGCTGCCCATCACGAGCGACACCGAGAGCGACTCCGCGTCGTTCGACGAGGTGCTCGAGCTGCTCACGCTCACGGGCCGCAGCCTGCCGCACGCCATGCTCATGATGGTGCCGGAGGCGTACGAGAAGCAGGCCGACATCGATCCGGATCTGCGCGCGTTCTACGAGTACCACTCGCTGCAGATGGAGCCGTGGGACGGGCCCGCGTCGCTGCTGTTCACGGACGGCACGGTCGTCGGCGGCATGCTCGACCGCAACGGACTGCGTCCGGGCCGCTGGACGGTCACGACCGACGGCCTCGTCGTCGTGGGCAGCGAGACCGGCGTGCTCGACTTCGCGCCCGAGCGCATCGCGCGCCGCGGCCGGCTGCTGCCCGGCCGCATGTTCCTCGTCGACACGGCGCAGGGGCGGATCATCGGCGACGACGAGATCAAGCGCGAGCTGGCGACCATGCACCCCTGGCGCGAGTGGCTCGACGCGGGCGGCGTGCGCCTGGCCGACCTGCCCGAGCGCGAGCACATCGTGCACCCGATCGCCTCGATCAACCGGCGCCTGCGCACCTTCGGCTACACGGAGGAGGAGGTCCGCATCCTCCTCACCCCCATGGGGCGCACGGGCGCGGAGCCGATCGGCGCGATGGGATCGGACACGCCCATCGCCGTGCTCAGCGACCGGCCGCGGCTGCTGTTCGACTACTTCACGCAGCAGTTCGCGCAGGTCACGAACCCGCCGCTCGACTCGATCCGCGAGGAGGTCGTCACGAGCCTCCGCCTCGGGCTCGGACCCGAGGGCAACCTGCTGTCGTGGGGGCCGAAGCACACGCGCATGGTCGGTCTGGACTTCCCCGTCATCGACAACGACGAGCTCGCGAAGATCCAGCACATCCATTCCGCGCTGCCCGGGCGCACGTCGGTGACGATCCGCGGCGTGTATCGCGTGGCGGGCGGGCACAAGGGCCTGCGCAAGCGCCTCGAGCAGATCTGCGACGAGGTGGACAACGCCATCGAGGACGGCGCGGAGTTCATCGTGCTGAGCGACCGCGACAGCAACCGCGACCTCGCGCCCATCCCGTCGCTGCTGCTCGTGGCGGCCGTGCACCACCACCTCATCCGCAACTCGACCCGCATGCGGGTGGGGCTCGTCGTCGAGGCCGGCGACGTGCGCGAGGTGCACCACGTGGCGACGCTGCTCGGCTACGGCGCGTCGGCGGTGAACCCGTACCTCGCGATGGAGACCGTCGAGAACCTCGTGCGCCGCGGCGCCATCACGGGCGTCACGCCCGAGAAGGCCGTGAAGAACCTCATCTACGCGCTCGGCAAGGGCGTGCTGAAGATCATGTCGAAGATGGGCATCTCGACCGTGTCGTCGTACACGGGCGCGCAGGTGTTCGAGGCCGTCGGGCTCTCGCAGGAGCTCATCGACGCCTACTTCACGGGCACCGAGTCGAAGCTCGGCGGCATCGGCCTCGAGCAGATCGCGGCCGAGAACGCCGCGCGACACGCCTTCGCCTACCCGGAGGACCGCGCCCCGCGCGTGCACGAGCGGCTGTGGACCGGCGGCGAGTACCAGTGGCGCCGCGACGGCTCGCCGCACCTGTTCAACCCCGAGACGGTGTTCCGCCTGCAGCACTCCACGCGCACGAAGCGCTACGACATCTTCCGCGAGTACACGCGCCTCGTCGACGACCAGGCCGCCGAGCTGAAGACGCTCCGCGGGCTGTTCAAGCTGAGGACCGCCGGGCGCAAGCCCGTGCCGATCGACGAGGTCGAGCCCGTCTCGTCCATCGTGAAGCGCTTCTCGACGGGCGCGATGAGCTACGGCTCCATCTCGAAGGAGGCGCACGAGACGCTCGCGATCGCGATGAACCGCCTCGGCGGCAAGTCGAACACGGGCGAGGGCGGCGAGGACGTCGAGCGCCTCGTCGATCCGGAGCGCCGCAGCGCGATCAAGCAGGTCGCCTCCGGCCGGTTCGGCGTGACGAGCATGTACCTCGCCGAGGCCGACGACATCCAGATCAAGCTCGCCCAGGGCGCCAAGCCCGGCGAGGGCGGCCAGCTGCCGCCCGGCAAGGTGTACCCGTGGGTCGCGCGCACGCGCCACGCGACGGCCGGCGTCGGCCTCATCTCGCCGCCGCCGCACCACGACATCTACTCGATCGAGGACCTGAAGCAGCTCATCTTCGACCTGAAGCGGGCCAACCCGAAGGCGCGCATCCACACGAAGCTCGTCAGCCAGTCGGGCATCGGCGCGGTCGCGGCCGGGGTCGCCAAGGCGCTGAGCGACGTCATCCTCGTCTCGGGCCACGACGGCGGCACGGGGGCGAGCCCGCTGAACTCCCTCAAGCACGCCGGCACGCCGTGGGAGCTCGGGCTCGCCGAGACGCAGCAGACGCTCATGCTCAACGCCATGCGCGACCGCGTGGTCGTGCAGGTGGACGGCCAGCTCAAGACGGGCCGCGACGTGCTCATCGGCGCGCTGCTGGGCGCGGAGGAGTTCGGCTTCGCCACGGCGCCGCTCGTGGTGAGCGGCTGCATCATGATGCGCGTGTGCCACCTCGACACGTGCCCGGTGGGCGTGGCCACGCAGAACCCGGTGCTGCGCGACCGCTTCACGGGCAAGGCCGAGTACGTGGTGAACTTCATGGAGTTCATCGCGCAGGAGGTGCGCGAGTATCTCGCGGAGCTGGGCTTCCGCTCGCTCGACGAGGCGATCGGCCGCAGCGACCTGCTCGACGTCGACGGCGCGATCGAGCACTGGAAGGCGAGCGGCCTCGACCTCTCGCCGATCCTGCACGGTCCGCAGTTCGCCGAGGACGAGCCGCGCCGCCACCGGCGGGCGCAGGCGCACGAGCTCGACGAGCACTTCGACGTGCAGCTCATCGAGCGCGCTCGCGATGTCATCGCGCACGGCGGCCAGGTCGAGATCGACCTGCCGGTGCGCAACACGGCGCGCGCGGTCGGGACGATGCTGGGCCACCACGTCACGAAGGCGCATGGCGAGCAGGGCCTGCCCGCCGGGTCGATCACCGTGTCGCTGCGCGGCTCGGCCGGGCAGTCCTTCGGGGCGTTCCTGCCGAGCGGCATCACGCTGCGACTCGAGGGCGATTCGAACGACTACGTGGGCAAGGGCCTCTCGGGCGGGCAGATCGTGATCCGCCCGCCGCGGGGTGCGGCGTTCGACGCGTCCGAGAACGTGATCGCCGGCAACGTCATCGGCTACGGCGCCACGCGGGGCTCGATGTTTTTCAGCGGCGTGGTGGGGGAGCGGTTCTTCGTGCGCAACTCGGGCGCCACCGCCGTGGTCGAGGGCGTGGGCGACCACGCGCTCGAGTACATGACGGGCGGCCTCGCGGTCATCCTGGGCCGGACCGGGCGCAACCTCGGCGCCGGCATGTCGGGCGGCACGGCGTACGTGTACCGGCTGGACGAGAAGCTCGTCAACGCCGACGCGCTGCGCACGGGCGAGCTCACGCTCAGCCCGCTCGGATCCGGCGACGCCGAGATCCTGCGCGACCTGCTGGAGCAGCACGTCGAGCAGACCGGCTCGGCGCTGGCTCGGCGCCTGCTGGACGACTTCGAGAACGAGACGGCGAACTTCGTGCGCGTGCTGCCGCGCGACTACGCCGCCGTCATGGAGACCCGCCAGGCGGCGGTCGCGGAGGGGCTGGACCCCGACGGCGACGTCGTCTGGAACCGCATCCTGGAGGTGACCGGTGGCTGATCCCAAGGGCTTTCTGAAGGTGACCGAGCGGGAGCTGCCCGCTCGGCGCCCCGTGCCCGTGCGCATCCTCGACTGGAAGGAGGTGTACGAGCCGGGCGACTCGGCCGTGCTCCGCCGCCAGGCGAGCCGCTGCATGGACTGCGGCATCCCGTTCTGCCACCAGGGTTGCCCGCTCGGGAACCTCATCCCCGAGTGGAACGACCTGATGTACCGCGGCGAGGGCCGCGACGCGATCGAGCGCCTGCACGCGACGAACAACTTCCCCGAGTTCACGGGGCGGCTGTGCCCCGCGCCGTGCGAGAGCGCGTGCGTGCTGGGGATCAACCAGCCGGCCGTCACGATCAAGCAGATCGAGGTCTCGACGATCGACGAGGCGTTCGCGAACGGCTGGGTCGAGCCGAAGGCGCCGTCGCGCCTCACCGGCAAGACCGTGGCGGTCGTCGGATCCGGCCCCGCGGGCCTGGCCGCGGCGCAGCAGCTCACGCGCGCCGGGCACACGGTGGCCGTGTACGAGCGCGACGACCGCATCGGCGGCCTGCTGCGCTACGGCATCCCCGATTTCAAGATGGAGAAGCGCCACCTCGAGGCGCGCCTGCGCCAGATGCAGGACGAGGGCACGAAGTTCCGCGCGGGCGTCACGATCGGCGTCGACATCAGCTGGGACGAGCTGCGCAGCCGCTACGACGCCGTCGTCATCGCGACGGGCTCGACCCTGCCGCGCGACCTGCCGATCCCGGGTCGCGACCTCGACGGCGTGCACTTCGCGATGGAGTACCTCGTCGAGTCGAACAAGGCCGTCGCGGGCGACCAGGTGCCCAACCAGATATCCGCGGAGGGCAAGCACGTCGTGGTGATCGGCGGCGGCGACACCGGCGCCGACTGCATCGGCACGGCGCACCGCCAGGGCGCGCTGAGCGTGACCAACCTCGCGATCGGCACGCGCCCCGCCGACTCCCGCCCCGACCACCAGCCGTGGCCCATGACCCCGCAGGTGTTCGAGGTCTCCTCGGCGCACGAGGAGGGCGGCGAGCGGCAGTACCTCGCCACCACGGTCGAGTTCCTGGGCAACGACGCGGGCGAGGTGCGCGCGCTGCGCGTGGCCGAGACGGAGTTCGTCGACGGCCGCCGCGTTCCCAAGAGCGGCACCGAGCGCGAGATCCCCGCCGACCTCGTGCTCATCGCGATGGGCTTCACGGGCCCCGAGCGCGACCTGCTCGAGGAGCAGACGAGCACGCAGTTCACCGACCGCGGCAACGTCGAGCGCGACGGCGACTTCCAGACGACGGTCCCCGGCGTGTTCGTCGCGGGGGACGCCGGCCGCGGCCAGTCGCTCATCGTGTGGGCGATCGCCGAGGGCCGGTCGGTCGCGTCGAAGGTGGACGAGTACCTCATGGGCGAGACGCTGCTGCCCGCGCCGGTGCGACCCACCGACGCTCCCATCGGGCTGTAGCATGGCGAAGGCGGCCGGCATCGGCCGCAACCCGACATCGCGGCCCTCGTGCGGAGGGGCGTGTCGGGCACACATGTGCGGAAGGTGAATCGTTGAGACGTGCCAAGATCGTCGCCACCCTCGGGCCGGCGACGTCGACGAAGGAGACAGTCAAGGAGCTCATCGAGGCGGGTGTGGATGTCACCCGGTTCAATCTGAGCCATGGTGACCACTCCGTCCACGACAACAACTACGCGAACGTGCGGGCGGCCGCCGAGGAGCTCGGCAAGCCCGTCGCGATCCTCGTCGACCTGCAGGGCCCGAAGATCCGCCTCGGCAAGTTCGCGGACGGGCCCCACGATCTCGCCGTCGGCGACATCTTCAAGATCACGGTGGAGGACATCCCCGGGACGAAGGAGATCGTCTCGACGACCTTCAAGGGCCTGCCGGGGGACGTCAAGCCCGGCGACTTCCTGCTGATCGACGACGGCAAGGTGCGCGTCAAGGTGATCGAGGCCGACGACACGGTCGTCACGACCGAGGTGATCGTCGGCGGCCCCGTGTCGAACAACAAGGGCATCAACCTGCCCGGCGTCGCCGTGAGCGTGCCCGCCCTGAGCGAGAAGGACGAGGACGACCTCCGCTGGGGTCTGCGCAAGGGCGCCGACCTCATCGCGCTGTCGTTCGTGCGCGACGCGTCGGACGTGCAGCGCGTACACGAGATCATGGCCGAGGAGGGCCGGTTCGTGCCGGTCATCGCCAAGGTCGAGAAGCCGCAGGCGGTGGACAACCTCGAGGAGATCATCGAGGCCTTCGACGCGATCATGGTGGCGCGCGGCGACCTGGGCGTCGAGCTGCCGCTCGAGGCCGTGCCGATCGTGCAGAAGCGCGCCGTCGAGATCGCCCGCCGCCTCGCCAAGCCCGTCATCGTGGCCACGCAGATGCTCGAGTCGATGATCGAGAACCCCGTGCCCACGCGCGCCGAGACGAGCGACGTCGCCAACGCCGTGATCGACGGCGCCGACGCGGTCATGCTCTCCGGCGAGACGAGCGTCGGCAAGTATCCGATCGTCACCGTCCAGACGATGGCCCGCATTGTGGAGTCGACGGAGGAGCACGGCCTGGAGCGCATCCAGCCCCTCACGGCGCGACCGCGCACCCAGGGCGGCATCGTGACGATGGCCGCCGTCGAGGTGGCCGACTTCGTCGAGGCCAAGTTCCTCTGCATCTTCACGGAGGGCGGCGACTCGGCCCGCCGCATGGCGCGCCTGCGCTCGCGCATCCCGATGATCGCGTTCACGACCGACGAGGCCATCCGCCGCCGCATGGCGCTGACGTGGGGCATCCGCTCGGCGCTCGTCGACCCGGTGGACCACACCGACCGCATGTTCCCGCAGGTGGACGAGTACCTGCTGTCGAACGACCTCGCGAAGGTCGGCGACAAGGTCGTCGTGATCTCCGGATCCCCTCCCGGGATCGCGGGATCGACCAACGACGTGCGCATCCACAAGGTCGGCGACGCGGTGCACGGCGCCGCGCCGGTGTACCAG
This sequence comes from Microbacterium petrolearium, assembly GCF_054782875.1. Classification (NCBI taxonomy): domain Bacteria; kingdom Bacillati; phylum Actinomycetota; class Actinomycetes; order Micrococcales; family Microbacteriaceae; genus Microbacterium; species Microbacterium petrolearium. Next base: position 301,651 of record NZ_BAAGRQ010000001.1, read on the forward strand.
AACGAGGGCTGAGCGCGCTTCGGTGAGAGCGGGCGGGCGCGAGGGCGTCCGCCCGCTTTCCCGTAGGCTGGGACCGGGCCGGCGTGGCGGAATGGCAGACGCGGCGCACTCAAAATGCGCTGTCCTCACGGGCGTGCGGGTTCGAGTCCCGCCGCCGGCACCAACAGGCTCATCCGGCGCGCGCGGGGCGCTCCCAGGTGCGGGCGCGGGCTGAGATTAGGATGGATTCGTGAGCGAAGAGCAGAACGAGCAGGCCACGGCACCGCGACGCGTGGTCGTCGCCGAGGACGAGTCCCTCATCCGCCTCGACATCGTGGAGATCCTCCGCGACAACGGCTACGACGTGGTCGGCGAGGCCGGCGACGGCGAGACGGCGGTCCAGCTCGCGACCGAGCTCCGCCCGGACCTCGTGATCATGGACGTGAAGATGCCGCGGCTCGACGGCATCAGCGCCGCCGAGAAGCTCAGCAAGAACCACATCGCCCCCGTCGTGCTGCTCACGGCCTTCAGCCAGAAGGAGCTCGTCGAGCGCGCGAGCGAGGCGGGCGCGCTGGCCTACGTGGTCAAGCCGTTCACCCCGAACGACCTGCTGCCCGCGATCGAGATCGCCATGGCCCGCCACGAGCAGATCATCACGCTCGAGGCCGAGGTGGCCGACATGGTCGAGCGCTTCGAGACCCGCAAGCTCGTCGACCGCGCCAAGGGCCTGCTGAACGAGAAGATGGGCCTGTCGGAGCCCGAGGCGTTCCGCTGGATCCAGAAGGCCTCGATGGACCGCCGCCTCACCATGCAGGACGTCGCCAAGGCGATCATCGAGCAGCTCGCCCCCAAGAAGGGCTGAGCCCGGGCGGTTCCGCGCCGACCGCTCGTGTCAGGGGCGCTCGTCGCGGATCAGGTTGGTGATCCGGATCGTCGAGCAGCGGCGGCCGTTCTCGTCCGTCACGGCGATCTCGTGCACGGTGAGGGAGCGGCCGAGGTGGATGGGCGTGCACACGCCGGTGACGAGACCGCTCGTCGCGGAGGCGGTGTGCGTGGCGTTGATGTCGATGCCCACGGCGTAGCGGCCCGGGCCGGCGTAGAGGTTCGCGCTCATGGATCCGAGCGACTCGCCGAGCACGACGTAGGCGCCGCCGTGCAGCAGCATGCGCGGCTGCGTGTTGCCCTCGACCGGCATGGTCGCCACGGCGCGCTCGACGGAGAACTCCGTGAAGCGGATGCCCATCTTCTCGGCGAGGGCGCCGAGGCCCCGCTCGTTCGCCCAGGCCAGCTCGTCGGTGTCGCTCATCCCGCTCCTCACACTGCGATGTCCGCCGCCCTCGTTAGGCTGGCAGGGTGACGGACTCCGCAAAGCCTACCCTTCTGGTGGTAGACGGCCACTCGCTCGCCTACCGGGCCTTCTACGCCCTCCCCGTCGAGAACTTCTCGACGAAGGACGGTCAGCACACGAACGGGATCTACGGCTTCCTGTCGATGTTCGTCAACCTGCTGAAGGCCGAGAAGCCCACGCATCTGGCGGTCGCCTTCGACACGGCGCGGGAGTCGTTCCGCACCCGCGAGTACGCGGAGTACAAGGCGAACCGCGCCGAGACGCCCGGGGAGTTCAAGGGTCAGATCCCGCTGCTGCAGGAGTGCCTGCAGGCGATGGGCGTGACCGTGCTCACCAAGCCCGACTTCGAGGCCGACGACATCCTCGCCACGCTCGCGACGCGCGGCGCGGCGGCCGGCTGGAACGTGCTCGTCTGCTCGGGCGATCGCGACACGATCCAGCTCGTGAACGACGACATCACGCTGCTGTACCCCTCGGTCCAGGGCGTCTCGCAGCTGAAGCGCTACGACCCGCAGGCCGTGCGCGAGAAGTACGGCGTCGAGCCCGAGATGTACCCCGACATCGCGGCGCTCGTCGGCGAGACGAGCGACAACCTGCCCGGCGTGCCCAAGGTGGGCGAGAAGACCGCCGTGAAGTGGCTGACGCAGTTCGGATCGCTCGACGCGCTGCTCGAGGGGGCCGACACGATCAAGGGCGTCGTGGGCGGCAACCTGCGCGAGCACCTCGACGACGTGCGGCGCAACCGCCGCCTGAACCGGCTTCTTCGCGACGTCGAGCTTCCCGTGGAGGTGGAGGACCTCGTCCGGCAGCCGATCGACGGCCAGGCGGTGCGCGACATCTTCGCGCGCCTGGAGTTCCGCGCACTGCTGCCGCGCGTTTTCGAGGCCGCTGGCATGACGGATGAGCCGGAGCCCGCCGCGGTCGTGGCCGCCGCGCCCGTGCCACGTCAGCTCGAGGCGGCGGAGCTCGCCGCCTGGGTCGAGGCGGCTGCGCCGGGCGAGATCGGCGTCACCGTCACGACGCTGGCCGGACTGCCCGAGCGCGTCGGGCTCGCGACCGCCGACGAGGCCGTCGAGGCGACGTGGTCGGACGAGGTCGCCGCGGCGCTGCGGGAGTGGTTCGCCTCGGACGCGCCGAAGGTGCTCTCGGACGCGAAGGCGCAGATCAAGGCGCTCGGTCGCGCGGACGTCGTCGTGCGGGGGCTCGCCTTCGATCCGCTGCTGGCCGGATGGCTGCTGCGGCCCTCGTTCCCCGACAAGACGCTCGCGCACCTCGTCGAGCGGCTGCTGGGCGAGAAGCTGCCGGAAGCCGATCCGTCGCAGCTTGTGCCCGAGACCGACGGCGCCACCCCCGGCCAGCTCTCCTGGTACGTGCTGCGGGTCACCGCGGCGCTGCGCGACGACCTGCCCGAGCAGCTGATGCGCGTCCTCGTCGACATCGAGCTGCCCACGGCCCTGACGCTCGCGGACATGGAGCTCGCGGGCGTGGCCGTGTCGCACGCGAAGCTGTCGGACTTCTCGCGCGAGCTCGGCGCACGGGCCGAGGCGCTCGCGCAGCAGGCGTACGCCGCCATCGGCCACGAGGTGAACCTCGGCTCGCCGAAGCAGCTGCAGGAGGTGCTGTTCGAGGAGCTGCAGCTGCCGAAGACCCGCAAGACCAAGACGGGGTACACGACCGACGCCGGCGCCCTCGCCGACATCCAGGAGAAGGCGCCGCACCCGTTCCTCGGGCTGCTGCTGCAGCACCGCGAGGCGACCAAGCTCAAGCAGATCATCGATGGCCTCGACGCGGCGATCGACGACACGGGGCGCGTCCACACCACCTACGTGCAGACGGGCAGCCAGACCGGGCGCCTGTCGAGCACCGATCCGAACCTGCAGAACATCCCCGTCCGCACCGAGGAGTCCAAGCGCATCCGCGCCGCCTTCGAGGTCGGCGCCGGGTACGAGACGCTGCTGACGGCCGACTACTCGCAGATCGAGATGCGGATCATGGCGCACCTGTCGGGCGATCCGGGGCTCATCGAGGCGTTCAACTCGGGGGAGGACCTGCACCGCTTCGTCGGCGCCCGGGTCTTCGGCGTCGACCCGGCCGAGGTCACGTCCGAGATGCGCACCAAGGTGAAGGCGATGTCGTACGGGCTCGTCTACGGGCTCTCGGCCTTCGGCCTGTCCAAGCAGCTGCGCATCGACCAGTCCGAGGCCAAGCAGCTGATGCTGGAGTACTTCGCCCGCTTCGGCGCCGTGCGCGACTACCTGCGCGCGTCGGTCGAGGCGGCGCGCGAGGTCGGCTACACCGAGACGATCTTCGGGCGGCGCCGCCCGTTCCCCGACCTGAAGAGCCCCAACCGCGTGCTGCGCGAGAACGCCGAGCGCGCCGCGCTCAACGCCCCGATCCAGGGCAGCGCGGCCGACATCATGAAGATCGCGCTGCTGCGCATCCACGAGGACCTGCGCGGCATGGGCTCGCGCGTGCTGCTGCAGATCCACGACGAGCTCGTGGTGGAGGTCGCGCCGGGGGAGTGGGACGCCGTCGAGGACATCGTGCGCCGGCGCATGGGCGGCGCGGCCGAGCTGTCGGTGCCGCTGGACGTGCAGGTCGGCCGTGGCTCCGACTGGAACGAGGCCGCGCACTGACGCGCGGCACGACGAAGAACGGATGACATGACCGAACGCACCCCCACCGAGATCGACCGCATCGCCGACGCGTGGGTCGACACGTCCGCGCGGCTGAGCCCCGAGCTCGGCACGTACATCGGCCGCGCCGAGGGCCAGGACGGCTTCAGCGACTACAGCCCCGCCGGGCTGGACGCGTGGGCCGACGCCGCGCGCTCCGCTCTCGCGCAGCTGCGCGCCGCCGCGCCGGCGGACGACGTCGACCGCGTGACGCAGCAGGACCTGGGCGACCAGCTCGAGCTCGACCTGCAGCTGCAGGAGGCGCGCTGGCCGCTGCGCGACCTCAACGTCATCGAGAGCCCCTCGCAGCAGGTGCGCAACGTCTTCGACCTCATGCCCACCGACACGACCGATGACTGGGCCACCATCGCGCGGCGCCTGCGGGCGATCCCCGCCGCGCTCGGCGGGTACACCGAGACGCTGCGCCGCGGCATCGCGGAGGGCGTCGTGCCCGCCGTGCGCCAGGTCGCCGAGGTCGCGGGGCAGATCGACCGCTACACGGCGGGCGACGGCTTCTTCGCGACGCTCGCGGGCGGCGCCGCACCGGCCGAGGGCGAGCTGCCCGCGTCGCTGCGCGCCGAGCTCGACCGCGGCCAGGCCGCCGCGCGCGAGGCGTACGCGGCGCTGCAGGCGTTCCTGCGCGACGAGCTCGCCCCGGTCGCCGGGGAGGCCGACGGCGTGGGGCGCGAGCTCTACGCGCTGCACTCTCGCAGCTTCCTCGGCGCCGTGATCGACCTCGACGAGACCTACGAGTGGGGCGTCGAGGAACTTGCCCGCATGGTCGACGAGCAGGAGCGGATCGCGGACCGGATCCTGCCCGGCGCGAGCGTCGAGGAGGCCATCGCGGTCCTCGAGCAGGACGCGAGCCGCAAGCTGCACGGCACGACGGCGCTGCGCGAGTGGATGCAGCGCACGAGCGACGCGGCCGTGGCCGAGCTGGGCCGCACGCACTTCGACATCCCCGAGCCCGTGCGCGCGCTGGAGTGCATGATCGCGCCCACGCAGGAGGGCGGGATCTACTACACGGGCCCGACCGACGACTTCTCGCGCCCGGGCCGCATGTGGTGGTCGGTGCCCGAGGGCGTCACGGAGTTCGACACGTGGCGTGAGCTGACGACGGTGTACCACGAGGGCGTCCCCGGCCACCACCTGCAGATCGGCCAGGCGGTGTACAACCGCGCCGAGCTCAACTCGTGGCGGCGCCTGCTGGCCGGCACGTCCGGGCACGCCGAGGGCTGGGCGCTCTACGCCGAGCGGCTCATGGAGCAGCTCGGGTACCTCGACGATCCGGCCGACCGCCTCGGCATGCTCGACGGCCAGCGCATGCGCGCCGCGCGCGTCGTGCTCGACATCGGCGTGCACCTGGGCAAGCAGCGCCCGGACGGCCAGGGCGCGTGGGACGCGGATTACGCCCTCGACTTCATGCGGCGCAACGTGAACATGGAGGACGGCTTCGTGCGCTTCGAGGTGAACCGCTACCTCGGCTGGCCGGGGCAGGCGCCCTCGTACAAGGTCGGGCAGCGCATCTGGGAGCAGGTGCGCGACGCGTACGCCGCGCAGCGCGGCGCCGACTTCTCGATGAAGGAGTTCCACAAGCGCGCGCTCGACCTCGGCGGCGTCGGCCTCGACACCCTGCGGACGGCGCTGGTCGGCTGAGCCACCCCTCAGCGAAACAGCTTCTGTGCGCCGAGACAGCGTCGTTTGCACGCTGTCTCGGCGCGCAATTGCTGTCTCGCGGAATCCGGATGCAGTAAATGTCACGCTGACCATTAGTATGGCGGCATGACCTCCGCCTCGTCGCGCCTCGACGGACTGTCGCTCACCCGCAAGCACCTGCGCGTCCTCACCGGATCGGGTATCGGGTGGGCGCTCGACGCCATGGACGTCGGCCTCATCTCGTTCATCATCGCGGCGCTGTCGGTCGAGTGGGACCTCACGCGCACCGAGACGGGATGGATCACCTCGATCGGCTTCCTCGGCATGGCCGTGGGGGCGAGCGTCGGCGGCCTGCTGGCCGACCGGCTCGGGCGCCGGCAGGTGTTCGCCCTTACGCTGCTCGTCTACGGGATCGCGACGGGCGGGAGCGCGCTCGTCGGCGGGGTGGCGGCGCTGCTCGTGCTGCGTTTCGTCGTCGGCCTCGGGCTCGGCTCCGAGCTGCCGGTGGCGTCCACCTACGTGAGCGAGCTGGCGCCCGCGCGCATCCGCGGCCGCATGGTCGTGGTCCTCGAGGCGTTCTGGGCGCTCGGCTGGACGGCGGCGGCGCTCATCGGCTACTTCGTCGTGCCGCTCGAGAACGGCTGGCGATGGGCGTTCGCCCTCGGCGCCGTGCCGGTCGTGTACGCGCTCGTCGTCCGCTGGGGTCTGCCCGAGTCGCCGCGCTTCCTCGAATCCCGCGGCCGCACGGACGAGGCCGAACGCGTCGTGCAGGCGTTCGAGGCGTCGCCGGCCGTGCTCGGCTCGACGGCGCAGCCGGTCGCCGCGGACTCGGGGCCGGCGACCGCGGGCCCCGCGCGCCGCCCCGGGTTCGCGGACCTCTGGTCGGCGCCGCTGCGGGCGCGCACGGCCGGCCTGTGGGCCGTGTGGTTCTGCGTCAACTTCTCGTACTACGGGGCGTTCATCTGGATCCCCTCGATCCTGTTCGACCAGGGGTTCGACCTCGTGAAGTCGTTCGGCTTCACGCTGGTGATCACGCTGGCTCAGCTGCCGGGCTACGCCGTGGCCGCGTGGCTCATCGAGGTGTGGGGCCGGCGGGCGACGCTCGCGACGTTCCTCGTCGGGTCGGCGGCGGCGGCGCTGTGCTTCGGGATGGCGGCCGCGGAGTGGCAGATCATCGCCGCGGGCATGGCGCTGTCGTTCTTCAATCTCGGCGCGTGGGGCGCGCTCTACGCCGTCAGTCCCGAGATCTACCCCACGGCGATCCGCGGCACGGGCACCGGAGCGGCGGCGGGCGCCGGCCGCATCGCGTCGATCCTCGCTCCGCTGTTCGTCCCATGGGCGCTCGGCTGGGGGAGCGTCGGCCTGCTGTTCGGCGTGTTCGCGGCCTTCTTCGTGCTCGCCGCCCTCGCCGTGATCCCCCTCGTCGAACGCACCGGCGTGGCGCTCGAGGCGGAGCCGGTCGGCACCGGCACATAGGCTGGGCGCATGGCGGTGCGGTATGTCGCGATCGGCGATTCGTTCACGGAGGGTGTGGGGGACGAGCTGGAGGACGGCCGCCCGCGGGGCTGGGCCGATCTCGCCGCCCAGGGATGGGCGAACGGCACGGGCCAGACGGTGCAGTACGCGAACCTCGCCATCCGCGGCCGGCTGGCGTGGCCCGTCGTCGAGGAGCAGCTCGAGCCCGCGCTCGCGCTGCGCCCCACGCACCTGTCGTTCAACGGCGGCGGCAACGACATGCTCCGACCGCGCACGACGATCGCGCGCATCGCCGACGCCTTCACCCACGTGCTGCGCCGCTGCGACGAGGAGGGGGTGCGCTTCATTCTGCTCTCGGGCGCGAACCCCTCGTCGGGGCTGCCGCTCGGCCGACTCATCCAGCGGCGCGGCGACGAGCTGTCCGCGGCCGTCATCGCGCGCTTCGAGGGGCGCGACGACGTCGTCCGCGCGCTGAACTGGCCCGACCGCGAGCTCGCGACCCCGCCGTTCTGGTCGCCCGATCGCCTGCACATGAACGCCCGCGGGCATCACCGCGTCGCGGCCCGCGTGCTCCACGCACTCGGCGTCCCGGCCGACCCCACGTGGTGGGACCTGCCGGCACCGGCCGACCGACACCTGGGCGCGGGGGAGTACTACCGCGCGCACGTGCTGCCCTGGCTGCGGCGCCGGATCACGCGCACCTCCTCGGGAGACGGGCGCACCGCGAAGTACCCGGAGTGGGTCGACATCGCGCCCACGGGCGCCGCCGCGGCTGACGACCACGCCGAGTCCTAAGTGGCGAGCCTCTGTACGACTGAGTAGCCCTGACGTAGGGTCGGTCGCGTGAGCCTCACCACGACCGTGCACGACGACATCGTCGAATCCGCCCTCGGCTACCTGCGCGACGGCACGAGCGTGAGCCTGCGCGGGCTGCCGGGGTCCGGGCGCTCGACGCTGCTCGGCCGCATCGCGGCGCAGCTGAACGCGGCCGGCTGGAAGACCCTCGAGCTGCGCGGCAATCCCGCGCTGCGCGATCGCCCGCTCGAGGCGCTCGCGATCGCCGGCCTCGTGCCGGCCAACCCCACGCACACCCGCAGCGCCGTCGCCGCCGCGACCGATGCGCTGCTGCGCTCGATCGAGCCGCGCCGCACGGTCGTCGTCGTCGACGACTCGGACGACCTCGATCCCGCCTCGATCGGCGCGATCTCGAGCGCGATCGGCCAGGTGCACACGCCGCTGCTGTCCTCGGCGTCGACGACCCGCCGCGCGCCCGATCTCTCGCTGCCCGCGCTCGTCCGGCCCGGCGTGCGGCTGAGCCTGGCCCCGCTCGTGTACGACGAGTCCGCACAGCTGATCGAGACGATCTGCCGAGGGCCCGTGGACCGCGCGACGGTCGCGCTCATCCACGGCCGCGCCGGCGGGCTGCCCGCCCTCGTGCAGGCGATCGCCGACAACGCGCGCCGCCACGGTCTGCTGCGCCAGGTGGGCGGCATGTGGACGGCCGGCCCCGATCTGTGGACCCCGCAGCTCGCCCGCACGGTCGAGCCGTTCCTGCAGGGGCTGTCGCTGGAGGCGCTGGACGCGCTCATGAAGCTCTCGCTCGTGGGCGCCGTGGACATCTCGGTGGCGCATCGGCTCTCGGACTGGACGCCGCTCGAGGAGCTGGACGAGCGCGGGCTGCTCACCTTCACCTCCGTCTCCGGCACGGTCTCGGTCGGCGTGTACCCGCCGCTCGTGGCCGATCACGTCAGCCGCGAGCGGATCGGTGCCCGCCGGCTGCGCCTCGTGGGCGAGATCGCCGAGGCGCTCGGGCGCGAGCAGGACGCCTCGCCCTGGCGGGTCGCGACGGGGCGCCCCCTCGCGGGCGCCACCGAGCTGGGTCCCGTCTCCGACACCGAGCGCCGTCGGCTCGCCGATGCCGTGCTCAACCGCATGGTGGCTGAGCGTCACTCCTCCCAGGTGCTCGTCCGGCGCGCGGAGTGGGAGCAGCACCGCGACGCCCGCTCGGCCCTCGCGTACGCGCGGGCGCTCTCGTACCGTGGCGCCGATCTGCGCGAGCTCGACGCGATCCTCTCCGACGACGCCCCCGGCGAGCCGCACGACCGGGCGCTGGTGGCTGCGTGGCGGGGCCTCGTCGCCGCCTTCGGGGCGCACGATCTCGCCGGGGCTCTCGCGCGGCTCGAGGGCGAGGTCTCCGAGTCGTGGCACGGTGTGCTCACGGCGGCGGCGCGGCACGTGCGCCTCTTCCTGGATCGCGTGCCCGAGGAACCCGCGCCGGAGGACGTGCGCGATGCCTTCGGAGCGGAGGCGCTGCGGCTCACGCGCGGCGAGGAGCTCCTTGCCCTCGGGCGTGGACGCGAGTCGCTCGCGCAGTTCGACGCGGTCAGCGACACCGCACTGGCCGCGATCGCGCGCATCGGACGCGGCCTGGCGCTCCTGCTCGCCGGCGATCTCGACGGGGCCGAGGCCCACGCCACGCGCGCGTACCAGGAGGGGCTGTCGACCCTCGATCCGCAGCTTCTCGTGCCGCACGGCTACGTGCTGGCCCTCGTCCACCTCTTCCGCGGCGACGAGCGCGCGATGCGGGAGCACCTCGGACCGCTGCTGTCCGTCGGCGCCACGCCGCTCATCCACACGCAGTACGAGATCGGCACGCTCGTCCTGGCCGCCCGCGCCGCGGCGCGCACGGGACGGACCGGCGCGGCGCGCTCCCTCGCCGACCAGGCGAGGGCGTCGGGCCTGCCGACCGGGCCGTTCCCCGTCATGGTCGCCGCCCAGGCGACGGCGCACGCGCGCCTCGTCGAGGGCGAGTCGCCCGAATCGGTGGCCGACGAGCTGTGGGAACAGTTCGAGGAGCTGCGGGAGCGCCGCTACATCGCCGCTGCCGTCGTCGCCGGCATGCGGGCCGTCGAGATCCATCCCGACGCGGAACGCGCCGCCGCAGTGGCGCACCTGGCCGCCGAGGCCGACAGCCGGCTCCTCACGCTCATCGGGCGTTACAGCGAGGCCCTCACCTCCACGGACGGCGCAGTCGTCGCTCGCACGGGGGAGGAGCTGATCAAGGCCGGCATGCGCGGCTACGGGCTCGCGCTGCTCGCGGCTTCCGCGCGGATCCTGGCGCCGACCGCTCCCGATCGTGCGGCCGACGTGCTGCGCCAGGCCCGGCGGCTCGCCACGAAGCTCGGCGGCGACTTCCCGCGCGTGGTCGATCCCGTGCCGCCGCGATCGGCACTCACGGCGCGCGAGCGCGAGGTCGCCGAGCTCGCGGCGCAGGGCATGTCGAACCAGGAGGTCGCCTCCACGCTCATGCTCAGCGTGCGCACGGTCGAGAACCACCTGCACCGCGCGTTCCAGAAGCTCGACGTGACGTCGCGCGCGGCGCTCGGCGAGGCACTGCGGGGCACGGAATGACGGATCGGGAATGCCGGGGGATCCATGACGTTGAATGAATCCATGAGCACCGTACCGGGTCGCAAGAGCATCGGCTTCCTCTCGTTCGGGCACTGGACGCCGCATCCCGAGTCGGGCACGCGCAGCGCCTCCGACGTGCTGCACCAGTCGATCGACCTCGCGCAGGCGGCCGAGGACGTGGGCGCGGACGGCGCGTACTTCCGCGTGCACCACTTCGCCCGGCAGCTGGCCTCGCCGTTCCCGCTGCTGGCGGCGGTCGGCGCGCGCACGAAGCGCATCGAGATCGGCACGGGCGTGATCGACATGCGCTACGAGAACCCGATGTACATGGTCGAGGACGCCGGCGCCGCCGACCTCATCTCGGACGGACGGCTGCAGCTGGGGATCTCGCGCGGGTCACCCGAGCAGGTGATCGACGGCTGGAAGTACTTCGGCTACCAGCCCGCGTCGGACGACGACGCCGACGGGGCCGAGGCGGCGCGCCAGAAGACCCTGCTCCTCCTGCAGCTGCTCGAGGGCCAGGGCTTCGCGCAGCCGAACCCGCGGCCGATGTTCCCGAACCCGCCGGGGCTGCTGCGCCTCGAGCCGCACTCGGAGGGCCTGCGCCAGCGCATCTGGTGGGGCGCCGGATCGGACGCCACGGCCGTGTGGGCCGCGGAGCACGGCATGCACATGATGACCTCCACCCTGAAGTGGGACGAGTCGGGCGAGCCGCTGCACGTGCAGCAGGCGACGCAGATCCGCAAGTTCCGCGAGGAGTGGGCCAAGCACGACTGGGGCTTCGAGCCGCGCGTGTCGGTGTCGCGCTCGATCTTCGCGATCACGAACGACATGGACCGCCGCTACTTCCTCGGATCGGGCGAGCGCAGCGACAGCTTCGGCTACATCGACGAGTCCACGCGCGCCGTGTTCGGTCGCTCGTACGCGGCCGAGCCGGACGAGCTGATCGACGAGCTGCGCCGGGACGAGGCGATCGCCGAGGCCGACTCGCTGCTGCTCACGGTGCCGAACCAGCTCGGCGTGGAGTACAACACCCACGTGATCGGGTCGATCCTCACCCACGTCGCGCCCGCCCTCGGCTGGCGCTGACCCGCCCGGGCCGGGCGGCTTCGTGGCTGCCCGGCTCAGAGGCCCTGGCCGGCCTCCCACAGGCGCTCGGTCTGACCCGCGAGCAGCGCGTCGAGCGAGCTCGCCTGCGCGTCGGTGAGTGACGCGACGTAGTCGATGATGCCGCGGCCCACCGCGAGGCGGCGCAGCTGCGTCACGTCGGTGGTGTCGAGCAGGTCGGGCTCCTCGCGGCGGAGCCGCATGTAGTCGTCGGTGGCGAGCTCGACGACGTCGACGAGGCGGCGCGGCGCCCGGCGGGCGTCGTGCGCGTCGTCCAGCCACGCGGCGAAGCCGTCGACGAGGCGCTCGAGGACCGAGGCGCGCCCGCGCTGGTACACGGCCAAGTCCGGGCGGTGCAGGATGAAGCGCTGGTGCAGGAACTTCAGCACGGCGACCTCGTGCCATGCCGTGCGGTCGAGGCTGACGTGACCGGATCGGGTGTCGGGGGAGCGGTGCACGCGCACGCGGGCCTGCAGGTGCGCGATCCATCCGCTCGTGAAGCGCGCGAGCCCGCGCTCGGCGGCGAGCGAGCCGTCGAACGGCCGCAGCAGCAGGCCGTCGACGACCTCCTCCGACACCTTCGCGACCGCCGCCTCGAACGCGTCGGGGTCCGCGATCCACGGGTCCTTCTGCTCCAGTCGCCGCCACAGCAGCTCGAGCGAGCGGCCGGGCACGCGCTCGTCCGCGCGCAGCTCGGCGAGGTCGGCGCCGCGCAGGTGCGCGAGCTCGGCGCGCCAGGTGCGGAACTCTGCCGCGATGATCGCCTGGTCGAGCAGGCCGGCGCGGTAGAAGTCGTCGAGGTCGTGCAGCGAGTAGGCGATGTCGTCGGCGATGTCCATGACCGAGCACTCGACGGTCTGCTGGCCCTGTTCGATCCGGGGATAGGCGGCCAGCGCCTCGCGCTGCTCGTCGATGTCGAGCGCGTAGTACGAGAACTTGCCCGACCCGCCGCGGCGGACGCCGCCCTCGCCCCGCCGCCACGGGTACTTCAACACGGCGGCCCGCACGGCGGCCGTGAGGTTCAGGCCCACGCCGGGCTCGTCGAACTCGTCGAGGCGCGTGATGATGCGGAACGTCTGCGCATTGCCCTCGAAGCCCTCCCAGAGCCCGAAGCGCTCGCGCGCGAGCCGGTCCAGGGTCTGCTCGCCGAGGTGGCCGAACGGCGGGTGCCCGAGGTCGTGCGCCGCGGCCGCCGCCTGCACGACGACGGGATGGCAGCCGCCCAGCTCGGCGACGATCCGTCCGTCGTCGCCCGGCAGGCTCGACAGGTGCGTCGCGATCGCGCGCGCCACCGCCGCCACCTTGATGGAGTGCGTGAGCCGGTTGTGCACGGCCAGGCCGGCGCCCGTCTGCGAGATCACCTGCGTCACGGCCGACAGGCGCGAGTAGTACGGCGAGAAGCGGATGCGCTCCACGTCGACGCGGTACTCGGGCTGCTGCTCCGCGCTCTGGAACTCGTCGAGCGGTTCGGGGATGCGCCGGGCGGCGCGCGGGTCGGCCGGGCGAGCGATGCCCTGGCCGGCGTCAGCGGTGATGGCCATCACCACAGTGTCGCAGAGCGCGCGGGGGTGGCTCATCGCGCCGCGTCGGGCGCGCAGCCGGTGTCGGCGGTCAGCCGGCGGCGTCGGGCAGCGGTGTGGCCTGGTGGTGCACGAGCCGCCAGCCGTCCGCGTCGCGCCGCCACAGCGACGAGCGGCGGGCGTGCCGACCCGCGCGCTGCGAGAGCCACGTCACGAGCACCAGGCCCGTGCCGAGCGACCGGGCCTGGACCTCGCGCATCTCGATCGCGTCGGTGCCGGCCTCGTCGGTGCCGGCCTCGTCGCGCACGGTCTCGTTGCGCAGCAGGTCGACGATCTGCGCGCGGTCCCAGATGCGGCCCGATGCGCCGATCTCGGTGAAGTCGGCCGCGAGAAGCGACTCGAGGCGCGCGCCGTCCCGCCGCACGGCGGGGTCCTGCAGCTGCCGCTCGTTCTCGATGACCTCCGCGATCCCGTCGTCGCCCGCTGCCGGGGCTTCGCTTCGGAATCCCGGGCGCGCGCTGCGCTGCTCGAGGGTCTCGAGCTCCTGGAACAGCGTGACCTGAAGGTCGCCGGGGGTGCGCAGCCGGGAGTTGAGGGAGCGCCAGGGCGTCTCGCGGGGCGCGGCCTCGAGCTGCGCACCTGCGTCGACAAACCGGTCGGTCGTCGCCGCGGCGTCATCCACCTCGAACCCGACCCGCATCCGGTCGCTCGTGCCACCGTCGGTCTCGATGCCGTCGATCATCTCCACCTGTGCCCGGTTGGCGATCTCGAGGGTGGCGGCACCGGCGTCGAGGATGGCGACGCGCGCGCCGCCGTCCCCGTGGAACGCCGCCTGCTCGCGCAGCCCGAGCACGTCGCGGTAGAGGCGGAGGGTCGCGTCGAAGTCGTCCACCGCGACGACGAGTCGCAGCTGTCGCACCGAGGGGGAGTCGCTCATATGGCCACCCTAGGGCGGGTGCGGGTCCCGCGTGGCTGACCTGTGGAGCGGGCTGGCGACTTATCCCCACCCCGTACATTTCTTCGATGGTTGTCGGGGGTGGCTGGGAGAATCGGGGTATGGAAAGAGACACGGTCTTCTGGGAGCCCACGGCGTCGGAGCGCGCCGAGACGGGCCGGATCGTGTCGCGCCTGCAGGTGGTGCGGGCGGAGCGGGCGCGGTTGGAGGCCGAGGAGGCGCGCCTGCTGGGCCGGGCGTTGGATATCGCGGTCGGGCAGGTGGAGCGTGCGGGTGCCCCGCCGGAGTGGGACATGCCGGTGCGGTCGATGGCCGCGGAGGTCGCCGCGGCCCTGCGGGAGGGGCCGCGGACCGTGGAGAACCGCATGGTCGACGCCGCGCTGCTGGTGCGGGACTTCCCGGCGACGCTGGCGCAGGTGGAGGAGGGCCGGCTGCCCGGCCGTCACGCCGCGGTGCTCGTGGCCGAGGGCACGCGGATCGGGGACGCGGCGGATCGGCGGGAGTACGAGGCGCGGGCGCTCGGTGTCGCGGAGGAGGCGACGGTGGCGGGGCTCAAGCCGATGTGCCGGGCGATCGCCGACGCGTTCCTGGAGGAGTCCCTCGCGCAGCGCCACGAGGCGGCCCGGGCCCGGCGGGGTGTGCGGGTGATGGCGCTGGAGGACGGGATGGCCGAGCTGCGGCTGACCGCACCGGTGCCGCTGGTGCAGGGCATCCACGACCGGCTGACCACGATGGCGCGGACGGTGATCGCCGAGCGGGATGCGTTCGGACGGACTGCCGGTACCGACGCGGGGACGGCGGAAGGTGCCGGTGCGGCGGCTGGGCCCGACAAGCGCCGCATCGATGAGCTGCGCGCCGACCTGGCGTGTGACCTGCTGCTCGCCGGCGCACCCAGCGGGCACATCGTTGAGGACGGGACCGGGCAGGACGTGCTCGCGCAGGTACGCGGCACGATCCACGTCACCATCCCCGCCCACGTCCTCACCGACGGCCGCATCCACGCCGACGCGGTCCCCGGCACGACGGCCGGCAACTCCATGCGCGAGCACCGGCACGAGCGGCGCGGGAGTTCCGGGTTGCACCGCGGCGCCCGGCGCCCGAGCGGCGTCCCCACGGCGGGCGGGGAGCCGATCGATCCGGCCACGGCCCGCCGGCTCGCGGCCGAGGTCACCGCGTGGGAGCGGCTGTTCCTCGACCCGAACACCGGGGCGCTGCTGACCGTCGATCACTACACGCCCACTGCGGCGCAGCGGCGGTTCCTCCGGGCCCGCGACGAGCACTGCCGCTTCCCCGGTTGCCGGCAAGCCGCCCGACGGTGCGACGCCGACCACATCCACCCGCACTCGCGGGGCGGCCCCACCGACGTGACCAACCTCCAGAGCCTGTGCAAGCGACATCACATGCTCAAACACCATTCACCCTGGCAGGTACGACATCTCGTCGGGGGAGAACTCGAATGGACCAGCCCCCTCGGCCACCACTACACCGGCCGACCGACATCGGGCGTGCGGTTCACCGAGACGGCCGTGCCCGAGAGCAGCGCCGCACCAGGCAGGCACTCTGCCGCCGACTGGGTCGCCGGGTGACCGCCCCTGGTTCGGCGGCCCGCCTCAGCCGGCGGCGGGCTCGGCCATCGCGGCGACCTCGGCGATCACGCGCGGGTGCGCCAGGATCCGGAAGTGCCCGCCCGTCTCGAGCATCACGTTGTGCGCCCCCGGAAGCTCGCTGCCGCCCGGGATGTGCGGGTCGAAGCGGCCGTACAGCGAGACGATCCTCGCGTTGACCGTCGTCTCGCGCGCGAGGGCGAGGATCGTCGCATTGCGGGGCGAGAAGCTGCGCAGGGTGGGCGAGACCATCAGGCGGGCGTACCGCGATCCGCCGAACGGCGTGGCCACCGCGATCATGCCGCGCACGCGCGCGGCCGCCGGCGTCAGCGCCATCACATGCTTGCCGATCAGACCGCCCTTGCTGTGCGCGACGAGCACGACGTCGTGCAGGTCGTGCGCCTCCAGGTACTCCGCCACGAGCTGCGCGCCCGTCGCGACCGGCCGCCGATTGTGCCGCAGCGGATCGACGACATGGACCGGATGCCCCCGCTCATGCAGCGCGACGATGAGCGGCTGCAGGAACGTCCACGTCTCGTACACCCCGGGGATCACGAGCACCGGCGCGAGCCCTCCCGCGCGGAACCGCCGTGGATCGGTGCGGTTCGCGAACGCGCGGGCCTGCCAGACGGCGGCGTATGCGTAGTCGCGGACCCACCACCCGGCCGCGCGCAGGGCGGGCACGGGTGCGATCGGCATGGTGGCCATCCTCTCCGCTGCGCGCCGAGCGCGCGACCTCTTGACACCTCGGCGGAGGACCAGGCCCGGTCAGGAGGCGAGCGACTCCGGCTCCGACGCGCGCATCTCGGCCCAGATCTGGTCGAGCGAGATGTCGAGCGCGTCGGCGATCGCGGCGATCGTCGGGAAGGCCGGCGTGGCCACGCGGCCCGATTCGATCTTGCGCAGCGTCTCGGGGGAGACATCGGCCTCCCTCGCGAGCTCCAGGATCGTACGGGAGCCCCGGGCGCGCCGCAGCACCGCGCCGAGGCGCTCTCCGCGCGCGAGGTCCTCATGGGTGAGGGGCAGGCGAACCATCATGACTCCAGGGTAGCGGGATTCTTTGACCGGTATAGTTATTGGATGATCGAGATCCTCACCCCCGACCAGCTGCGACGCGCCCGCGATACCGGCGCGCTCGTCGGCGACATCCTCCAGACCCTCAGGCGTCGCGTGACGCCGGGCGTGAACCTGCTCGACATCGACCGATGGACGGCCGCGCTCATCCGCGAGGCGGGAGCAGAATCCTGCTACCTCGACTACGCCCCGCCGTTCGGGCGCGGACCGTTCGGCCATCACATCTGCACCGGGGTGAACGACGCCGTCCTGCATGGCCGCCCGCACGACTACCGCCTCGCCGACGGCGACCTCCTCTCCCTCGACCTCGCGGTCTCGCTGCGCGGCGTGGCGGCCGACGCCGCCGTCAGCTTCATCGTGGGCGAGGCGCGCGATCCCGAGAGCGCGCACCTCATCGAGACCACCGAGCGCGCCCTCGCCGCCGCCATCGCCGTCGCGCGCCCGGGAGCGCGCGTGGGCGACCTCTCGCACGTGATCGGCGGCGTGCTCACGGACGCGGGTTATCCGGTGAACCTCGAGTTCGGCGGACACGGCATCGGGACGACGATGCATCAGGACCCCCACGTGGCCAACCTCGGTCGGCCCGGCCGCGGATACCGGCTGCGCCCCGGCCTCATGCTCGCGCTGGAGCCGTGGGTGATGGCCGACACCGATGAACTCGTCGTGGATCCCGACGGCTGGGCCCTGCGCAGCGCCACCGGCGCCCGCACGGCGCACACCGAGCACACTGTGGCGATCACGGAGGAAGGATGCGAGGTTCTCACCCTCCCGCGAAACCCGGCATGATGATCCGCAGGGGAGGACGGACCGAGATGAGCCAGGCGTGACGCAGTACGGATTTCCCGTACGACCGCCCGCGCCGCCGCCGCCACGGCCGCGCCGCAAGGTCAACGGGTGGGCACTCGGCCTGGGCATCGGCTGCAGCGCCATGCTGCTTCGTCACCGCGCTGGTGGTCGTGCTCGCCGTGCTCGGCTTCCGCGGCCTGTTCGACCTGGACAACCGCCTCTCCGCGCAGGACCTCGACGACCTCGAGGCCGCCATCTCGGCGGAGCTGCCTCGCGACTACCGGGTGACCGACGTCTACGGCTCCGGCTCCAGCTGCGAGCAGCTCTGCCAGCAGATCCACGTGAACCTCGAGACCCCGCAGGTTGTCGCGGGCGGCGTCGTCCGCGATCTGCTGACCACCACTCGCGCCCGCTACGACGAGATGGGCAAGGACGGCTCGGTCCACTTCTGCTTCACATCCGACAGCGGCGAGCGCCTGCGCGACAACGACGACGAGCTGACGCCCTATGAGCAGAGCATCTACGACGCGTTCCACGAGGCCGGCCTGGAGGGCGACGACGATCCGCAGACGCCGGACGACTACCGCGACTTCGGCAACTGCATCATCGTGCTCACCGATCGGATGCCCTCCTCCTGACGCCGGGAGCGCGGGGCGCCGCGGACCGATCAGGATTCAAGAAGCGGCCGGGCGGCGCCGCGCGTAGCGTGTGGGACGAGCCACACGAGAGGAGTCACGATGGCGAAGGACGAGGGGCTGACCGCGGAGGAGCGGGAGGCGATCAAGGCGACCGCGAAGGAGCGGCGCCGCCCGAAGAAGAACGACGCGGAGGCGCAGGCCGAGGCCATCGCGGAGATGCCGGACGCGGATCGGACGATCGCAGAGCGCGTGCGCGACCTCGTCGCCGAGCACGCGCCGGATCTCGCGGCGAGCACCTGGTACGGCATGCCGGCATGGAAGAACGGCAAGGGCAAGGTGGTCGTCTTCTTCCAGGCCGCCGCGAAGTTCAAGGCCCGCTACGCGACCGTCGGCTTCGACGAGGCCGCCGCGATCGACGAGGGCACGATGTGGCCGGTGAGCTTCGCCGTCACGCAGCTCACGCCCGCCGACGAGGATCTGCTGGCCGCGCTCATCCGCAAGGCTGTCTCCTGACCCGGCCTGCTGGGGCCCGCGAGTAGGGTTCTCGGGTGGACCTGGAACTCGCCTCGATCCCGGCCGGCACGGTCACGCTGCACGACGCGCGGCGCCGGGCGCGCCGCGCGGTGACGCTCGAGGCCTTCGAGATCGGCGTGTTCGCCGTCACCGAGGGCCAGCTCGCCGAGATGCTCGGCGTCACGGCCGAGCATCCGCGCCGCCCCGCCGTGGAGGTCTCCTGGCAGCGGGCCATCGCGTTCTGCAACGCCGCGAGCGAATGGGAGGGGCTCGACCCCGCCTACACGTTCGAGGGCGAGGACGTCACCTGGCACGTCGACTCCGACGGATATCGGCTGCCGACGGAGGCGGAGTGGGAGCACGCGTGCCGCGCCGGGTCGGTGGGCCCGCACTACGGCCCGCTCGCCGATATCGCCTGGACGGAGCGCGACGGCGTGACGCATCCGCAGGAGGTCGGCGGAAAGCTGCCGAACCTGCACGGGCTGTTCGACACCCTCGGCAACGTGTGGGAGTGGTGCTGGGACCTGCTCGACCCGGCGCGGTACGGCGAGTACCGCGTCTTCCGCGGCGGCGGGTTCGCCGACTCGGAGTGGAGCGTGCGCGCCTCGACCCGGCGCGGGGGCGCGCCGCGCCTGCAGCAGGACGACATCGGCGTCCGCGTGGCCCGCGGCGGCTTCGACGCCGAGGGCGAGGCGCAGGGCTGGTCGGCGCGGGCCGACGAGGAGCGCGCCCTCTGGGACGGGCCGGTGCCGTTCGGCTGGACCCCGTTGCGGCGCTGAGGGTCCTGCTCTTAAGCATCCCGAGCGCTCAGTATTCCAATTCGGGCATATGCCGTGGCGCCTCAGTCCTTCCGCAGGGCGCGCGTCGTGCGGGCGGTCGCCGGCGCCGTCCACGGATCCTCGGGCCACGGATGCTTCGGGTAGCGGCCGCGCATCTCCTTGCGCACCTCGCGGTACGGGCCCGCCCAGAAGGAGCGCAGATCTCCCGTGACGGCCAACGGGCGCCGCGCGGGGGAGAGCAGGTGGAACAGCACGGGCACGCGGCCGTCGACGAGTCGCGGCGTCTCGGCGAGGCCGAAGACCTCCTGCAGCTTGACCGCCACCACGGGCGGGCCCTGCGGGTCGGACGGATCCGGATACTCGATGCGCACGCGCGACCCCGACGGCACCTCGAGCCGCTCGGGCGCCAGGGCATCGAGGCGGGCGGCCTCGGGCCAGGGGAGGAGGTTTCGCAGCGCCGAAGCCGTGTCCACGCGCGACAGGGGTGCGTCCGGGGCCAGCGCGTCGAGCGCGCCGCCGAGCCAGTCGCCCAGGCGGTCGAGCAGCGCGTCGTCCGACACGTCCGGCCACGGACCGCCCAGTTCGCGGTGGAGCAGGGCGAGTCGGGCGCGCAGCGCCGAGGCGTCGGCCGTCCAGCTCAGCGCCGCGAGGCCGCGCCGCCGGATGTCCGCGGTGAACGCCCGCGCGGCGTCGCCGGGGCCGGGCACGACCGGCGTGGAGGAGAGCAGGATCGCGCCCGCGCGGCGCTCCTCGCGCACGCGGAGCCTGCCGCCCTCGACCTCCGAGCGGCGCTCGGTGCGCACGAGCCCGTGCGCGATCCGCAGCGCCGCTGCCTCGTCGATCGCGGCCGCGAGCCGGATCACCGCGCCCGTGCCGTCGGCCGCGCGCCCCTCGGCCCGCTGCACGTCGTGCACGGCGATCCAGTCGCTGCCCAGCAGCGGGCTGCCCTCGGGCAGTGCGGCGCGCGTGCCGCTCGCCAGCAGGTACGCACGCGAGCCCTCGCCCACGCGGCGCGCGATCCACTCGGGGCGCGCGAGGGCCGCGATCACGCCGGCGGGGTCGGCGGGCGCATCCGGCCCCGCCGCGGCCCCGGCGAGTCGCTCGAGGCGACGCGCCTCGGCCCGCCAGCGCTCGGCGCCGGGGGCCGAACCGCGCCGCAGCGCACGCAGCAGGCCGCCGAGGTCGGCCCCGGGGTCGCGGTGGTCGCCCGACAGCGCCGCCACGACCTCGGCGGCCGTGCGGGCCGCGATCCCCTCGTGCGCGGCGCCCAGGAGGGCGCGGGCCTCCCGGGCGCCGAGCGGCAGCCGCGCGACGCGCGCGCCCTCCGCGGTAATGCGCCCGTCGTCGTCCACGAGATCCATCGCGGCCAGTGCCTCGCGGGCGCGGGTCATGGCCGCCGCCGGCGGCGCCGTGAGCAGCGGCAGACCCCGGCCTTCGGGCGTGCCCCACGCGGCGAGAAGCAGCGCCGCGTCCGTCAGGTCGGCGGAGGTGATCTCGGGATCGTGCGCGGCACGGAAGGCGGCGTACTCCGCCTCGGCGTAGGCGCGCACGACGCGCCCCGGTCCCTCGCGCGCGGCGCGGCCGGCGCGCTGATCGGCGCTCGCCCGCGAGGCGCTCACGGTGACGAGACCGGTCATGTCGCGCGCCCGGTCCCGTCGGACCTCCCGCGACAGCCCGGCGTCGACGACGAGGCGCACGCCGGGGACGGTGAGGGAGCTCTCGGCGAGCGACGTGCTGACGACGATCCGGGGCGGATCCGCCGGGGACCGCCGCCCGCCGACCGCCCGATCCTGCGCGGAGGGGGAGAGGCGCCCGTGGAGCGGAAGCACCTCGACGCCGGGGGCGCGCGCCCGGATGCGCGACACGACGTCGTCCACCTCGCGCGCGCCGGGCACGAAGACGAGCGCGTCGTGGCCGGCCTCTGCCTGCGCGCGCACCGCCGTCGCGGCGACGTGCTCGCGGAACTCGCGCGTGACGCCCCGCGGCCCGAGGCGCGGGGCGTCGCCCGGCGCATACTCCACCGTGAGCGGGTGCAGCGCGGACGGCACGTCCGCCACGGGAGCGGGGGAGCCGGAGCCCAGCAGTCGCCCGATCGCGTCGGCGTCGACGGTGGCCGACATGGCGACGAGCAGCAGGTCGTCGCGCAGGGCGCGCACCTCCGCGAGGATGCCGAGCAGCAGGTCGCCGTCGAGGGAGCGCTCGTGCACCTCGTCGAGGATCACGGAGCCCACGCCGTCCAGCGCCGGGTCGTCGAGCAGCCGCCGCAGCAGCACGCCGGGGGTGACCACCTCGATGCGCGTCGCGTCGGAGACCGCGCGGTCGCCGCGAACGGTGAAGCCCACCGAGCCGCCCAGCGCGGTGCCGTCCAGTTCGGCGATCCGCCGTGCCGCGGCGCGGACGGCCACGCGACGCGGCTGCGTCACGAGCACCCGGCCGGCGACGCGATCGGCGACGAGCGGCGGCACGAAGGTCGTCTTGCCCGTGCCCGGCGGTGCCGTGATCACCGCGGCCCCGGCGGCGAGCGCGGCCTCGATCTCCGCGCGGGCGGCGGCCACGGGAAGGCCCGCGCCGATCGCGTCGAGGTCGAAGACGTGCGTGCGGGGTGCCACCGCGCCATCCTCTCAGGCCGCCGATGCACCTGAGCATCGCGGGGCAGGTCC
The DNA here is from genome assembly GCF_054782875.1 of Microbacterium petrolearium. Taxonomy (NCBI): domain Bacteria; kingdom Bacillati; phylum Actinomycetota; class Actinomycetes; order Micrococcales; family Microbacteriaceae; genus Microbacterium; species Microbacterium petrolearium. The sequence goes on from NZ_BAAGRQ010000001.1 coordinate 323,832, forward strand.
CTGACAAGACGCTGGATCGGTTCGTTACCTCTTCGTAACCGTGCGTATCGTGGCCGGACCCATCGCGAGGGCCGCCGTCGTATCCGCCCGAGAGCCCTCGCATCCAGGACCTCGAGTCAGCTCCGGCCGGGCGGAGCCCGCGTCCGACGCGGGAAGACGGGGCCACGGAGGTGTGCGTGAACCCGAAGAAGAACACCAACCGCCCGTCCCTGTCGCGCGCCGCGCGTGTCGCCACCGGCGGCCTCGCCGTCGCGGGCGCCGCGTTCGCCGGCGCCGTGCTGATGCCGACGGCCGCCAACGCGGCCGACGGCGCCACGTGGGACGCCCTCGCCCAGTGCGAGTCCGGCGGCAACTGGTCGATCAACACCGGCAACGGCTACTACGGCGGCCTGCAGTTCTCGATGTCGACCTGGCAGGCCAACGGCGGCAGCGGCAACCCCGCCGACGCCTCCCGCGAGGAGCAGATCCGCGTCGCGGAGAACGTGCTCGCGACCCAGGGCTGGGGTGCGTGGCCGTCGTGCTCGGCGCAGATCGGCGCCTCGGGCTCTGCGGAGCGGAGCCAGGCCGCGCCCGCTCCGGCGCCCGCCGAGGCTCCGGCCGCGACGCCCGCCGAGCAGCCCGCACAGCAGGCCGCGCCCGAGCCGGCCTACACGCTGCCCGACGTCGAGCCGTCCGACGAGACCTACACGGTCGAGGCGGGCGACACGCTGTTCGAGATCGCGCAGGAGCACGAGCTCGACAGCGGCTGGCTCGGCGTCTTCGCCGTCAACCAGGACACGATCGACAACCCCGACGTCATCACCGTCGGCCAGGAGCTCGTCCTCCCGACGTCCTGACGCCCCGCGCCCCGTGGGTGCCCGCCCCACCGGCGGCGCCCGCGGGGCGTTTCTCTGCCCCTGGCATCGCGATCGGCGACGCGCCACACTCGTGGCATGCGCGACGACGCCTGGGTCCTGCACGTCGACATGGACCAGTTCATCGCGGCAGTGGAGGTGCTCCGCCGCCCGGAGCTCGCCGGGCGCCCGGTCATCGTCGGCGGCCGGGGCGATCCCACCGAGCGCGCCGTCGTCTCCACCGCCTCGTACGAGGCCCGCGTCCACGGCATCGGATCGGGCATGCCGCTGAAGATCGCGGCACGCAAGGCGCCCGAGGATGCCGTGTTCCTTCCCGTCGACCGGGAGGCGTACGACGCCGCCTCGCACGAGGTCATGGCGGCGTTGCGCGCGCTGCCGGGCGTGGTGCTCGAGGTGCTCGGCTGGGACGAGTGCTTCCTGGGCGTGCGCACCGCCGATCCCGAGGGCGTGGCCCGCAGCGCCCAGGCGGCCGTGTGGGAGGCCACGCGCCTGCACTGCACAGTCGGGATCGGCGACAACAAGGTGCGCGCGAAGATCGCGACGGAGTTCGGCAAGCCGCGCGGCGTCTTCCGCCTCACCGCCGAGAACTGGTTCGAGGTGATGGGGGAGCGGCCCACCCGCGCGCTGTGGGGCGTGGGCTCGCGCGTAGAGAAGCGCCTCGCGGCGCTCGGGATCGGCACCGTGCGCGAGCTCGCCGACGCGGACCCCCCGCAGCTCGTGGCGGAGTTCGGGCCCAAGATGGGCGTCTGGTACCACGAGCTCGGGCGGGGCATCGGCCCGAGTGTCGTCGACGACTCACCCTGGATCGCGCGGGGCCACAGCCGCGAGACGACGTACCAGCGCAACCTCACCACGCCGGGGGAGGTGCGCGAGGCGGTGCGCCGACTGGCCGAGCAGGCCGCAGCCGACTGCGCCGAGGAGGGGCGCCCGGTGATCCGCGTGCACCTCAAGGTGCGGTACGCGCCCTTCGAGACCCGCACCATCGGGCGGAAGCTGCCGGCGCCGACGACGCGTGCGGAGAACGTGGTGTCGGCGGCGGTCGCCCTGTGCGACCGACTCGAGGACCGCGAGATCCGACTGCTCGGCGTCCGCGCCGAGATGGCCATGCCCGACGGCGGCGACCCCGCCGAGCGCACCCCGGTGCGCGGGCGCCTGTGACGCTAGCCGGCCAGGGATGGTCAGCGGATCATGCGCAGGGAGGCCAGTCCCGGCGTGCGAGAGTCGCTCTGCTCGGCGCCGTCGAAGACGAACCCGTTTCGGGTGTAGAAGGCGATCGCCCGCGGGTTCGCCTTCGCGACCCAGAGCATCGTGAGGGCGTCACCGAGGGTCGCGTCGAGCAGCGCCTGGCCGGCGCCCGTGCCGTGGTGGGCGGCACGCACGTAGATCGCGTACAGCTGCCGGTCGCGTGGGGGAGTGGCACCCTCGGCCTCGAGCGTGGTCGATCCATGCAGCCGCGCATCATCCCCGTTCGCCGGGGCCGGATCCAGCCGACCGGCTCGTGGCTGTACGTGTGGATGGACACGGCAGACGGCAGCGTCGCTCACGTCGGCGGCACCGGCTACGATCCCGAGCTGCGGGCGCACATGCACCTGACGAGTGGGGATCCGTCGCTCGGTCGCGTGAGGGCGACCGTCCCAGGATTCGAGGAACGCGACTTCGACGTGCTGGCGTTCGCGCTGCCCGCCGAATGCGCTCGCGAGGACGCGAAGCGCGCGCTTGTGAACCGGCTCGGGGGACTCGGGCTTGTCGACGCCGAGGCAGACACATCCGCAGAGCCACTGCCCGAGCTCATCGATGCCATCGCGAGGGCCGTGAGTGAACACGCCGCGGCGTGCCGCACGGCGTAGTGCCGCGCCCAGCGGGGGAGAAGGGGTTGCGGACGAGCATCACAGTGCGACGCTGGTCGTCATGATGACGACCAGCGTGGAGCACTGACGCATCGCACCCACAGCCGCCTGCTTCGCCGCGCTGTCCGCCGTCATGCTCTTCGCGTTGCTCTGCCGGGTCGTCGACGCCGTCAGCGTGCCCGCCGCAACTCGCAGCAGCCGAGCCGGGGGCGATAAGCCCGCGGCAACACCGCCGGGCCGGAGGTGTCGATAGTGGCTGGCGGGACGTCATTCGCACGACAGCGCCGTCACACGACCGCGGGCGGCGAGATGGAAAGCACAGCAATCGTGAGCGCGAGGACGAGGAGCGCACTCGCACCGAGGAGGATCCAGGTCCTGACTCGCCGCGCATGCGACCGATCATCACCACCGAGCCCGACGACTCCGCCCAGCGGGAGGGCGACCAACCACGTCAGCAGCGCGGCGAAGCCCATTGCGATACCGAGAGACCTCTCCGTGTCGTCGGCGTCGGAGTACTCGATCACGATCGGTCCCGGGCCGACCAGGCTGAAGCCGGAGAGGCCGAGCAGCAAGGCGCCATACAGACCGAGCAGCGTCGCCACCGTGACGATCAAGATGCTCCCAGCGCTCCGCATGCGCTCATTCTGTCTCGTCGACCCGCGATTCCCGCAGGCGGGGAAGCGCGTCGTGCTTCGAGCGCGTGCGAGATCGCTGCAGCGGCCGAGGTGATGTGCCGACGGATCTCGTCACGCGAACTGACATAATGTGCATTATCGGCTAAGAGGCGTTCCGGCGAGCGAGGCGCCTGTCAGCCGATGCCGAGCACGCGCAGGCCCGCCGACTGCGCGGCGCGCGCGAGCTCGGCGTCATAGGTGACCATCTCGTCGGCGCCCACGCGCAACGCGGTCGCCAGGTGCACGGCGTCGTTCGAGCGCAACGGCGCGTGCGTGCCCGCCGCGAGCAGATCGCCCCGCGTGACGTCGATCAGGTGCGTCGTGCCGAGCACGATGTTCACGGCGTCCAGCGAGACGACGCCGGGCCTGCGCCCGGCCGCGCAGTGCAGCTCCGCGTGAAGCAGCCACGAGGAAACCGCGCGCGCCGTCGGCCGCCACCGGCGCATGAACTCGGTGCCGTCCTCCTGCACGATCAGCTTCATCGCGGCCGAGGTGTCGAGGTACGAGATCGTCACCAGCGGCCCCGCGCGTCCTCGATGATCTCGCTCGTGGTGACATCCGCCGTCACGGGCACGATCGACAGGACTTCGGCGGCCGGGAGAGTCGGCGGACGCGCCCCGCCCGACGCATCCAGCTCGTCGAGGGTCGATCGCCGCACGGGCGTGATGTAGGCGGCGGGATGACCGTTGTTGGTCACCTGGAACTCCTCGCCCGCCTCGACCCGCCGCAGGATCTCCGCGCTGTTGTTGCGCATCTCCCGATGGCTGATCGTCTCCATGTGCGACACCGTAGCACGCGTGCGACGATCAGGCGCCCACATACTCCGCGAGGTGCTGGCCCGTGAGCGTCGAGCGGTCGGCGACGAGCTGGGCGGGCGTGCCCTCGAAGACGACGCGGCCGCCGTCGTGGCCGGCGCCCGGGCCCATGTCGATGATCCAGTCGGCGTGCGCCATGACGGCCTGGTGATGCTCGATCACGATCACCGACGTGCCGCCGTCGACGAGCCGGTCCAGCATCTCGAGCATCTTGGACACGTCGGCGAGGTGCAGGCCGGTCGTCGGCTCGTCGAGCACGTACACCTCCGCGCCCTCGCCCATCTGCACGGCCAGCTTCAGCCGCTGCCGCTCCCCTCCCGACAGCGTCGAGAGCGACTGCCCCAGGCTGACATAACTCAGACCGACGTCGCTCAGCCGCTGCAGGATCTTCGCGGCCGCCGGGATCCGCGCCTCTCCGGTCGAGAAGAAGTCAAGGGCCTCGCCGATCGGCAGGTCCAGCACGTCGGCGATGCTCTTGCCGCCCAGGGTGTACTCCAGCACCGAAGCCATGAACCGGCGGCCGCCGCAGTCCTCGCAGGGCGTGGTGACGCCCTGCATGAACCCGAACTCCGTCGTGATCGCGCCGTTGCCCTTGCACGTGGGGCACGCGCCCTCGCTGTTCGAGCTGAACAGCGCCGGCTTGACGCCGTTCGCCTTCGCGAACGCCTTGCGGATCGGCTCGAGCAGGCCGGTGTACGTGGCGGGGTTGCTGCGGCTCGAGCCCTTGATGGCGCTCTGGTCGACGAACACGACGCCCTCGCGCCCCGCGAGCTGCGCGTTCACAAGGGAACTCTTGCCGCTGCCGGCCACGCCCGTGATGTGCGGCTGCATGGCGTCGCGATCCTTCGACAGCATCGACTGCCGGATGCGCGGCACGAGCCCCAGATAGGTGATGTTGATGCCGTTGAGCTTGACCTTGGTCTCCTCGCGGTGGAGGAAGTCGTGCAGCTGCTCGGGGGTGAAGTCCCCCACCGGCACGTCGCCGGGGAAGAACCCCGACTCGCTGTACTGCCGCACCATCCAGCCGCCCGGCTTGTAGCCCGGCACGAGGATCGCGCCGTCGTCGAGCGACAGCGACGGGTCGTAGATGCGCGTCACGTCGAGGTCCGAGACGCGGCCGGTTCCCTCGCAGCCGGCGCACATGCCGCCGAGCATCGTGAAGTCGGCCCGCTCGCGCTTCGCGCCGCCCGTGCGCTCGACGAGGATCGCGCCCGACGCCTTCACCGAGGGCGTGTTGAACGAGTACGCGTTGGGCGGGCCGATCTGCGGATCGCCCAGCCGGCTGAACAGCACCCGCAGCATCGCATTCGCATCGCTCGCGGTGCCGACCGTGGAGCGGATGTTGGCGCCCAGTCGCTCCTGATCCACGACGATCGCGGTCGTGAGGCCGTCGAGCGAATCGACGTCGGGGCGCGCCAGCTGCGGCATGAAGCCCTGCACGAACGCGCTGTAGGTCTCGTTGATCATCCGCTGCGACTCGGCGGCGATCGTCTCGAAGGCCAGCGAGCTCTTGCCCGATCCCGACACGCCCGTGAACACCGTGAGGCGTCGCTTGGGCAGGTCGAGATCGACGCCCTTGAGGTTGTTCTCGCGCGCGCCGCGCACGCGGATGAGGTCGTGGGAATCGGCGGGGTGGACCGTCATGGTCGCAACGGTAGCGGAGGCCGCAGACACGCGCTGCAGGAGTCCGCGTCGGCCGGGCTCAGCGCAGCGCGGCGGTCGGGCTCGACGCCTCCGGCCACTTCGGCGGCGGCGGCGTCCAGTCGAGGAATCGGTCGATCAGCTCGTCGGGATCCGTCGCCACGATGAGGCGGTCGCGGAAGCCGTCGGCCACGAAGCCCTCCTCCACGAGGCGGTCGACGAGCGCGAGCGCCGGCTGCCAGAACCCCGCCACGTCGTACAGCGCGATCGGCTTCGCGTGGATGCCCAGCTGCAGCCACGTCCACGCCTCGAAGAACTCCTCGAGCGTGCCGATGCCGCCGGGCAGGGCGACGAAGCCGTCGGCGAGATCGGCCATCCGCATCTTGCGCGCGTGCATGTCGGGCACGACCTCGAACTCCGTGAGGTCGCGATGCGCGACCTCCTTGTTCAGCAGCGCCTCCGGCATGACGCCGATGACCTCGCCGCCGGCGTCGCGGGCCGCGGAGGCCACCGCGCCCATGAGGCCGACGTTGCCGCCGCCGTACACGACGCCGAGGCCGCGCTCCGCGATCCGCGTCCCGACGGCGCGCGCCGCCGCGAGGTACGCCTCTCCCCTGCCGGGTGACGATCCGGTGAAGACGGTGATGCGCTCGAGCGTGTGGGGCACCCGCCCAGCCTACGTTCTCCGAACGGGTGCGGAACGGGCGCGGCTGGTCCCCCGCGTATCGTGGAGCGGGTGAGCACGGGAGCGGATCGCAGTATGCCGGCAGCAGCATGACGGCCGTTCTCACCGGCTACGCCGTCGTCGGGTTCGCGATCCTCATCGGCTACGTCGTCGGGCGGCTCGGCATTCTCGGCACGCATGGCCGGTATGTGCTCAGCCGGCTCACCTTCTTCGTGCTGAGCCCCTTCCTGCTCTTCGTCGTGCTGGCGGAGTCCGACGTGGCGGTCCTGTTCTCGTCGCTGCTGCCCGTCTCGCTGCTGACCGCGCTGTCGATGTTCCTGCTCTACGCGCTCGTCGCCCGGTTCGTGCTGCGCCGATCGCTCGGTGCGACCGTGATCGGATCGCTCGGCGCCGGGTACGTGAACGGCAACAACATCGGCCTGCCGATCGCGACGTACCTGCTCGGCAGCGGCGCGTACTCCGCACCGATCATCCTCGTCCAGCTGCTGCTGTTCACGCCGGTGGTGCTCGCGATCCTCGATGCGATCTCGTCGGGCACGACGGAGGTCCGCCTCATCCTGCGCCGGACCGCGCGCAACCCGATGATCCTCGGCGCACTCCTGGGCACGCTCGTCGCGTTCACGGCCGTGGAGCTGCCACCCATGGTGATGGATCCGGCGCGGCTCATCGCCGGTGCCGGCATCCCCGTGCTGCTCATCAGCTTCGGGATGTCGCTGCACGGCAGCAGGGTGCTCACCACCCGAGGCACCCGCGCGGACGTGCTCGTCGCGACCGGCATGAAGCTCCTTCTCATGCCGATCGCGGCATGGGTCCTGGCGCGCTTCGCATTCGGCATGGACGGGCACGATCTTCTCGCCGTGGTGCTCATGGCGGCGCTGCCGAGCGCGCAGAACGTCTTCAACTACGCCCAGCGGTACGACGTGGGCGAGACGATCGCCCGCGACACCGTGCTCCTGACCACGATCGGCTGCATCCCCGTCATCCTCGGGGTAGTCCTGCTGCTCGGCTGACGCGTCAGCACGCGACGAGCTCGGGCTCCGGCTCGGCCTGCGCCGCCGCGCGCCGCTCGCGCCGCGCGCGGCGCCACTCGAGGACGCGGTCCACGACGAGGCCCATCACGATCGCGAACACGATGCCAATGGCGGCGCCGATCAGCGGGTCGTCCTCGAACCAGCTGCCCGCCACGGCGCCGATCGCCACGGAGTAGGCGGCCCAGCTCGCCGCCGCCAGCCCCGCGAGCCCGACGAAGCGCGGCACGGGGTACCGCGTGGCGCCCGCGGTGAGGTTCACGGCGACGCGGCCGACCGGGATGTAGCGGGCGACGAGGATGAGCGCGGCGCCGCGGCGGCTCAGCCCCCGGCGCGCCCAGCCGATCGTGCGCTGCGCGCGCGGACCGCGCATCCAGCGGAACCGCTCGGTGCCGATCGCCCGGCCCAGCCAGTACGTCGCGTTGTCACCCGCGAACGCGCCGAGAGCGGCGCTCGCCCCGAGCAGCAGGAGGTTCGGCTCGCCGGTCGCCGCCGCCACGGCCGCGGCGCCGACGACGATCGTCTCGCTCGGCATGGGCGGGAAGAAGCCGTCGATCGCCGCCATCGCGAATGCCACGGCATAGATCCATGGCGAGGCGATCGTGTCGAGCAGGGCTTGCAGGATGAGGTCCACGGGGCTCCTTCACTTGCGTTCGACGCTACGGACGGGCACGGCGCTCGCGCGTCAGCCCCTGGTCGGATCCGCGTCCGCCGCGGGGATGATCCCAGCGTGCGGCGTGGCCGGCCGATGCGTAATGAGGCCTGCGCCCCGCCCGCGGCGGGGGTTCTCCCCCGGTGCCGCGGCGAATCGCAGCGCGAGCGCCATCAGGGCGGCGCTGAGGCCGGCGACGACCCAGCTCAGTCCGAGGACGAAGACGGCCGCGACCGCGGCCACGCCCAAGACGGCGGCCACTGCGCCGCGCGCGCCGCCGGCGACCGGGCGCGTCTTCGCGTGCGGGAGCCGGCCGGCCCCCGCCACGACGGCCGCGACAGCCACGCCGGCGATGACGAGCCACGCCGGCCGCGTCGCCCACCATTCGGGCGAGCCGAGCTCGGGCAGCGGCAGGGCGCCCGCCAGGCTCAGCGCGACGCCGACGCCGGCGAGGCCGATGAGCACGGGCATGTGCCACAGGTAGATCGTCATCGACCGCTCGCCGATCGCGTCGGCGATCGCGGCGATCGGGCGCACCCGCGCGATGCGGCGCAGCGCGGGCTGGGCGAGCGAGAACAGCGCGAGCTGCACCGTGCCGAGCAGCACCAGCGCGAGCGTGGGCGGGTTCAGGTTCACGTACATGTCGGGCGAGTACGGCCCGACCGTGGTCAGCAGCAGGAGCAGGGCGAGCACCCCCGTCGCGATCCCCAGCCGCGCATCGCGCGAGAGCGCCTCGAGTCGGCCGTCGGCCAGCAGGAAGCCGAGCTGCTGCACGAGCAGCCACACCGCCGCGAGCCCCAGGAACCCGATCCCCTCGATGCCTGTGGCCAGGCGCGCGACGTCGATCGCGATCACCGCGACGAGCGGGCCGGCGACGCCCCAGACCGGGCGCCGCTCGTGCAGGGCGGCCATGGCGGGCACGAGCGCCTGCACGAGCACGAAGACGCCGAGGAACCACAGCGGCTGCGACATGCGGAAGCCCGCGGTCGCGACGATGTCGGCCGGCACGCCGGCGATCGTCAGCGCCAGCAGGCCGGCGCCCATGACGAGCATGACCGTGAGGGCGGGGCCGATCAGCCGCTGCACCCGCCCCGCGGCGAACGCGCCCGCGCTCGTGCCCCTGGCCCTCGCGCGGCGCCAGGCGCCGAGGCCCGTCGCGCCGCCCGCGAGGAAGAACAGCGGCATCATCTGGACGAACCAGCTCACGGGCGCGAACCAGGCGGTCTCGAGGGCGTTGGCGAACACCGGCGCGCCGTCCACGACGGTGACGCCGACCATCATGGCGTGCAGCAGCACGACGAGCACGGTGCAGCCCGCGCGCAGCAGGTCGAGGCTGCGGTCGCGCCCGTCCGGCGCGGTGGCGGCGATGCCCGCGGCGCGCAGCGGTGCGGATGCGGGTGCGGGTGCGGGTGCGACGACGGTCATCGGTCCTCCTCGGATGGGTACCGGGAGAACGTACGAACCGGTCGGCGGGCCGCGGATCACCCCGCGGGGTGAATCCGCGCGGCCCGCTCCCCCACCACGGGGTGAGGCCGTCAGCCGGGCTGCACGAGGCCCGCGTCGTACGCGGTGATCACGAGCTGCACGCGGTCGCGTGCCGCGAGCTTCTGCAGCAGCTTGCCCACGTGCGTCTTGACCGTCTGCTCGCCGATGTAGAGCTCGGCGGCGATCTCGCCGTTCGACAGCCCGCGCCCGATCAGCACGAGCACCTCGCGCTCGCGCTCGGTGAGCCCGTTCAGGCGCAGCGCGGACCGCGTGGGCGCGGCCGGCTGCGCGGCGAAGCGCTCGATGAAACGGCGCGTCACGCTCGGTGCGAGCAGCGCCTCGCCCGCCGCCACGACGCGCACGGCGTTCGCGAGCTCGTCCGGCAGGGCGTCCTTGAGCAGGAAGCCGCTGGCGCCGGCCCGCAGCGCGTCGAAGACGTACTCGTCCACGTCGAAGGTGGTGAGCATGAGGATCCGCGGCACGTGCGGCAGCGGGTGCGCCGGCTGCAGGATGCGCCTGGTCGCCTCGATCCCGTCGCGCTCGGGCATGCGCACGTCCATGAGGATCACATCGGGGCGCAGCTCGCGCGCGAGGCGCTCGGCCTCGATGCCGTCGCCTGCCTGCCCGATCACGCGGATGCCGTCCTGCGCGTCGAGGAGCGCGGCGAAGCCGGCCCTCACCATGGCCTGATCGTCGGCGACGAGCACCGTGATGCGGTCGGTCACGAGGCCTCCTGCGGCGTGATCGGAAGGGCGGCCGCCACGCGGAACCCGCCGGCCGCCGTCGGGCCCGCGTGCAGCGAGCCCCCGAGCAGCGCCGCGCGCTCGCGCATGCCGACGAGACCGTGCCCGTCGCCCGAGCGGGAGGCCGCCTCGCCGTCCGCGCGCGCGTTGGCCACCTCGATGAGCACGGCGCCGTCGTGTCCCGAGACGGCGACGTCGATGGCCGCGCCCGGCGCGTGCCGCACCGCGTTGCTGATGGCCTCCTGCACGATCCGGTACGCCGCGATGCCGGTGCCGCGCGAGACCGGATCGGCCACGCTTAGCTGCAGGCGCACCTCCGCGCCCGCCCGCTCGGTCTCGGCGACGAGCGCCGGGATGTCGTCGAGCGTGGGCTGCGGCGCGAGCTCGGCCGCGTCCTCGCCGCGCAGCGCGCCGAGCAGGTGCCGCATCTCCCCCAGTGACGTGCGCGCGGAGCGGGCGATATCGTCGAACTCGGCGGCGGCCGCCTCCGGCAGGCCCGGCAGCCGGTAGCGCGCCGATGTCGCCTGCACCTGGATGAGCGAGAGTCCGTGCGCGACGACGTCGTGCAGCTCGCGCGCGATGCGCTGACGCTCCTCGGCCACGAGCCGACGCTCGTGCTCCGTGGCGCTCACCTCGCGCTCGCGGGCCAACTGTCCGGCGACCCGGATGCGCTCGTGGAGCAGCGAGCCCACCGCCAGGCCGCCGGCCCCGAGCGACAGCGCCACGATCGTGCTCGCGAGCGTCTGCGGCGCGTCGTCGAAGAAGGCGGGCGCCGACACCGCGACGGCCGGCACGGCGTAGGCGGCCGTGCCCAGGCGCCACCCGTGCACGGTCGCGACGATGCCGACGAGCAGCGCGAACGCGATGATCGCCGTGACCGCCCACGGCCAGGGCGCCGCGGGCGGGGCCGGCGCCAGCCGCAGCGCGAGCCCCGAGCCGGCGAAGGCCGCGATCGACCACGCCGGCCAGCGCGCCGCCCCGACGAGGGCGGCGCCCTGGACCGCCGCCAGCAGCAGCGCCCACGGCACGGGCACCGCGTAGAACGTGGCCTCGACGGGCGCCGCGACCGAGACGAGCACCACGGCCACCGCCGCGACGCACGCGTACCAGACCAGGCGCGAGCGCGGCGTCCAGCGCGGTGCCGCCTCAGCGGTGCGCGGCCGCGACAGGGACTGCGGGGAGGTCATCCGGCAATCCTGTCACGCACGATTCCGGCGGGGATCCCTCCGCGGAGGGATCCGGGTGGTCACTCCGCGACGAAGCTCGAGGTGTCGCCGAGCAGGAGCTCGTTCCGCTCGGGAACGGGCGCGACGGCCGCCTTGGCCACCTCGGCGGCGAACTCCGAGACGTTGTAGAGCTTGCCGGCGTCCTCGCGGCGCGACGCGATCGCGCCCGGGTTCGCGCGCTCCAGCAGCGTCGCCGTGATCGTGCCCTCGATCATGTCGCCCGAGACCACCACGAAGCCGATGCCGGCCTCCTCGAGCGCGGGGATCCGCTCGCGCAGCGCGTCCTCGCCCGCGCGCTTCGACAGCGCGACCTGCTCGTACTCGGGCATGGTCGGCGTCGTGCGGATGAAGTGGGCCTGGTGGCTCGTGACGAACACGACGCGCCCGCCCTCGCCCATGAGCGGCAGCGCCGCCTCGAGCGCGCCGACCTGCGCGTCGCGGTTGAGGCGGAGCGCGTAGTCCTCCCCCATGCCCGACTCCATGCCACCCGAGGCATTGAGCACGAGGATGTCGAGCGCGCCGAACTCCGCGCGCACGGCGTCGAACATGGCGGCCACCGAGGTCGGGTCCGTGAGGTCGGCGCCGACCACGAGCGCCTTCACGCCGAGCTCGCGCACCTCGGCGGCCAGCTTCTCGGCACGGGGTGCCTTGTTGCGGAAGTTGATGACGACGTTCGCCCCCGCCTGGGCGAAGTACCGGATCGTGTCGGCGCCGATGCCACGGGAAGACCCGGTGACGATGGCGGTCTTGCCGGCGAGGGATCCGGGGGCGAGGGGCTGCGACACGGGTGAACTCCTGCGTGAGACGACGGAGCCGGACGGAACGGACCGGCCGTCCCGAGACTAGCAACGACGCCCCGGCGGGACCCGGAGCCTTCGCCCAACGGATCGCCGGATTCGTTGTCCGCCATCGTCATGTGCAGTTCTGCCCATGCGGCGCGTCACCGCGACACGCCGGAGTCGATAGGGTGGCCGCAGGGAGGGCACACACATGGATATCGCCGACTACGCCTGGATCGGCTGGCTCGCGGTGATCGCGATCGTGCTCGTCATCGAGATGCTCTCGGGCGAGTTCACGTTCCTGATGATCGCGATCGGCGGCGCCGTGGGGCTCACCGCCTCGCTGCTGGGCGCACCGATCTGGCTGCAGATCATCATCGCCGCGGTCGCGGCCGTCGCGCTGCTGCTGTTCCTGCGGCCGCCCCTGCTGCGGCGGCTGCGCCGCCCGCACGACCCCATGAAGTTCAACGTCGATGCCCTGTTCGGCATGGCGGGCACGGTGCAGCAGCCCGTCACGCCCATCGCCGGCGTCGTGAAGCTCGCCGACGGGCAGACGTGGTCGGCCCGCACGACCTCGGCCATCGAGATCCCCGCGGGCGCCGTGGTCTACGTGCAGTCCGTCAAGGGTGCGCTCGTGTACGTGGCCGACCGCCCGTCCGCCGCCCAGCCGACGCACTGATCCCACCCGGCCGAGAGAGAGAAACCCCCATGGACAACGTCATCCTCTGGGTGCTCGTGATCGCGATCGTCGTGTTCGCGCTCGTCACCCTCCTGCGCGCCATCACCATCGTCCGCCAGAGCGACGCCGTCATCATCGAACGGCTCGGCAAGTACAACCGCACGCTGTTCGGCGGCCCCCACCTCATCGTCCCGTTCATCGACCGGCCGCGCCTGCGCGTCGACCTGCGCGAGCAGGTCGTCTCGTTCCCGCCGCAGGGCGTGATCACCGAGGACAACCTCACGGTCGCCGTCGACACCGTCGTGTACTTCACGGTGACCGACCCGCGCGCGGCCACGTACGAGATCGCCAACTACCTCGGCGCCGTCGAGCAGCTCACGATCACCACGCTGCGAAACGTGGTCGGCTCGCTGAACCTCGAGGAGGCGCTCGTCAGCCGCGACGTCATCAACGCCAAGCTCATGACCGAGCTCGACGAGGCCACGGGCCGCTGGGGCATCAAGGTGAACCGCGTCGAGCTGAAGGCGATCGATCCGCCCGCCTCGCTGCAGGACGCCATGGAGAAGCAGATGCGCGCCGAGCGCGACCGCCGCGCGGCGATCCTCACCGCCGAGGGTCACAAGCAGTCGCAGATCCTCGTCGCCGAGGGATCCCGTCAGTCGGAGATCCTCAAGGCCGAGGGTGACAAGCAGGCGCAGGTGCTGCGGGCCCAGGGCGAGTCCGAGGCCATCCAGACCGTGTTCAGCGCCATCCACGCCGGCGCCCCGGACGACAAGCTGCTCGCCTACCAGTACCTGCAGATGCTGCCGAAGATCGCCGAGGGCGAGGCCAGCAAGCTCTGGATCATCCCGAGCGAGCTGACCGAGGCCCTCAAGGGCATCGCGGGCGGCTTCGCCGGCGGTGCGGTGCCCGGCGCCCCGCGTCCGCCCCGCCCCGCCCCCTCGCGCACGTCCGATCCGGACGTCAGCGACGCGCTCAAGGCCGCACAGGAGGCGATGAAGGCCGCGGAGGAGGTCTCGTCCGAGGCCGAGGCATCGGCGTCGCAGGTGGGCGGATCGTCCGCCTCGTCGCTGCCGCCGCGCCCGACGGTCGACGCCGCGGAGGCCGCGCGCCGCTCCGGCGACCAGGCAGAGTGACGCACCCCTACTTTGCGCACGGCACGAGGCCCCGGGTGCTCGCGCACCAGGGCCTCGTGCCGCGCGACTCCCCGGAGATCGCGCCCAACACCCTCGCGGCGTTCGCGGCGGCGCATGCGGCGGGGGTCGCATACATCGAGACCGACTGCCACCTCACGGCCGACGGCGAGGTGGTGCTCTTCCACGACGACACGCTCGAGTCGGTCGCGGGCGACCCGCGGCGCGTCGACGCCGTGACGCTGGCCGAGTTCGAGGCCCTGCTCGCCGATCGCGGCGGCGCGGTCACGCTCGCACAGGCCCTCGACACGTTCCCGGACGTCCGCTTCAACGTGGATGTGAAGGCCGCGGCCGCCGCGGCACCGGCCGGGCGGATCGCCGCGACCGCACCGGATCGCGTGCTGCTCACGAGCTTCTCCGACGCCCGCCGCCGCGCCGCGCTCGCGGCGGCTGCACCCGAGCGCCCCGCCGCCTCGGCCGGGCGCGGCACGATCGTCCGCTTCCTGCTGGGCGTCACGCTGCGCCTGCGCCCCCTCGCCCTGCGGGCCCTGCACGGCATCGACGCGCTGCAGGTGCCGGAGCGACAGGGGCCGATCCGCGTCGTCACGTCGCGCTTCATCGCGCTCGCGCACGAGGCCGGATGCGAGGTGCACGTGTGGACCGTGAACGACGTCGCCGACATGCGCCGGCTCGTCGCGATGGGCGTGGACGGCATCGTGACCGACCGCGCCGACGACGCGCTCGCGGCGCTGGCGTAGCACGCCCCCGGCGCGCCGCCGCCAGGCACTGAGCATCGGCTGGGAGAAGCCGCGCGACGCCCGCCGTTCGGATGATCCGCACAGGCGCAGGCGTTATACAGGGGAGTTGACGAAAGGACCACACCATGGCAGACCGCAGCCTTCGTGGCATCCGACTCGGCGCTCAGAGCCTGCAGAGCGAAGAGGGCGTCGTGTTCATGGAGCGCGCGCAGCACACGTACACCTGCAGCCAGTGCGGGCGTGACACCGTGCTCACCTTCGCGGCCGACGCCGAGGCACCCACGACGTGGGAGTGCCGCACGTGCGGCGGCGAGGCGCTGCTGCAGACCGACACCGGGCAGGCCGAGGTCGACCACTCCGGCGACAAGGCACCCCGCACGCACTGGGACATGCTGCTCGAGCGCCGCTCGATCCCCGAGCTCGAGGAGATCCTCGCCGAGCGGCTCGCATACGTGCGCGCCCGCCGCGGCGAGACGGACTCGTCCGCCAAGAGCGCCTGAGCGGGACCCACACCCGTGAACGCCGGTCCTTCGGGGCCGGCGTTCGGTCGTTCCGTGGTCATTCGCGCCTCGCATCATCGGTAATCTGAAGATCATGGCGAAAAGCGAGAATCGTGCGGTCGGCGTCGACGTCGGGGGCACCGGCATGAAGGCCGGCATCGTTGATCTGGACTCCGGCGAGCTGCTGAGCGATCGCGTCAGGATCGACACCCCGGACGGCGCCCACCCCGCCGATGTGCTCGCCACGGTGCACGCTCTGCTCGACCTCCTCGGCGAAGAGGCCGACGCGCTGCCGCTGGGCATCTGCTTCCCCACCATCGTGAAGGGCGGCCGCACGCTCTCGGCGGCGAACGTGTCGAAGGACTGGATCGGCTTCGAGGCCGAGAAGTTCTTCGAGGACGGCCTCGGCCGCGACATCCACTTCGTCAACGACGCCGATGCGGCCGGCCTCGCGGAGCTCCGCTACGGCGGCGCGAAGGGGCAGCCGGGTCTGACGATCCTCACCACTCTCGGGACGGGCATCGGATCGGCCTTCCTCTTCGAGGGCAAGCTCGTGCCGAACACCGAGCTGGGTCACCTCATCTGGAAGGGCGAGTCGATCGAGCGCTACGCCGCCGCCACCGCGCGCGAGCGCGACGGCCTGTCGTGGGAGAAGTGGGCGGGGCGCCTGCAGAAGTTCTACGACCACGTGGAGTTCCTCTTCTCCCCCGACCTGATCCTGGTCGGCGGCGGGGTGTCGAAGAACCCCGAGAAGTTCATGCCCCTCATCACCACGCGCGCGGAGTTCAAGACGGCGACGCAC
The DNA here is from genome assembly GCF_054782875.1 of Microbacterium petrolearium. Classification (NCBI taxonomy): domain Bacteria; kingdom Bacillati; phylum Actinomycetota; class Actinomycetes; order Micrococcales; family Microbacteriaceae; genus Microbacterium; species Microbacterium petrolearium. The sequence goes on from NZ_BAAGRQ010000001.1 coordinate 340,133, forward strand.
CGCAACAACGCGGGCATCATCGGCGCCGCCAGCCTCGCGAAGTCGGACGACGAGTACCTCAGGGAGCTCAGCAGCCCCTCCGCGTAGACTGGGCGGGCGAATGGGTCGGCCGGACGGCCGCGTCGCGCGCAAGCGCGCCGAGGAACGTCCGGGCTCCACAGGGCAGGGCGGTGGGTAACACCCACCCGGAGCGATCCGCGAGAAAGTGCAACAGAGAGCAGACCGCCGGCCTCGGCCGGTAAGGGTGAAACGGTGGTGTAAGAGACCACCAGGGGCCGTGGTGACACGGCTCGCTGGGTAAACCTCGCCCGGAGCAAGACCAACAGGGGATGTTGACGCGGCCCGCCGAGTCCCCGGGTAGGTTGCTGGAGCGGCACGGCAACGTGTCGCCGAGAGAGATGGCCGTCGAAGGAGCTCAGGCTCCGGAACAGAACCCGGCGTACAGGCCGGCCCATTCGCACTCTCAGACCTTGGCGGCGCTGCGTCCGACGCGGATGTCGAGCGGGAACGCGATCGGGAACGACCCGAACAGCAGGCGCCCCGCCGCGTCGGCCGCCTCGCGCACCGCCCGCGCCGCGTCCTCCGCCCGCTCGGCCGGCGCATGCACGATGACCTCGTCGTGCAGGAAGAACGCCAGGTGCGGGCGGCGGGCGAACACGGGGCCCGATCGGCGCGCCGCGCGATCCTCGGCGACCGGCGGGATCGCGGCCAGCCGGGCGCGCAGATCCGCCAGCCACGCCAGTGCCCACTCCGCCGCGGTGCCCTGCACGACGAAGTTGCGCGTGAACCGGCCGTGGTCGCCCGCGAGACGCCGGGCGCGCTGCTCCTCGGCGGCGCCCGCGGACGAGCCGCGCTGCGCGGCGTGCCACGCGTCGCCCGGCGGCGGCGAGACCCGACCCAGCCAGGTCGCGACCTGCCCGCCCCGCTCCCCCTCGCGCGCGGCCGCATCCACGAGCGCCATCGCTCGCGGGAACGCCTGCCGCAGGCGGGGCACGAGGCGCCCGGCGTCGCCCGTCGTCGATCCGTACAGCGCACCGAGCATCGCGATCTTCGCCTCCGCCCGCGTGGCCACCGCCCCACTCGCCACGATGCCCTCGTACAGATCGGTGCCCGCCGCCTGCGCCATCCGCTCGTCGCGCGACATGGCGGCCAGCACGCGCGGCTCCAGCTGCGCCACGTCGGCGTCGACGAGCACACAGCCCTCGTCGGCGCGCACGGCCTCGCGCAGCCCGCGCGGCAGCTGCAGCGCGCCGCCGCCGGACGACGCCCACCGGCCCGTGACGACCCCACCGGGCACGTACACCGGCCGGAACCGCCCGTCGCGCACCCACTCGGCCAACCACGCCCAGCCGTTGGCCGTGTACAGCCGCATCAGGCGCTTGTACTCCAGCAGGGGCTCCACGACGGGGTGGTCGTGCTCGGCGAGCTCCCACTTGCTCGTGGACTCCACCCGCACCCCCGCCCGGTGCAGGGCGCGCAGCAGCTTGGGCTGCGAGTCGAGCGAGGCCGCCGGGTCGCCCAGCGCCTCGCGCACGCGCGCCGCGGCCTCCGCGATCCGCGAGGGCGTCCCTCCCGCCACCCGCTCCCCCAGCTGCGCCCGCAGCAGCTCGTCGTGCCGCGCCTCGTCCCAGGGCAGACCGGCCGCGCGCAACTCGGCCGCGACGAGCGACCCGGCCGACTCGGCCGCCAGCAGCAGCCGCAGGCGCCCCGGGTCCGCGGCGCGGGCCACCGCGGCCTCCTGCCGCTCGTGCTCGGCGGTCGTCTGCGCGAGGTCCGTGGCCCGCGGCGCCGCGTCGTCCAGCGCGAAGAGGGCGTCCGCCGCCTCGGCATCCGGCGCGGCGTCCCACGCGGGTGCGGCCGCCGGCGCGCTGGGGACCGCGAGGGCGAGGATCGCGCGACACAGCCGCAGGTCGTGGCAGCGCGCCACGCGCACGCCGGCGGCGAGCAGCGCCGGGTACCACTCGGCCGTGCTCGACCAGATCCAGCGGATGCCCCGTCCCGTGCGCCGTGCCTCGGCCTCGCGCGCGGCGACCCACGCGGGCAGCTCGGCGTCGCTCAACGGGCGGCGGCCCGCCTCCTGGGCGCCGTCGAGCGCGACCGCGACGGCGGCGCCGCCCGGCGTGCGGCCGAGCACGATCCGGTCCGCCGACGACCACGGCGAGACCGGTGCGTCGGCTGGGTCAGAAGAGCCGCTCACCGTCGACCGCGGCCGCCTCGGCCACCGCCGTGTGGCCGTCGAGGTCGCGCCGGAACGACAGGCGCTTGTCCATCGACTCGTTCGCCGCGGCATCGGCCAGCTTGTTGTCGTTGCGCGGCACCCACTCGAACGTGACGGAGCGCGATCCGATGAGCTCGCGCGCGCGGCGCGCGAGCACCTGCATGTCGGGGTGCTTGATCTTCCAGCGGCCCGTCATCTGCTCGACGACGAGCTTGGAGTCCATGCGCACGTGGATCGCGTCCGGATCGCGCTCGACGGCGGCGGCGATGCCGGCGATCATGCCGTTGTACTCGGCGACGTTGTTCGTGGCGACCCCGACGAAGACGCCGAGCTCGCTCAGCACCTCCCCCGACGCCGGATCGATCACGACGGCGCCGCCCGCGGCAACGCCCGGGTTGCCGCGCGAGCCGCCGTCGGCCTCGACGATGAGCGTGCGCGTCATTCGAACCGCACCTTCCCGTCGGTGCCCTCGGCCGGGGCGTTCAGCCCGCTCTCGTTGGTGCGCACGAGGATCGTGCCGCACTCGGGGCAGTACGCCACCTCGTCGAGCGGCGTGGAGCGGACGGCCGAGATGTCGCTGGGCGAGAGCGTCATGCGGCACCCGCCGCAGGTCGTGCGCGTGAACAGCGCGGCGCCCGTGCCGCGCGCGGCCAGGCGCTCGTACGCCGCGAGCAGGTCGGCGGGCAGCCGCCCCGCCAGCGCCTCGCGGTCGCGGCGCAGCTCGGTGAGCTCGCGCGTCGCGTCGGTGACCGCCTGCTTGGCCTCCTCGCTGAGGCGCCGGCCCTCGGCGGTCGTGGCGTCGAGCAGCGCCTGCTGCTCGGCCAGCGCGGCCTCGGCCTCGTCGCGGCGCTCCATGAGCTCCAGCTCGCTGGTCTCGAGCGCGTCGATGCGGGCGCCGAGGGCGGCGATCTCCTCCTGCAGCGCGAGCGCGTCGCGCGCGATCGCCGTCTGACCGAGGCGCTGCTCGTCGCGCTCGCGGCGCTTGCGCGCCACGTCGATGTCGCCCTCGATGCGCTTCAGCTCGGCCGCGACGTCGTCGCGGGCGTTCGTGCGCGTCACCAGCTCGCGGCCGAGCGCGTTGCGGTGCTCGATCAGCTCCTTCACGCGCGCCGCCTGCGGCGGGTTCGTCCGGGCGGCCTCGGCCGCCGTCATCCGCCGATCGATGTCGGCGAGGTCCAGAAGCAGGAGCTGATCCGCGGGAGAGGCCTTCACCCCTCCAGCCTACGGCGCGGTCCCGACGCCCGCGCGTGGGGCGGCGCGACCCGCCCGGATAGACTCGAGGCAGGGGCCTTTAGCTCAGCTGGTAGAGCACCTGGTTTACACCCAGGTTGTCGTCGGTTCGATCCCGGCAGGGCCCACCGCGGCGGCGGAGGCCCGCTCCCCGCCACTCGCACGTGCCCGGCGTCCACTCCGAGCGCCCCTCGGATGGCGTTAGGCTGGCGAGGATACGCGTGCGGCGCCGTCCCCATCGGGACCCCGCGCGCGCCGGCAACACGCGCGGCACGAACTGCCGCAAGACGAAAGGTCATCCGGTGGCTGTTCACGATCAGGATCCGTACTCGCAGGGGCCGCAGGACAGCGATCCCGAGGAGACCAGCGAATGGCAGCAGTCGCTGGACGAGCTCCTCGCGGCCAAGGGCCCGCAGCGCGCGCGCGAGGTGATGCTGAGCCTGCTGAAGCGCTCGAAGGAGCGCCGCCTGGGCGTGCCGATGGTCCCGACGACGGACTACGTCAACACGATCTCCGCCGAGGACGAGCCCGACTTCCCCGGCGACGAGGAGCTGGAGCGCCGCTACCGCCACTGGATCCGCTGGAACGCGGCCATCACGGTGCACCGCGCGCAGCGCCCCGGCATCGGCGTGGGCGGCCACATCTCGACGTACGCGTCGGCGGCGTCGCTCTACGAGGTCGGCCACAACCACTTCTTCCGCGGGCAGGACGCCGGCAACGGCGGCGACCAGATCTTCTACCAGGGCCACGCCTCCCCCGGCATGTACGCGCGCGCCTTCCTCGAGGGCCGCCTCACCGAACAGCAGCTCGACGGCTTCCGCCAGGAGAAGTCGGCCGCGCCCGTCGGCATCCCCTCCTACCCGCACCCGCGCATGATGCCGGACTTCTGGCAGTACCCGACGGTGTCGATGGGCCTCGGCCCGATCAACGCGATCTACCAGGCGATGACGAACAAGTACCTCGCCAACCGCGGCATCAAGGACGTCGCGGACTCGCACGTGTGGGCCTTCCTCGGCGACGGCGAGATGGACGAGGTCGAGTCGCGCGGCCAGCTGCAGGTGGCGGCGAACGAGGGCCTCGACAACCTCACGTTCGTGATCAACTGCAACCTGCAGCGCCTCGACGGCCCCGTGCGCGGCAACGGCAAGATCATCCAGGAGCTCGAGAGCTTCTTCCGCGGCGCCGGCTGGAACGTCATCAAGCTCATCTGGGGCCGCGGCTGGGACGACCTGCTCGCCCGCGACGTCGAGGGCGCGCTGCTCAACCTCATGAACACGACGCCCGACGGCGACTTCCAGACCTACAAGGCCGAGTCGGGCGCGTACATCCGCGAGAACTTCTTCGGCCGCGACCCGCGCGCCCTCGAGCTCGTGAAGGACTACACCGACGAGCAGATCTGGAACCTGCAGCGCGGCGGCCACGACTACCGCAAGGTGTACGCGGCGTACAAGGCGGCCATGGAGCACAAGGGCCAGCCCACCGTCATCCTCGCCCACACCGTCAAGGGCTACGGCCTCGGGCCGCACTTCGAGGGCCGCAACGCGACCCACCAGATGAAGAAGATGACGCTCGACGACCTCAAGCTGTTCCGCGACACGATGGACATCCCCGTCACCGACGCGCAGCTCGAGGAGAACCCCTACCACCCGCCCTACTACCACCCGGGCCTGGAGGACGAGACGATCCAGTACATGCTGGAGCGCCGCAAGGACCTCGGCGGCTTCCTGCCCGAGCGCCGCACGACGCACGTCGGCCTCGAGCTGCCGCAGGACAAGGACTACGCGCTGCCGAAGAAGGGCTCGGGCACGCAGCAGGTCGCCACGACCATGGCGTTCGTGCGCATGCTCAAGGACCTCATGAAGGTCAAGGGCTTCGGCAACCGGATCGTGCCGATCATCCCCGACGAGGCGCGCACGTTCGGCATGGACTCGTACTTCCCGACCGCGAAGATCTACAACCCGCACGGCCAGAACTACACCTCGGTCGACCGCGAGCTGCTCCTGGCCTACAAGGAGAGCCCGCAGGGCCAGATCATGCACGTCGGCATCAACGAGGCCGGCGCCACGGCGGCGTTCACCGCCGCGGGCACCTCGTACTCGACGCACGGCGAGCCGCTGCTGCCGGTCTACATCTTCTACTCGATGTTCGGCTTCCAGCGCACGGGCGACGCGTTCTGGGCCGCCGGCGACCAGCTGACGCGCGGCTTCATCATCGGCGCGACCGCGGGCCGCACCACGCTCGCGGGCGAGGGCACGCAGCACATGGACGGGCACTCGCACCTGCTCGCCTCGACCAACCCCGCGGTGCTCAGCTACGACCCGGCGTACGGGTACGAGATCTCGCACATCGTGCAGTCCGGCATCGAGCGGATGTACGGCGGCCAGCACCCCGACCCGGATGTCATGTACTACCTCACGGTGTACAACGAGCCGATGGTGCAGCCGGCCGAGCCCGAGGGTGTCGACGTCGAGGGCATCGTCAAGGGCATCCACCGCGTGGCCGAGGGTTCCGGCGACGGGCACCGCGTGCAGCTGCTCGCCTCGGGCGTGGGCGTGCCGTGGGCCCTCGAGGCCCAGGAGCTGCTGAAGAGCGACTGGGGTGTCGTGGCCGACGTGTGGTCGGTGACGAGCTGGACCGAGCTGCGCCGCGACGGCCTGGCCGCCGACGAGCACAACTTCCTGCACCCGGACGAGGACCCGCGCACGGCGTACCTCACCGAGAAGCTGCAGCACGCCGAGGGCCAGCCGTTCGTCGCGACGAGCGACTTCATGCACGCCGTCCAGGACCAGATCCGCCCCTGGGTGCCCGGTCCCTACGGCACCCTGGGCGCCGACGGCTTCGGCTTCAGCGACACGCGCCCCGCCGCCCGCCGCTTCTTCAAGATCGACGGGCCGTCGATGGTCGTCAAGGCGCTGCAGATGCTCGCCGAGCAGGGCAAGGTCGACCGCTCCGTGGTCGGCCAGGCGATCGAGAAGTACCGCCTGCACGAGGTCGGCGCCGGCACGTCCGGCAACGCGGGCGGGGATGCCTGAGGCCCGCACGGGCGAGGGGGCGGTCGATCCCGACAAGGCCGCCACCCTCGCCTGGCTCCGGCGCATCTCCGGCGACCTCGCCACCGCCACCACGCGGCGGCTCGAGGAGTCGCTGCCGTGGTTCACGGAGATGCCGCCAGGGCGCCGCTCGGCGGTGGGCCTCGTCGCCCAGGCCGGCATCTCGTCGTTCGTGCAGTGGTTCGACGACCCCACCACGACGCCGTCGATCGCCGCGGACATCTTCGCCGCCGCGCCGCGCGAGCTGCTGCGCAGCGTGAGCCTGCAGCAGACGCTGCAGCTGGTGCGGATCACCGTCGAGGTGGTCGAGGAGCGCGTGGCGAGCAAGAGCGAGCAGCTGCGCGAGGCGATCCTGCTCTACTCGCGCGAGGTGGCATTCACGGCCGCCGATGTCTACGCCCGCGCGGCGGAATCGCGCGGGCTGTGGGATGCCCGCCTCGAGGCGCTCGTCGTCGACTCGATCCTCACCGGTGAGGCCGACGAGGAGCTGCCGAGCCGGATCGCGGCGCTCGGCTGGCACGGCCACGGCGAGTCGTGCGTGCTCGTGGGCACCACTCCCCGCGGTTTCGACGTGGATCAGGTGCGCCGCACGGCCCGCAAGCTCGGCGTCGACGTGCTCATCGGCGTGCAGGGCTCCCGACTCGTGCTCGTGCTCGGCCGCGCGCAGGCGCCGCGGGCGGCGGAGCAGCCCGAGCTGCCGTTCGACGAGATCGCCCGCGGCCTCGAGCCGCACTTCGGCGAGGGCCACCTCGTGCTGGGCCCCACGGTCGCCGCCCTCGTCGACGCGAGCCGCAGCGCCCGCGCGGCCCTCGCGGGCTTCGCGGTCGCGCGCGCCTGGCGCGGCGCCCCGCGCCCCGTCGAGGCCGACGACCTCCTGCCGGAGCGCGCCCTCGCTGGCGACCCCGTGGCCAAGCGCACGCTCGTGGAGCGGATCTACCAGCCCCTCGCCGATCACTCCACCGATCTCGTGACCACGCTGTGGGCCTACCTCGACAACGGCCGCTCGCTCGAGGCGACGGCCCGCGAGCTGTTCGTCCACCCCAACACCGTGCGGTACCGCCTCAAGAAGGTGGGCGACGTCATCGGATGGGACGCCACGGGCCCGCGCGAGGCCCTGATCCTGCAGACGGCCCTCATCCTCGGCTCGATGGGCACCGAGGCCACGCGGCGCCGCCCGGCCGTGAGGCGCCCGCGCTGAGCCGGCCCGCCCGCGCGAGGATGTGCGGCATGCACAACGCTTTTCGCGATTCTTGTGAGAGCGCCTCCACCGGAGCGTCTCGGATGATTGGCAGACTTGCAGAGTGATCGTCGTCGTATGCCCCGGACAGGGCTCGCAGACTCCCGGCTTCCTCTCCCCCTGGCTCGAGCTGGAGGGCGCGCGTGAGCGCCTCCAGGCCTACGCGGACGCCGCGCAGGTCGATCTGCTCCCGGCCGGCACCGAATGGGACGCCGATCGCATCCGCGACACGAGCGTGGCGCAGCCGCTGATCGTCGCCGCGAGCCTGCTGTCGTGGACCGCGCTGACCGCCGAGGGCGCGCGCCCCGCCGGCGTGGCCGGCCACTCGGTCGGCGAGCTCGCCGCGCTGGCGGCCGCCGGCGTGATCTCCGACGAGGCCGCGATGCGCGTCGTCGGCGCCCGCGGCCGGGCCATGGCCGAGGCCGCCGCGCTCGCCGAGACGGGCATGAGCGCCGTCGTGGGCGGCGTCGAGGAGCAGGTGCTGCAGGCCATCGCCGAGCGCGGCCTCGAGGCCGCCAACTACAACGGCGGCGGCCAGATCGTGGCCGCGGGCGCGAGGGACGCTCTCGCCGCGCTGGCCGAGAGCGCCCCGCGCGGCGCGCGCGTCATCCCCCTGCAGGTGGCCGGCGCCTTCCACACGCGCTACATGGCGCCCGCGAAGGACGCCCTCCAGGACGCGGTCGACACGATCGACCCGGCCGATCCGCAGCTGCTGCTGTGGAGCAACAGCGACGGTGAGCCGGTGGACGCGGGCTCGCGAGCGCTCGAGCTCGTCGTCCACCAGGTCTCCAGCCCCGTGCGCTGGGACCTGTGCATGGCGTCGTTCGCCGACCGCGGCGTGACCGGCATCATCGAGCTCGCGCCGGCCGGCGCCCTCGTGGGCCTCGCCAAGCGCGGTCTCAAGGGCGTGCCGTCCGTGGCCGTGAAGACTCCCGAAGACCTCGAGGCCGCGCGCGAGCTCCTCGCGGCCGCCTGAACGGAAAGACCCGAATGCCCACTCTGAAGGAATCCGCCGGCGCCGCCCACTCGCGCATCTACGCGATGGGCGCCGCGCGCGGCGAGAACGCCGTCCCGAACGCGGACATCATCGAGCCGATCAACTCGAGCGACGAGTGGATCCGCCAGCGCACCGGCGTCGTCACGCGCGCGCGGGCGAACCGCGAGACCGGCGCCCTCGAGCTCGCCGCCGCCGCGGCCCAGGAGGCCGTCGAGAAGTCCGGCGTCGACCCGGCCGAGATCGACCTCGTGATCGTCGCGACGATCAGCAACGTGCAGCAGACGCCGTCGATCGCGGCGGTCGTCGCCGACCGCATCGGCGCCACGCCCGCCGCCGCCTACGACATGAACGCGGCATGCGCCGGCTACTGCTACGCCATCGCGCAGGCCGACGCGCTCATCCGCGCCGGGGGGGCCCGCTATGCCGTGGTCATCGGCGCCGAGAAGCTCAGCGACGTCATCGACCCCACCGATCGGTCCATCTCGTTCCTGCTGGGCGACGGCGCGGGCGCGGCGCTGCTCGGCCCGAGCGACACCCCCGGCGTGTCGGCGACGAGCTGGGGCTCGGACGGCTCCAAGGCCGACCTGGTGGGCATGAACGCCACCCTCACGCAGTTCCGCGACGGCGAGGCCGCCTGGCCCACGCTGCGCCAGGAGGGCCCGAGCGTGTTCCGCTGGGCCGTGTGGGAGATGGCCAAGGTCGCCAAGGAGACGCTCGAGAACGCGGGCGTGAAGCCCGAGGAGCTCGCGGCCTTCATCCCCCACCAGGCCAACATGCGCATCGTCGACGAGTTCGCCAAGCAGCTCGGCCTGCCCGACACCGTGGCGATCGCGAACGACATCACGACCACCGGCAACACGTCGGCCGCGTCGATCCCGCTCGCCGCGCACCGCCTGCTGCAGGAGCGGCCGGAGCTGAGCGGCGGCCTGGCGCTGCAGATCGGCTTCGGGGCGGGACTCGTGTTCGCGGCACAGGTGGTCGTGCTCCCCTGAACCCGCCGCGCACGCTCATAGACTGAGCGTCGGTTCTTCAGATCCCCATTCCCCAACCACAACCCGCCTGAGGAGACACCATGGCACTCACCAACGACGAGGTCCTCGCCGGCCTGGCCGAGCTGATCACCGACGAGACCGGCATCGACGCCTCGGAGGTGTCGCTCGAGAAGTCGTTCACCGACGACCTCGACATCGACTCCATCTCCATGATGACCATCGTGGTGAACGCCGAGGAGAAGTTCGGCGTCACGATCCCCGATGACGAGGTCAAGAACCTCAAGACGGTGCAGGACGCCGTCTCGTTCATCACCAACAACCAGTGACTCCGCCGGCGCCACGCCCGCTCGGGCGTGGCGCCGCGACAGTCCCGGATCGAGGAACCACACCATGACCAAGCGCATCGTCGTGACCGGAATCGGCGCCACGTCGGCCATCGGCGGCACGGCTCCCGAGAACTGGCAGAACCTGCTCGCCGGCGCCTCCGGCGCCCGCCCGCTGGAGCACGACTGGGTCGAGGAGTACCAGCTCCCCGTCACCTTCGCCGCTGAGGCCATCGTGCGGCCCGAGGAGGTGCTCGCGCGCCCCGTCGCGAAGCGACTCGACCCCGCGTCGCAGTTCGCAATGGTGGCGGCCATGGAGGCCTGGGAGGACGCGGGCGCGCCCGAGGTCGCGCCCGAGCGCCTCGGCGTCGACTTCGCCACCGGCATCGGCGGCGTCTGGACGCTGCTGGACGCCTGGGACACCCTGCGCGAGAAGGGCCCGCGCCGCGTCATGCCGATGACGGTGCCCATGCTCATGCCGAACGCGGCGGCCGGCAATCTGTCGCTGCACTTCAACGCCCGCGCCTTCGCCCGCACGGTGGCGTCGGCATGCGCCTCGAGCGTCGAGTCGATCGCGAGCGCTTACGAGCACATGCAGCTCGGCCTGGCCGACATCGTCATCGCGGGCGGCACCGAGTCGGCCATCCACCCGATCACCGTCGCCTCGTTCGCGTCGATGCAGGCGCTCTCGCGCCGCAACGACTCGCCGGAGACCGCGTCGCGCCCCTTCACCTCGGACCGCGACGGCTTCGTCATGGGCGAGGGCGCCGCCGTGCTCATCCTCGAGACCGAGGAGCACGCCCTGGCCCGCGGCGCGAAGATCTACGCGCGCCTGGCCGGCGCCGGCACCACCGCCGACTCGTACCACATCACGGCCAACGACCCCTCGGGTCAGGGCGCCGCGCGCGCCGTCAAGCTCGCGCTCGAACAGGCCGGCGCGACCCCGGACGACGTCACGCACATCAATGCGCACGCCACGTCCACGCCGGTGGGCGATGTCGCCGAGTACGCCGCCCTGAAGTCGGTGTTCGGCGACCGCGTGAACGAGATCCCGATCTCGGCCACGAAGGCCTCCACGGGCCACCTGCTGGGCGGCACGGGCGCGATCGAGTCGGTGTTCTCGGTGCTGGCGGTCAAGGAGCGCATCGCTCCCCCGACCATCAACCTCGTGAACCAGGACCCGGAGATCCCCGTGCGCGCCTCGTCGCAGCCGCAGCCGCTGAGCGAGGGCCCGCAGCTGGCGATCAGCAACTCGTTCGGCTTCGGCGGCCACAACGCCGTCGCCGCCTTCGCGTCTTATGACTGAATCTGCGCGCGCTTCGCGCTGCGGGGCGGCCGCACTCGCGGCCGCACGCTCGCGCTCCGCGCTCGCACTGTGATCGGTTCGAGTTGACCGGTTGCTGAACGTCAGCGGCGAAGCCGCGGAGATGAAGCGACCACAGCAAGCGAACGTACTGCGGCCGCCCGGGATCCTTCACCGGGCGGCCGCAAGTCTGTGTGCGCGGGGCGTCAGCCGACCTTGTGCAGCCACACCACCGGCGCCTCGTCGCTGGCGTGGCGGAACGGCTCGAGCTCCTCGTCCCACGCCGCGCCGAGCGCGATCGACAGCTCGCGCTGCAGCTCGAACGCGTCGCCCGCGGCGACCTCCATCGCGTAGCGGATGCGGTCCTCGGGGATGACGACGTTCCCGGCCGTGTCCATCTGCGCGTAGTGGATGCCGAGGTCGGGCGTGTGCATCCAGCGGCCGCCGTCGCTTCGCGGCGTCGGGTCCTCCGAGACCTCGAACCGCAGGTGCTCCCAGCCGCGGATGGCGGTCGCGAGGGCGGCGCCGGTGCCCGCCGGCCCCTCCCAGTAGAACTCGGCGCGGCGGGCGCCGGGCATCATCGGCTGGTCCGCCCAGTCGAAGGCGACGGCGCGGCCGAGGGACCGCCCGACCGCCCATTCCAGGTGCGGACACAGCGCTTTCGGCGCCGAGTGGATGTAGACCACCCCGCGCGCCTGTGGTGTCGCCATGATCTCTCCGTTCGTCAGGTACGTCTTCCCCTACGACCTGACCGGCGATCCGGCTGACAGAACTGTTCGGTTGCGCCTCGATTATCGCCCACGCCCGCGGTAATCACAAGCGTGTCATTCCGTGCGGTTGCGCGGCTGCCCGGGCGGCGCCCCGTCGCTGCCGTTGTCAAGGCGCTTTCGGGTCTGCGGCGGTGCGGGTGGAATGCCCGCATGAGCACCGATACGCGAGATTTCCGCCCGCACACCGCCATCGTGACCGCCTCCGATTCCGGCATGGGCCGCGCCACCGCCGTCGCGCTGGCCCGAGCCGGCCTCGACGTGGGTGTGACGTGGCACAGCGACGAGGAGGGCGCCCGCGAGACCGCCCGCCTCGTCGAAGCCGAGGGGCGACGCGCCGTCGTCGCGCACCTCGACGTCACCGACATCCCGGCCTGCGGCGACGTGATCGACGCGCTGGCCGAAGACCTCGGGGGCGTCGACGTCTTCGTCAACAGCGCGGGCACGGGCGACAGCGTGCCGTTCCTCGACCTGGACCTCGACAGCTGGCGGCGCGTGGTGGTCACCGATCTCGAGGGGGCGTTCGTCGTGATGCAGCGCGCCGCGCGACGGATGGTGTCCGCCGGCCGCGGCGGCCGGATCGTGGGCGTCACGAGCGTGCACGAGCACCAGCCCAAGATCGGATCGACCGCGTACGACGCGGCCAAGCACGGGCTCGGCGGGCTGCTGAAGACCATGGCGATCGAGCTGGCCGAGCACGGCATCACCGTCAACGCCGTGGCACCCGGCCTCGTCGCCACGCCGATGACGGGCATCGACCCCGCCGAGGCGTCCGAGACGCGGCGCCCCGGCATCCCGATCCCGCGCCCGGGCGTGCCCGAGGAGATCGCGGCCGTGATCGCCTTCCTCTGCTCCCCCTCCGCGTCCTACGTCACCGGGGCGAGCTGGCCGGTCGACGGCGGCATGCTGCAGATGGGTCCGATGGCCGGGGCGAGCCTCGAGAGCGACGACTGGCGCGGCGTCTGAGCGCGCCGCTACCGGGCGCTACGCGAGGATGTGCCCGGCGTCCTGAAGGGCGTCGCGCGCGCGGTCGGCCGCGTCGCTCGGCACCATGAGGACATCCCCGTCGTACGTCGAGACGACGAACACCGGGCAGCCCGCGGCCGACAGCGGCGACACCAGCGAGGTGACCACGCCCGTCATCCCGAACGGGATCGGCCCGGCCGCGTACAGGGCGATCCACGGGCCGTCGATCTCGGCCCCCTCAGGCGCAGATCCGGCGAGACAGACGATCGACAGCTCCTGCGGCGTGCGGGTGACGGAGACGAACGCCCCCGTCGCCAGCACCTCGTCCAGCGCGCGCGAGGAATCCCCCCGCGCGGGAAGACGGGCGACGACATACTCGCCGGGCAGCTCTCGCAGGGTGATCGAGGGAGGCGTCATGGGCGACTCGCTTCGGGAACGGCGCGGAAGACTCCCCCGCGGAGCCGCGACAGTCGCGCGTCACCCACATTACGCGCACCCGCGCGGGGCGATTCCGCGCGGAACCCGGTGGGGCGGGCGGGACTCGAACCCGCGGATCGTCGAGTTATGAGCTCGCTGCCTTGACCATCTTGGCTACCGCCCCGTGCGCATCGAGCCTACCGCGGCGCGGGATCCGAGCCGCCGTCCGGCCGCCCGCGGCGGTCGAGCAGGTCATCCGGGTCGCGCAGCGCGCGCAGCTCGTCCAGCGGGGTCGACTCCGCGGCGCGCTCCCCGCGATCCCGGTCCTCACCGGAACGCGCCGGACCGCCGCCCCGGCGGATGTCGAGCTGCTGGCTCTCGCTGATGACCTGCGGGTGGTGCCGCGCAAGCAGGAACACCCCGACCGAGGCGACCGCGCCGGCGATCACGAAGATGACGAGCGCCCAGACGGGCGCATTGGTCGCCTCCCCCAGCACGAGCGCGCCGATGAGCACGGCGACGATCGGATCGATGACCGTGAGGCCGGCGATCACGAGGTCGGGCGGTCCCGACGAGTAGGCGGTCTGCACGAAGTACGCGCCGACCGCGCCCGCCGCCAGCAGCGCGACGAGGCAGACGATCGTGATCCACTCGAAGTCGCCCGCCTGGATGCGCATGATGACGACCTTCGCGAGCGTCGCGACGAAGCCGTACAGCACGCCGGCCGCCGTGATGTAGAAGAGCGCGTTCAGACGCCGGCGCAGGATCGCCCAGGCGCCACCGAGCAGGATCACCGTGACGAGCAGGATCGCGAGCACGATGAGCAGCTGGTACTCCGTGAGCGGGTGCTCGGTCGCGAACAGCGCGGCGACGATCACGAAGACGAGGATGCCGCCGATGCACAGCCCGATGGCCGTCAGCGACCGTCTCGTGGGCAGGTGGCCGGTGGCCTGCGCGTTCAGCAGCGTCGTGATGACGAGCGAGACGGCGCCGAGCGGCTGCACGACGATCAGCGGCGCGATCGCGAGCGCGCTGAGCTGGCAGAGGATCGCCACCCCCAGCAGCACCGTGCCGATGAGCCACGACGGGCGCCGCAGCAGGCTCAGCAGGTGCGCACCGCCGAGCCCGGTCTCCCCCGTCGCGCCCGAGAGCGTCTCGACCTTGCGCACGCCGCGGCTCTGGAACTGCGCGCCGAGCGACATGAACACCGCTCCGGCGAGAGCGAGGGGGATGCCCAGGAGCAGGCCGGGGTTCTGGAAGGCCCCGACGAGCTGCTCGCCGACGTCGTCCACACCCGAGGCCATCCCCCACATCACGCCTCCGAGCCTAGGCCACGGCGCCCGTCTCACCGGTGAGACGGCCGCTCCGGAAGCCGCGGACCGCCGAATTAGGCTGGGGGGATGGCCATCCTTCCCATCCGCATCTGGGGCGATCCCGTGCTGCACGCCCCCGCCGCCCCCGTCGACGAGGTCACGGACGAGATCCGCACCCTCGTCGCCGACATGTACGAGACGATGGATGCCGCCCCCGGCGTCGGCCTCGCGGCCCCGCAGGTCGGCGTGCCGCTGCGGCTGTTCGTCTACTCGCATGAGGACGACCAGGGACGGCCGTGGCGCGGCGTCGCGATCAACCCCGAGCTGTGGATGGTGCCGACCGAGCCTGGGCAGCCGGACGAGGACACCGAGTCGGAGGGCTGCCTGTCGTTCCCCGGCGAGCGGTTCCCGCTGCGCCGCTCGGATCGCGTCGTCGTCACGGCCAGCGACCTCGACGGCCGGCCGGTGCGGCTGGAGGTCGACGGCTGGCGCGCGCGCATCCTGCAGCACGAGTTCGATCATCTCGACGGGATCATCTACATCGATCGCGTCTCGGACGGCGACTGGAAGACGGCGCAGAAGATCTCGAAGAAGCGCGGCTGGGGCCGCCCGGGGGTCAGCTGGACACCGGGGGTCGACGACCTGGAGGGCTGAGGCGGGCAGTCCTCCCCGTGGCACGCACGGCGCTCCAGCCCTAGCGTGGGGGCCACAAGCATCCCTCGAACGGAGAACCCCATGTCCCGCGCGTCCCTCACCCGCTTCGCCCTCGCCGCCGGCACCGCGGCGCTCGTCGCCTCGTCGCTGGGCGGATGCGCCGGTCTCTCGCTTCCGGTCGGCGGCGCGACGCGCGACGACGAGACGCAGGAGGTCACCGAGGGCGGCACCGAGTCGGTGTTCGAGATCTCGGTCGGCGACTGCCTTCTCGAGCCCGACGGCCAGGAGGTGTTCGATGTCGAGGCCGTGCCGTGCGCGGAGCCGCACGAGTACGAGGTCTACCACGAGTTCGAAGTCGACCTCGGCGACGAGTGGCCCGGCACGGAGGCCATCGGCACCGCGGCCGACGAGGGCTGCCACCCCGAGTTCGAGGCCTTCACCGGCATCGCCTTCGAGGAGTCGGCGACGCTCTGGTACACCGCGTTCACGCCGCTCGAGGCCTCGTGGGCCCAGGGCGACCGCGGGGTGCAGTGCATCGTCTACGAGGCCTCGGACGACGCCGGCATGACCATCGTCCCCGTCGAGGGCTCGCTCGAGGGCGCCGCCCGCTGATTCGCACGGCGGCGGGCGAGCGCCGCGCTCAGCGCGCGTCGCGCCGGAACGCCTCGGGCGCGACCCGCGCGTGCAGCTCGCCCAGCACGTCCGCCTGCGCGCGGGCGCGCTCGGCGAGGTCGCGGAACGTCTCGGCGGGCAATCCCAGATCCGGCGCGAGCGCCGCGAGCGTCTCCCAGCCGCCGAGCTTGCCGATCACGGCGCTGCGCATGAGCTCGAGCTCGAGCACCGGGGTCATGGGCGAGCCGGAGGGGCGGCCGTTCGTCTTCAGCCGACCGATCCGCTCGGCGAGCCAGGCCACCGCCTGTCGGTAGGGCCGCCGCTGCAGCTCCAGCGAGGGGATCAGATCGCGCAGGAAGGCCCGCTCGGCGGCGATCTCCTCGGCGATCCGCGCCAGGTCCGGGCCCAGCTCGGTGCCCGCGAAGGCCTTCGCCATGCGGCGGACGCGCGCGACACCGGCGGTCGCTCCCGTGAGGTGGTCGGACAGATACAGGCCGAGGATCTCCCGATCGATCCCGGCGGGCACGCGGTGCCCGTCGCCGACGGTCGTCGCCGCGTCGGAGCGATCCGCCGGCACGTCGCCGGGCGGCAGCTGGTCGTGCGGCCAGCGGCGCCGGGCGCGCATCGGGGCGCTCGGCGTGCCGCGCCCGGTAGCGATCGCCTCGAGCACCTCCCGCAGCGTCTCCTCGGCGCCGTGACGCGGCGACCAGCCCAGCTCCTCGCGGGCACGCGTGGTGTCCATCACGGGCACGCGCATCGCATCGCCATGTCGAGCCACCCGGGATCGGCGGCCACGGCGTGCGCGCGCCAGGCCGCGTGCAGCAGCGGCCGCACCACCGCCGGCGGGATCGGCACGTGCCGACCGCGGCCCACGATCCGTGCGATCGCGCCGGCGTCGAGCACCGGATCGGTCGCGACGTTGAACGCCCCCACGACGCCGCTCACGATGATCCGACGGTAGGCGTCGGCCACGTCCTCGCCGTGCACGACCTGCATGCGCAGGCCCGCCGGCAGCGGCACGACGGGCAGCGTACCCGGACGCAGCAGCCGCGGCGGCAGGAGCGCCCCGATGAACAGGCGCGTGATCTGCGCGCCCGCGTCGGCGTCGAACACGAGAGCGGGACGCACGCGCGCCACGGCGAGCCCTCGGGCCTCGGCCTCGTCGAGCACGCGCTCCTGGTCGGCCTTGTCGGCGGAGTAGTGCGAGCTGCGGATGCCGGCGGCCGCCCACGACTCGTCCCGCGGTTCATCGTCGCGCACCCCCGAGTACGCGCCCACGGACGATGCGCAGACCAGCCGCGGCACACCGGCGCGCAGCATCGCCTCGACGACGCGGCGCGTGCCGTCGACGTTGGTGCGGCGCAGCAGGTCGCGGTTGCGGTTGGGCTGGATGAGCCAGGCCAGGTGCACGACCACGTCGGCGCCCGCGAGCACCTCGGCCAGGCGCGTGACCGCCCGCTCCTCCCCCGCGGCGTCGGCCGCGGGCACGGCGATGTCGACGCGCTCCCAGCGCGCGGCGCGATACGGCACGCTCGCGGTGTCGGGCACGCGGCGCGCGATCCCGACGATCTCGTCGACGCGCTCCTCGGCTTGCAGTGCATGAAGGAGCGCGGTGCCGACGTTGCCGCTCGCTCCGACGATGGCGACCTTCATCCCCTGCCTCCTTCGCGTGGCCTGTCACGATACTCGGCGATCCCGAGGACCACGGCGACGGGCTTGCCAGCCGCGGGCGGCACGACTAGGACGTCAGCGCGGCACGGGCACGAGATCGACGCTCACCAGCGATCCGCGGTCGACGACGGCCGTCATCATCGTGCACACCGGCTGCCGCCGCCGATCCGTCGGCGATCCGGGGTTGAGCAGGCGCATCCCGCGCGGCGTGACGCTGTCCCACGGGATGTGGCTGTGCCCGAACACGAGCACGTCGGGCGGATCGTCGGCGAAGGTCGCGTCCGCCCGCCGCTCCCGCCCGCTCGCGGCACCGGTCTCGTGCACCACGGCGATCCGCAGCCCCTCGATCTCGGCGCGCGCGACCTCCGGCAGCCGCGCACGCAGCTCGGCTCCGTCGTTGTTGCCGTGCACGGCGATCAGCCGCGCCGCCCGCGCCTCGATCGCGTCGAGCGTGGCCACGTCCACCCAGTCCCCCGCGTGGATGACGACATCCGCCGCGTCGATCGCCCGCCACACCGCATCGGGCAGCACCCGCGCGCGCAACGGCACGTGGGTGTCGGAGATCAGCAGCAGCCGCGTCGCCATGCCCCCATCCTCCCGCGCGGCGGGACCGACGTCAGCCGGATCCCGGCGGTGTCTCGCCCAGGGATCTGGTGAGGGGGGATCTCCCAGCGGCCGCGGCAGGCGGAAGCCGAGCTCGCGTGCGACCGTTCTGCTTCGCGGCCGGGCCCCTTGCGGCGGGGCCCGGTCGCGGAGCACAAAAAAGACCCGCCCTCACGACGGAGGACGGGTTGGTGCCTCCATGCTAGCACCGCCTACCTTCCGCGGTCACCACCCCGACGGGTTGGAGACGCCAGCCACGGGGTTCGGCAACTGAGATGCCGTCAGGTCGTGCTTGCTGATCCGCGCCCACCAGTGACCACCGACCCCGTCGGATGCGTCGCCCGCGAGAGCACCCGCAAGGTGATTGCGACTCGGATTCAACAGGCCGACAGGGACGTGCTCACGCGCGATGCGAAGCGGAAGCGCCAGGTCCGAGTCGTTGGAGATGACGACGGCCCCCTGCACGACGCCGGTCAGTACGTCATTCAGGAGGTGAGCCGCCACATTCAGATCCGATCCCTTCTCCTCCCGCTTGCGTACCGTCGCCAGCAGCGTGCCGTCCGTCCGCCGTCGCCGCACCCGCAGACCGCTGCTCCACGACTCGTGCGCACCCGGGTCGCGGTGCACGGTCGGGTTCCGCGCGCCTGCTGCTTCGACCGTCATCACCGACTCCTTCGCCCACGAGTTGAAGTAGCCGAGCTCGATGACATTCACCGATCCACTGCGTTCCAGAGCGTTCAGGTAGTGCTGCTGCCTCTGTGTCTGAGGTGGGTCGTCGGGATCGTTCACCTTCGCCGTGCAGTAGACCACTCGCGACACCATCGCGTTCGGCCAGCGGACGTGCCGCGAGGCGAGCGCCCGCAGGTCGATCCACTTCCATCCCGTCTACACAGGAGCGAACTGGCCGCTCGCCCCGTAATAGAGATTGAAGCCGTCGATGTACACCCCTACGTTCACGCGGCAAGCGTAGTCACCGGCGCCGACACCGCCGAAGGACTCTGGCACCGGTCGGGCTGGATCGGACAACACTGACACGCCCGACGCCATCCACTCTTTTTGGCCGATAACCCCCACCTGCGGCGCCGATCGCGGGCAACGGGAAAGGGCCCGTCCGATGGACGGGCCCTTGTTGGCTCCCCGGCTTGGACTCGAACCAAGAACCTGCCGGTTAACAGCCGGCTGCTCTGCCAATTGAGCTACCGAGGAATGCTGTCCGTTCTCGCGGCAACCAGAACAGCTTAGCAAATATCAGAGGCTGTTCATGACACCGGCAGCCCCCGGGTGTGGCGCGCGTCGGGCGTGTGGATCATGCCGCCCGCCTCGCTGCGCGCCACGACGTGGCCGGCCTGCAGGTGCATGCGCTCGGCGCCCAGCTCGCGCACGAAGTCGGCGTCGTTCGTCACGATCAGCGCCGCCATGCCCCACTGCCGCCGGCGCCGCACGATCGCCTCGAACGCGACGTGCCGCACCTCGGGGTCGAGGTTCGCGAGGGGCTCGTCCGCGACGAGCAGCTTGGGGTCGAGCACGAGAGCGCGGGCCAGCGCCACGCGCTGCCGCATACCGGCGCTGAGCTCGTACGGGAACTTGTCGGCCGTGCCGATGGGCAGGTGCAGCTCGTCGAGCAGCGAGGCGATGCGCACGCCGAGCGCGCGAGGGCTCACCCGCCGGTCGCGCGAGACGATGGGCTCGGACAGCACGTCGGCCACCGACAGGCGCGTCGGCAGCTCGGCGCCGGCGCCCTGGGGCAGATACCCGGTGCGGAAGGTGAGCACCCGCAGCGCGCGGCCCGGCCGGCGCACCGACACGCCGCACACCTGCGCGTCGCCGCCCGCGACACTCAGCGAGTCCTCGCGCTGCCCGGCCAGCGTGGTGGCCAGGCTCGACTTGCCCGATCCGGTGGCGCCCGAGACGCACAGGGTGCCCGACCACGGCAGCGTGAACGAGACGCCGTCGACCGCACGGATCGTCGCGCCCCGTCCCGAGCGGGCGACGCTCAGGTCCTCGCAGCGGATCGCCAGCTCGGGATCGTCGACGATGCGCATGCCCCCATTGTGCCGGATCGGCGGCGCTCAGTCGTCGGGGTGAAGGCGCCGGCGCTCCGCGTCGAGGTCGCGCAGCTGCACCCGCAGCGCACGCCCTTCCTCCGAGTCGGCCGGCACGCGCTGGATGGCCCCCAGCAGCTCGTTCTTGCGCTGGGCGAGCGCGCCGAGCACGATCTGGCGCGCGAGATCGTCGATCGAGGCCACGGCGTGGTCCTCGTTGCGCGCCGGGAAGTCGCGCGCGAGCAGCTCACCGGCGAGCGTGCGGTAGGCCGCCGGGGTGTTCTCCACGACGGCGAGGGCCCAGCCCGGCTTGGACCGGTCGGTCGCCTCGAGCGTCGCGCGCACGGCCTCGAGCGCCGGATGGTGGAACGGCACGGCGAGGGCGCGCAGGAACAGCACGGGATCGACGCGGTGGCCGTACTGCAGGAAGCCGGTGAGCGCGTCGCGCTCCCTGGCGACGTCGACCGTGCGCGGCAGCGCGGCGAGCGTGGCGGCCGGCGACGCGACCGGCGCGGCCGCGAGGTCGCCCTGGCGGGCGGTGCCGGGCTGCGCCGGGGCGCCCGGGCGCACCTCGCCGCGGCGGGCCTCGGCGGTCGCGGCCGCCGCGGGGCGCAGCAGCCCCTGGTGCACGTCGGTCGGGTCCATCCCGAGCCGGCGCGCCAGCACCCGCTCGTAGCCGGGGCGCAGCAGGCGGTCGCGGATCTCGGCGACGATCGGCGCGGCCGAGCGCAGCGCGCCGACGCGGCCCTCGACGGAGGAGAGATCGAAGCCGGCGATCCGCCGGTCGATCATGAACTCGAACATCGGCACCTTGTGGTCCATGAGCGACCGCACCGCGGCGTCGCCGCGCTGCAGCCGCAGGTCGCAGGGGTCGAGCCCCTCGGGTGCGACGGCGACATAGGACTGCGCGTTGAAGCGCTTCTCTTCGGCGAACGCGCGCACGGCGGCCTTCTGGCCGGCCTCGTCGGGGTCGAAGGTGAACACGACCTCACCGGAGGCGTCGTCGTCGCCCATCACGCGGCGCAGCACCGTGACGTGCTCCGAGCCGAAAGCGGTGCCGCACGTCGCGATCGCCGTCGTCACCCCGGCGAGGTGGCAGGCCATGACGTCGGTGTAGCCCTCGACGACGACCACGCGCTTCGGGTCGCCGCGCGAGATGTCGCGCTTCGCCAGGTCGAGCCCGTACAGCACCTGGTTCTTCTTGTAGATCGGCGTCTCGGGCGTGTTGAGGTACTTCGGGCCCTTGTCGTCGTCGAAGAGCCGGCGCGCGCCGAACCCGATCGTCTGGCCCGTGACGTCGCGGATCGGCCACACGACGCGGCCCCTGAACCGGTCGTACACGCCGCCGCGCTGGTTGGTCGACACGAGGCCGGCCGTCGTCAGCTCCTCGCGCGTGAAGCCCTGCGCCGTGAGCGCCTTGAGCATGCCGTCCCAGCCCTGGGGCGCGTACCCCACGCCGAAGTGCGCGGCCGCGGCGGGGTCGAAGCCGCGCTCCCCCAGGAACCGCCGCGCGATCTCGGCCTCGGGCGTGACGAGCTGCGCGCGGAAGAACTCCGCCGCCGCGGCGTTGGCCGCGAGCAGCCGGGCGCGCCCGCTCGTCTCGGGTGCCGGGCCGCCGTCCTCGTAGTGCAGCGTGATCCCGACGCGCGCCGCCAGACGCTCCACCGCCTCGGTGAAGGACAGGTGGTCCATGGCGCGCAGGAAGCTGTAGACGTCGCCCGACTCGCCGCATCCGAAGCAGTGGTAGTACCCGTGCTGCGGCCGCACGTGGAAGCTCGGCGACTTCTCGTCGTGGAACGGGCACAGCCCCTTGAGCGACCCGACCCCCGCCGACTTCAGCGCCACCCGCTCGCCGATGACGTCTGCGATGTTCGTGCGCGCCTTGACCTCGTCGACGTCGGCCTGACGGATGCGCGGCATGTCAGCGCGCCCCCGCCGGCTGCGGCGCGCGCTCCGCGGTGCGGCGACCGTGGCGCGGGGCCCAGATGCCCACCTCGCCCGGGTCGATCTCGCCGACGAGCCGGTTGTGCCAAGCCACGGCCGTCTGATCGGTGAGGCTCGCGATCTGGTCGACGATCACGCGCTTGCGCGCGGCGTCGGTGTCGGCGGCGTGGAAGTCGGCCGCGAACGCGGGCTCGAGCGCGTCGGCGCCCGTGGACCACAGCGCGTCGGTCGACAGCAGCGCGTCCGCAATGCGCTTCAGCACCCGCCGCTGCTCCTTGTACACGCCCTTGCGCGCGTCGAGCGTGACGATCGCGGCGCCCATCAGCCCCTTCAGCACCGCGATCTCGACCTCGACGACCCGCGGCACCACGACGTGCGCCTGGTAGCGCGCGAGCGAATCCGCCGGGTACGCCTCGCGGGTGGCGCTCACGGCGGCGCGCGCGAAGCGCCCGATCAGGTCGCTCGTGAGGTTCTTCAGCCGCGCCAGGTCCTGCCGGGACCGGTCGAAGGTGCGCAGCCACATCGGCTGGCGCGTGAGGCGGTAGAGACCGTCGGCGAGCTCGTCCCTCGTGTAGTCATAGCCGACCCACTGCTGGATCTGCCCCACGAGCGGGTGGTGCTCGACCGGATCGCTCACGCGCGACAGGTCCAGATAGCCGTTCAGCACGGCGTCCTCGAAGTCGTGCACGGAGTAGGCGATGTCGTCCGAGAGGTCCATCACCTCCGCCTCGATGCAGCGCAGGCGCCCCGGCGCGCCCTGCCGCATCCAGTGGAAGACGTCCTCGTCCTCGGGATAGACGCCGAACTTGAGACGCCCGCTGGGATCGGGCAGCGGGTTCGAGACCGTCCACGGGTACTTGCTCGTGGCGTCGAGCGAAGCGCGCGTGAGGTTGAGCCCGAACGAGCGGCCGTCCTCCTCGACCTTCGCCTCGAGTCGCGTGAGGATGCGCAGGCTCTGCGCGTTCCCCTCGAAGCCCCCGATGTCGGCGCCCCACTCGTTGAGGGCGCGCTCGCCGTTGTGGCCGAAGGGCGGGTGGCCCAGGTCGTGGCTGAGGCACGCGGTGTCGACGACGTCGGCCGCCAGGCCGAGCGCGTTGCCGATCTCGCGGCCCACCTGCGCCACCTCGAGCGAGTGGGTCAGGCGATTGCGCGCGAAGTCGGCCGGGCTCGCGGGGCTGAGCACCTGCGTCTTGGCCGCGAGCCGCCGCAGGCCCGCCGAGTGCAGCACCCTGGCGCGGTCGCGCGCGAAGTCGTCCCGCTCGGAACGGTGCCTCTCCCGGAAGAAGCGCTCGGCGTCCGCGTCGGTGTATCCGGCGGGCCGCGCCGCCTCAGCCGCCACTGGTGTCCAGCTCCGCGTCCGCCAGCGTCCGCGTCTCGGCCGCGTCCATGGTGCGCGACTCGAGCCAGCGATCCGGCAGCACCGTGCGCTTGGGCCGGCCCGCGCGGCCACGCTGCCCCTCGGCCGCCTCGCCGGGATACGGGGCGTCGAGGTCCAGCTCGCCGATGAGGTCGTCGATGTGCGCGAGGCTCGTCACCTGCGCGAACTGCCCGCGCAGGTCGCCACCCACGGGGTAGCCCTTGAAGTACCACGCGGCGTGCTTGCGGATGTCGCGGCAGCCGCGCTCCTCGCTCTCGAAGAACTCGACGAGCAGCTCGGCGTGCCTGCGGAACGCGCCCGCGACGAAGCCGAGCGTCGCGTCCACCTGCACGCCCTCGCCGCCGAACGCCCGCGCGAGATCCCCGAACAGCCACGGGCGGCCGAGGCAGCCGCGCCCCACGACGACGCCGTCGCACCCGGTCTCGTCCATCATGCGCACGGCGTCGGCGGCGCTCCAGATGTCGCCGTTGCCGAGCACCGGGATGCTCGTGACGGTCTCCTTGAGCTTCGCGATCGCCGACCAGTCGGCATGCCCCGAGTAGAACTCGTTCGCCGTGCGCGCGTGCAGCGCGACGGCCTTGACACCCTCGTCCTCGGCGATCTTGGCTGCCTCGAGATACGTCAGGTGATCGGCGTCGATGCCCTTGCGCATCTTCACCGTGACGGGCAGCCCGCCGGCGCCCTCCACGGCCCCGCGCACGATCGAGCGGAACAGGTCGAGCTTCCAGGGCAGCGCCGATCCCCCGCCCTTGCGGGTGACCTTGGGCACGGGGCACCCGAAGTTGAGGTCGATGTGGTCGGCGCGGTCCTCATCCGCGATGATCCGGGCCGCCTCGCGCGTGTAGTGCGGGTCCACGCCGTAGAGCTGGATGGACCGCGGCGTCTCGGACTCGTGGAACTGCACGAGGCGCATCGTGACGGGGTTGCGCTCGACGAGCGCCCGCGTCGTGATCATCTCGCTCACGTACAGCCCGGCGCCGTACTCGCGGCACAGCCGCCGGAACGCCGTGTTCGTGATGCCCGCCATGGGCGCCAGGACCACCGGCACATCCGAGCGGATGCCGCCGATCTGCAGACCGCGCGTGGCGGCGGGCGCGTCGAGTACGGAGGTCACGGGTCCATTCTCTCAGAACCGAGCAGGGAGGCGGCCTCGCGCCGTACCCTGGGGACATGGCCGAGACCCCCGACGTCCGCACCATCCCGTTCGCCGATGCGCAGGGCGCCACGCGGACGCTGGCCGACTACGCGCGCGGCCCCGTGCTCGTCGTGAACGTCGCGTCCAAGTGCGGCCTGACCCCGCAGTACGAGCAGCTCGAGCAGCTGCAGCGCACCTACGGCGACCGGGGGCTGACCGTGATCGGATTCCCCTGCAACCAGTTCATGGGGCAGGAGCCGGGATCGATCGACGAGATCCTCGACTACTGCGCCACGACGTGGGGCGTGTCGTTCCCGATCCACGACAAGATCAAGGTCAACGGATCGCACGCGCATCCTCTCTACAAGGCGCTGAAGAAGACGAAGGACGAGCACGGGCTGGGCGGGCCGGTGGCGTGGAACTTCGAGAAGTTCCTCGTGGCGCCGGACGGATCGGTCACCCGGTTCCGCCCGCCGACCAAGCCGGACGACCCCGCGGTCATCGCCGCGATCGAGGCCGCGCTGGGCTGATCAGGCCTGCTGCTTCTCGGCCCAGACCTGGCGCGCCACCTGCGCGAACGCCTCGGGCGGCTGCGCGCCGCTCACGCCGTAGCGGCCGTCGATCACGAAGAACGGCACGCCGCCGATCCCGTAGGCCTGCGCCTGCGCCTGGTCGGCGCGCACGGCGTCGAGGTAGGCGTCCGATTCGAGCGCCTCGCGGGCCGCGGCGCCGTCGAGCCCGATCTCCTCGGCCAGCGCGACGAGCTCGTCGACGCGCCCCACGTGCCTGCCCTCCACGAAGTACGCCGACAGCAGCCGCTCCTTCATCTCGAGTTGGCGGCCGTGCGCCTTCGCGAAGTGGATCAGCTCGTGCGCCTTCACCGTGTTCGTGTGCTGCTGCAGGTCGAAGCGGTAGTGCAGCCCCGCCCCCTCGGCGATCTGCGAGACGCGCTCGTTCATCGCCCGGGCCTCGTCGATCGAGATGCCCTTGTGCGCGGCGAGGAACTCGGCCGAGCTCCCCTCGAAGTCCACGGGGGTGTCGGGCGAGAGCTCGAAGGAGTGGTACTCGATCTCCACGCGCGGCGCGTCGTCATCGCCGGCGGTCTCCGCGAGCCCCTTCTCGAGATTGCGCTTGCCGATGTAGCACCACGGGCAGGCGACGTCGCTCCAGATGTCGATCTTGATGGGGGCAGGCGAAGAGGTCATGACAGTCTCAACGGATCGCGGGTCGCGGCATTCCCAGCGGCCGCGTCACGACGCGGTCGGCGCGTCCACGGCGCCGCCGAACCGGCGGTCGCGGTCGAGGTAGACCTGGATGCCCCGCCACAGCTCGGCGCGGCTGAAATCGGGCCACAGCGTGTCGAGGAACACCATCTCGGCGTACGCCGACTGCCACAGCAGGAAGTTCGAGGTGCGCTGCTCGCCGCTGGAGCGCAGGAACAGGTCGACATCGGGCATGTCGGGCACGTAGAGATGCCGCCGCAGCGTCTTCTCGGTGATCGCCCCGGGCGCGAGCCGCCCCGCCGCCGCCTCGTCCGCGATGCGCCGCACGGCGTCGACGATCTCGTTGCGCCCGCCGTAGTTCACGCACATCGTCAGGGTGAGCACGTCGTTGTCGGCCGTCAACTGCTCGGCGAAGCGCAGCTCCTTGATGACCGAGCGCCACAGCCGCGGCGTCCGCCCCGCCCACCGCACGCGCACGCCCCACTCGTTCAGCTGATCGCGGCGGCGGTGCAGCACGTCGCGGTTGAAGCCCATGAGGAAGCGCACCTCGTCGGGCGAGCGGCGCCAGTTCTCGGTCGAGAAGGCGTACACCGACAGGTGCTTCACGCCGGCCTGGATCGCGCCGGCCACGACGTCGAGCAGCACTTCCTCCCCCGCGCGGTGCCCCTCGATGCGCGAGAGCCCGCGCCGGTTGGCCCAGCGCCCGTTGCCGTCCATCACGATCGCGACGTGGTTCGGCACGGCGCCTCCGAAGGCCGGCGGACGCACGCCCGTCCAGTCGATCGGCCGGTACGGCACGGCGTCGGGGTGTGTGTACGGCTTGCTCAACGCTTTCCTCCGAGTTGCGGGAGCGCGCGCAGCCCGCGCTCGAGGGTCCACTGCACATAGGCCGACACGAGACCGGATGCCGCGCCCAGCTCGCGCTCGTCGGCACGGTCCACGACGTCCCACTCCCCCGCCATGAGCGCGCGCAGCAGCTCGAGCGTGCGGCGGTCGACGCGCGGACTGCCGGCCGGCGCGCAGGACGAGCACACGGTGCCGCCCAGCTGCGACACGAACGCGTCGTGCGGGCCCGGCGCCCCGCAGCGCGCGCAGTCGCCGAGCGCGGGCGCCCACCCCGACAGCGACATCGCCCGCAGCAGGTACGAGCCCATGATGGCGGGGCTCGCGTGCTCGGCGCGCGAGAGCGCGCGCAGCGCACCCACGAGCAGGAAGTAGTGCTGGGGATCCGAGACGGCCTCGTTGAGCCGGTCGGCCGCCTCGACCATGGCGCTCCCGGCGGTGTACCGGTCGTAGTCGGCCGCGATCTCGGCGCCGTACGTGCCGAGCGAGTCCGCCTGCTGCACGATGTCGAGGCTCCGGCCGGCGAACAGCTGCGCGTCGACGACCATGAACGGCTCGAGCCGCGCGCCGAACTTCGACGACGTGCGGCGCACACCCTTGGCCACCGCCCGCACCTTGCCGTGCCGGCGCGTCAGCAGCGTGACGATCCGGTCGGCCTCGCCCAGCTTGTGGGTGCGCAGCACGACGGCTTCGTCTCGGTAGGTGGGCACCGTCCGATTATCCGCCGCCGGATTGCGAGCGGCCTGGAGACGCGGCGGGCGCGCCCTTCGCCCGCCTGGCACGATTGAGGGATGGACGCGCCGCTCTTCATCATCCCGCTGTGGGCCGACCTGCTCGCGGTCGCGCTCGGCGGCATCCAGGGCGCCGTGTTCGCCTCCGGCTTCCAGGGCCAGCGCCGCCTCGACTGGCTCGGCGTCGCGATCATCGGCATCATGCTCGGCATGGGCGGCGGCCTCATCCGCGACATCCTGCTCGGGGTGACGCCCGCGACCCTGCAGTCGAACTGGTACCTGCTCACGGCGGTCGCCGCCTCGCTCACGGGCATGCTCCTGGCGGGCGTGTTCCAGAAGCTGAACCGCCTCATCGTCGGGTTCGACGCCGTCGCCATGGGCCTGTTCGGGGCGGTGGGCACGTCGAAGGCGCTCGCGTACGGCCTGCCGATCGTGCCCGCGGTCTTCATCGGCATGTGCGCGGCCGTCGGCGGCGGCATCATCCGCGACATCGCGATGGGCCTGCCCGTGGCGATCATGCACGTCGGCTCGCTCTACGCGATCGCCGCGCTCGCGGGCGGGGCGGTGCTGGCCGGCGCATACCTGCTCGGGGCCGACATCATCGTGGCGGCCGTCATCGGCGCGACGGTCACGGCCCTCGTGCGCCTGCTGGCCGTGATCTTCGACCTCTCGCTGCCCGAGCAGCGCCGAATCCACCGCCGCAAGGTGGCGCTCGAGACGTCCGCGATCCCCGTCGTCACCGCCGAGGAGGTGCGCGAGGGCGCGGACATCCCGCTCACCGGCGCGATCGTCGTGCCCGACGCCCCCGCGCCGCGGCGGCGGTGGTGGTTCCGCCGCCGCTGAGCCGGGTCAGGCCGCGACGAGCTCACGCTCGCGCGCGCGGATGGAGCGGTTCACGGCCGAGACGATCGCCTTGAGCGAGGCCATCGAGATGTCGCCGTCGATCCCCACGCCCCACAGTCGCTGCTCGTCCACCTGCAGCTCGACGTACGCCGCGGCCTGCGCGTCGCCCGAGGCGGCCATGGTGTGCTCGACGTAGTCGTACAGCGTCACCTCGTGACCGGCGTCGCGCAGCACCTCGAGGAACGCCGCGATGGGCCCGTTGCCCCGGCCCGCCACCGTGCGCTCCTCGTCGCCGTCGCGAAGGGTCACCGACAGCGCCACGTCGGCACCCGTGCTCTGCGTCTGCGTCGAGAGGATCTCGAACCGGCCCCAGCGCTCGGCCGGATCGGTCGCCGGCAGGTACTCGTCGCGGAAGATCCGCCAGATCTCCTCGCTCGTGACCTCGCCGCCCTCCGCGTCGGTGTGGCTCTGCACGACGCCGGAGAACTCGATCTGCAGCCGGCGCGGCAGGTCGAGCGCGTGATCGGCCTTCAGCAGGTACGACACCCCGCCCTTGCCCGACTGGGAGTTGACACGGATGACGGCCTCGTAGGAGCGACCCAGGTCCTTCGGGTCGACGGGCAGGTACGGCACCGCCCACTCGATCTCGTCGACGGTGACCCCGGCGTCCTTCGCGCGCGTCTCCATCGCCTCGAAGCCCTTCTTGATGGCGTCCTGGTGCGATCCGCTGAACGCCGTGAAGACGAGATCCCCGGCCCACGGGCTGCGCTCGGGCACAGGCAGCTGGTTGCAGTACTCGACCGTGCGCTTGATCTGGTCGATGTCGCCGAAGTCGATCTGCGGGTCGATGCCCTGCGTGAACATGTTGACGCCCAGCGCCACGAGGTCGACGTTGCCCGTGCGCTCGCCGTTGCCGAACAGGCAGCCCTCGATGCGATCGGCACCCGCCAGGTAGCCGAGCTCGGCGGCGGCGATGCCCGTGCCGCGGTCGTTGTGCGGGTGCAGCGAGATGATCACGTTCTCGCGGTGGTTCAGGTGCCGGCTCATCCACTCGATCGAGTCGGCGTAGACGTTGGGCGTGGCCATCTCGACCGTGGCGGGCAGGTTCACGATGAGCTTGCGCTCGGGCGTGGGGACGAGCACCTCCATCACGCGGTTGCAGATCTCCGCCGCGAACTCCAGCTCCGTGCCGGTGTACGACTCGGGCGAGTACTCGTAGTAGACGGTCGTCTCCGGGATCGTCGCCTCGTACTTCTTGCACAGCCGCGCGCCCTCGAGCGCGATGTCGATGATGCCCTGCTGGTCGGTGCGGAAGACGACGTCGCGCTGCAGCACGCTCGTGGAGTTGTACAGGTGCACGATCGCCTGGCGCGCACCCCGGATCGCCTCGTACGTGCGGGCGATGAGGTGCTCGCGCGCCTGCGTGAGCACCTGGATCGTGACGTCCTCGGGGATCGCGTCGTCCTCGATGAGGTGCCGCACGAAGTCGAAGTCGGTCTGGCTCGCCGACGGGAAGCCGACCTCGATCTCCTTGTAGCCCATCTTCACGAGCAGGTCGAACATCACCCGCTTGCGCTGGGGGTCCATCGGATCGATGAGCGCCTGGTTGCCGTCACGCAGGTCGACGGCGCACCAGCGCGGCGCCTTCTCGATGCGCTTGGACGGCCACGTGCGGTCGGGAAGGTCGACGGCGAACTGCTCGTGGTACGGCCGGTACCTGTGGACCGGCATGGGGGACGGCTGCTGACGGTTCTGCATGATCTGCTCTCTCTCGCAAGGAAGTGCGGGCCACGCCAGAACTCCGCGACGAGAGAGGCCCTAGATCGAGCTCTCGTCGCGGCGGCTAAGGAGAAGCAGACCGGCCAGACGCACGTCGCCAGACTACCACGCAATGTGCGCGGTGGAAGAGGCGCTCGGCGCTGAGGCCTGAGCATCCTGCTCAGCGTCGGACTGAGCGCGGATCCTCCGGTGCCCTCAGAAGCCGAGGCGCCCGAGCTGCTTCGGGTCGCGCTGCCACTCCTTGGCCACGCGCACGTGCAGCGCGAGGTAGACGCGGGTGCCCAGCAGCGGCTCCAGCTGCGCGCGGGCGCGGGCGCCCACGTCCTTCAGCCGCGCACCCTTGCGCCCGATGATGATCGCCTTCTGGCTGTCGCGCTCGACGACGATGTTCGCGAAGACGTCGGTGAGGTCGTCGCGGCCCTCGCGCGGCGCGATGTCCTCGATCGTGACCGCGATCGAGTGCGGCAGCTCGTCGTGCACGCCCTCCAGCGCCGCCTCGCGGATGATCTCGGCGATCCGGTCCTCCACCGTCTCGTCGGTCACGACGCCCTCCGGGTAGAGGGCTGGTCCCTCCGGCAGGAGCGCGAGCAGCTCGTCGGTGAGCACGTCGAGCTGCTCGCCCGAGACGGACGACAGCGGGATGACGGCGGCCCAGTCCTCGCGCAGGGCGTTCACCTCGAGCAGCCGCTCCATGATCTCGTCCTTCGTCGCGGCGTCGGTCTTCGTGACGAGCGCGACCTTCTTCGCGCGCGGGTACCCGTCGAGCGACTCGACGATGCGGCGGTCGCCCGGCCCGACCTTCTCGGTGGCCGGCGCGCAGAACGCGATCACGTCGACGTCGCCGAGCACCTGCTCGACGAGGTCGTTGAGGCGCTGCCCCAGCAGGGTGCGCGGTCGGTGCAGGCCCGGGGTGTCGACGATCACCAGCTGCCCGGCGGGCCGGTTCAGGATCCCGCGGATGGCGCGGCGCGTCGTCTGCGGCTTCTCGCTCGTGATCGCGACCTTCTCGCCGACGAGCGCGTTGGTGAGCGTCGACTTGCCCACGTTCGGGCGGCCGACGAACGTCACGAATCCGCTGCGGTGCTCAGTCATCCGAGCGTTCCTTCCCCTTGCGGCCGCGGACGACCGGTGTCTCCCCCGTGGTGGTGCGCGCGCCGGGCACGACGATCTCGCCCGTGCGCGGATGACGCGAGCGCGCCTCCGCGAGGGCGCGCAGGCCCTCGCCGGCCTCGACGAAGACCGTTGCGAGGCCGCGCCCGCGACCGCGCGAGGTGCCGCCCGTGATGACGAGGCCGTCGATCTCCACCGTCTCGCCCGGCTGCGGCACGTGGCCCAGCGCCTTGCCCAGCAGGCCGCCGATCGAGTCGACGTCCTCGTCCTCGAGCTCGATGCCGAACAGGTCGCCGACCTCCGCGAGCGACAGGCGCGCGGCGACGCGGTAGCTGCCGTCGCCCAGCTCCACGACCTCGGTCGTGCGGGGGTCGTACTCGTCCGAGATCTCGCCGACGAGCTCCTCGATGAGGTCCTCGAGCGTGACGATGCCGGCGATGCCGCCGTACTCGTCGACGACGAGGCACACGTGCACGGCCTCGCGCTTCATCTGCTGCAGCAGCGTCTCGGCGCGCATCTGCTCGGGAACGAACACGGCGGGGCGGGCCAGCGGACGCACGCTCGCATCGCGCCAACCCGGGGTGTCGCGGAAGCCGAACTGCACGAGATCCTTCAGGTACAGCACGCCCACGACGTCGTCGACCTCGCCGTCGACGACCGGCATGCGCGAGATCCCCGTGTCGAGGAAGGCCTGCAGCGCCTCGCGCGTGGTCACCGACGCGTCCACCGTGATCATCTCGGTGCGGGGCACCATGACGGCGCGCACCACCTGATCCGTGAAGTCGAACACCGAGTGCACGAGGTCGCGGTCGTCGTCGTCGATGAGGTCGTTCGAGGCCGCCTCGTCGACCATGCTCAGCAGCTGCTCCTCGGACTCGAAGCTGCGGCGGCCTCGGCCCGGCGTGACCGTCGCGCCGATGCCGACGAGCAGGCGCGCCACGGGCCCGAGCACGATGCGCACGCCGTGCACGAACGGCGCCGTCGAGCGCAGCAGCGGCTCGGAGTGGCGGCGCCCGACCGAGCGGGGGCTGGAGAACACCGCGACGAACGAGATGCCCGTCATGGCCAGCGCGGCCGCGAGCAGCGCCCACCAGATGCTCTCGAACAGCAGCGTGAACGCCGCGGTCACGAGCACGGCGGCGGATGTCTCCGACAGCACGCGCACGAACGCCACGGCGTCGCCGTGCGCGTCGGGGTCGTCCGCGATGCGGCCGAGGGCGCGGGCCTGGGCGGGGCGCGCCTCGGCGGCGAGGTCGAACAGGTCGCCGCGCGAGGTGACCGAGAGCGCGGCGTCGATCGCCGACATGAGGCCGCCGAGCAGGACGAGCAGCAGCGCGGCGAGGAAGAGGAGCGTCTCGACCATCACCGGGTGCGGCGGCGTTCCTCGGCCGCGAAGCCCGCGATGAGCTCCTTCTGCAGGCCGAACATCTCCCGCTCCTCGTCCGGCTCGGCGTGGTCGAAGCCGAGCAGGTGCAGCAGGCCGTGCGTCGTGAGCAGGATGAGCTCGTCCATCGTCGAGTGCCCCGCGGCCTCGGCCTGGGTCTCGGCCACCTGCGGGCACAGCACGATGTCGCCGAGCAGCCCGGCGGGCGTCGGCTCCTCCTCGGACCCGGGCCGCAGCTCGTCCATCGGGAAGCTGAGCACGTCGGTCGGGCCCGGCTCGTCCATCCACTGCACGTGCAGCGCCTCCATGGCGCCCTCGTCCACGAGCACGATGGCGACGTCGGCGTCGGGGCTGACGCGCAGCTCGCCCAGGTTGAACTGGGTCAGGCGCAGGAGCACCGACTCGTCGACCTCGAACCCCGACTCGTTGTTGATGTCGATCATGAGCGTCCTCCGTGCCCTCGTGCCTGGCGATCGCGGCGGATGGCGCCGCGACGCTCCGCGCGGTTCGCGAACTCCCGCGCCTCCTCGCGCTCGTGCTGCAGCGCGGTGCGCCGCTCGTCGTACTCGCTGTACGCGTCGACGATCCTGCCGACGAGCGTGTGCCGCACGACGTCGTCGCTCGACAGGCGGGCGAAGTGGATGTCGTCCACCCTGTCGAGGATGCGCGTCACCAGCCGCAGGCCCGACGTGCCGCCCGGCAGGTCGACCTGCGTGATGTCGCCCGTGACGACCATGCGCGTGCCGAACCCGAGCCGCGTCAGGAACATCTTCATCTGCTCGGGCGTGGTGTTCTGCGCCTCGTCGAGCACGACGAACGAGTTGTTCAGCGTGCGACCGCGCATGTAGGCCAGCGGCGCGACCTCGATCGTGCCGCTGGCGATGAGCTTGGGCACGAGCTCCGGATCCATCATCTCGTTGATGGCGTCGTAGAGCGGGCGCAGGTACGGATCGATCTTGTCGGTGAGCGTGCCGGGCAGGAAGCCGAGCCGCTCCCCCGCCTCGACCGCCGGGCGCGTGAGGATGATCCGCTCCACCTCGCGGCGCTGCAGCGCCTGGACCGCCTTCGCCATGGCGAGGTAGGTCTTGCCGGTGCCGGCGGGGCCGATGCCGAACACGATGGTGTTCTCGTCGATCGCGTCGACGTAGGCCTTCTGGCCGGCCGTCTTGGGCCGGATCACGCGACCGCGCGACGACAGGATCGCCTCGCCCATCACATCGCGCGGGCGCGGACCGCCCTCCTCGCGCATCATGCGCGCCGACGATGCGACGTCCGCCGGCGCGAGGTCGTGGCCGCCGCGCGTGAGCGCGAGCAGCTCGTCCACGAGCGCGCGGGCGGCGCGGACGGCCGCCTCCTCGCCCGTGAGCGTGATCTCGTTGCCGCGCACGTGCACATCGACGTCGGGATGCGCGCTCTCCACCATCCGCAGCAGCCGGTCCTGGGGGCCGAGCAGCTGCACCATGGCCACGCCGTCGGCGTAGACGCGGTCGGTGTACGGGTCGGGATCAGCCAACGAGTCTCTTCTCCTCGAGTCCACCGGCCAGCACATGCGCATGGACGTGGAAGACGGTCTGCCCGGCGCCGGCGCCGGTGTTGAAGATCAGGCGGTAGTCGCCGTCCGCGTGCTCGGCGGCGACGCGGCCGGCCATCGCGATGACCTCGGCGAGCAGCGCGGGATCGCCCGCCGCGAGCTCGGAGACGTCGCGGTACCGCTGCGTCTTGGGGATCACGAGCAGGTGCACCGGCGCCTGGGGCGCGATGTCGCGCAGCACGAAGACGTGCTCGTTCTGCGCCACGATCTCGCCGGGGATCTCGCCCTGCAGGATCCGCGTGAAGAGGGACGGCTCGCTCATGTCCTCAAGTCTAGTGACGCGGGATCGGACCGTGTCGGTGCTCCCGCTCTCGGCGCCGCTCACCAGCGACCCAGGCGCGCGTTCAGCACGGCCAGCGCCGCGGGGCCAGCCGTCGACGTGCGCAGCACCGTGGCACCCAGGCGCGCCCGCGCGGCGCCCGCGGCCTCGAGCCGCTCGAGCTCCTCGGACGCGATCCCGCCCTCCGGCCCCACGACGAGCAGGATCTCGTCGGCGTCGTCCACCGGCGCCGTGCTGAGCGCGGCGTCGGTCCACGGGTCGAGCACGAGCATGCGCGCGCCGCCCGCGCGCGCGGCGAGCTGCGCGGTCGTGACGGGCTCGGCCACCTCCGGGACCCACGAGCGGTGCGCCTGCTTGGCCGCCTCGCGCACGATCGCCTGCCAGCGCTCGCGGCCCTTCCGCGCCTTGGGTCCCTCCCACCGCGAGACGCTGCGCGCGGCCTGCCACGGGATCACCTCGTCGACGCCCAGCTCGGTGGCCGCCTGCACGGCCAGCTCGTCGCGGTCGCCCTTCGCGAGCGCCTGTGCGAGCACGAGGCGCGGGCGGACCGGCGCCTCCTCGCTGCGGCCGCTCACCCGGATGCGCACGTGCTTGGGGTCGGCCGCGACGACCTCGCCGTCCAGACGCACGCCCCGGCCGTCGCCGACCGTGACGGCCTCGCCCGGGCGGACGCGGCGCACCGCGGCGGCGTGATGGGCCTCGGCGCCCGTCAGCTCGATCTCGTCGCCGACCGCGGCCGCCGCGGCGGACTCGTCGAGGAAGTGCAGCGCCACGATCAGTTGCGGAAGCGGTCGCGCAGCTTGGCGAACAGGCCCTGGTGGTGCTCGGAGAGGCGCGGCGCCTGCGGCCGCTGGCGCTGCGCCAGCTCCTCCACGAGGGCGCGCGTCTTCGCGTCGAGCTTGGTCGGCGTCATCACCCGCACGCCGAGGCGCAGATCGCCGCGACGTCCCGAGCGCAGGCCGGTGATGCCCCGGCCCTCGATGCGCAGCTCGTCGCCGGACTGCACGCCGGGCCGCAGATCCAGCTCGATCGGCCCGTCGAGGCCCTCGACCGTCACGTGCGTGCCGAGGATCGCGTCGGTCAT
The DNA here is from genome assembly GCF_054782875.1 of Microbacterium petrolearium. Classification (NCBI taxonomy): domain Bacteria; kingdom Bacillati; phylum Actinomycetota; class Actinomycetes; order Micrococcales; family Microbacteriaceae; genus Microbacterium; species Microbacterium petrolearium. The sequence continues at coordinate 375,853 of NZ_BAAGRQ010000001.1, forward strand.
CGCGACCTCGACGACGGCGGTGAGGTCGTCGCCCTCGCGCCCGAAGACCGGGTGGGGCTCGATCTCGACCTGCAGGTAGAGGTCGCCGTTCGGGCCGCCGGCCTCGCCGACCTCGCCCGAGCCGGGCAGCTGCAGCCGCAGGCCGCTCTCGACGCCGGCGGGGATGTCGACCGAGACGGTGCGGCGGGCGCGGACGCGGCCGTGGCCGTGGCACGTGGGGCACGGCGCGGGGATGACCGTGCCGTAACCCTGGCACGATCCGCACGGCTGCGTCGTGACCATGTTGCCGAGCAGGCTGCGCACCTGCGTGCGCACCTGGCCCGATCCGCCGCACACGTCGCAGCGCTCGGGATGCGTGCCCGGCTGGCAGCACGAGCCCTGGCAGGTCTCGCACAGCACGGCGGTGTCGACCTCGATGTCGCGGTGCGCGCCGAAGACGACGTCGCCCAGGTCGAGCGTGAGGCGCACGAGCGCGTCCTCGCCCCGCTGGCGCCGGTCGCGAGGGCGCCCGGCCCTGCCGCCCGCCGACCCGAAGAAGGTCTCGAAGATGTCGCCGAACCCGCCGAAACCGCCGCCGCCGAACGGCGACTCGTCGCCGCCCATGTCGTACCGCCGGCGCTGCTCCGGATCGCTCAGCACGTCGTAGGCGTGCGTGACCGCCTTGAACTTCTCGGCCGCGTCCGGGCTCGGGTTGACGTCGGGGTGCAGCTGACGCGCCAGCTTGCGGTAGGCGCGCTTGATCTCCTCGTCGCTCGCCTCGCGTGAGACGCCCAGAACCTCGTAGTGGTCTGCCACAGTCGCCTTTCCGGGACCGCCCGAGCGGTCCGTCGCCGTGTCCGTCGCGCCTCAGCGGCGCGCGGCATCCTCGTCCAGCAGCCTCGTCAGGTAGCGGGCGACCGCCCGCGCCGCCGACAGGTTGCTGGGATAGTCCATGCGGGTCGGCCCCATCACGCCCACGCGGGCCGTGCCGATCCGCGAGTCGTAGTCGCTCGCCACGATCGAGGCGTCGCCCAGGCCGAACGGCTCGTTCTCGCGCCCGATGCTCGCCGCCAGGCCCTGGTCGTCGGGCTGCATCTCCGACATCAGCCGCAGCAGGGTGACCTGCTCCTCGATCGCCTCCAGCAGCGGGTGGATGCTGCCGCGGAAGTCCTGCTCGCGGCGCGCGAGCGTGGCCGCCCCCGCCATCACGAGCCGGTTCTGGCGGAACTCCGCCAGCTCCTCCGCGATCACCCGCGCGAGTTCGCGCAGCGTGGCGGCCAGGCGGTCCGCGGGGTCCGCGGAGCCCTCGAGCACCGCGGCGACGCGCTCCGAGCCCTCGCCGACCGAGCGCCCGGTGACGAGGGTGGCGAGCTGCGCGCGCAGCAGCGCCACGTCGGCGTCCTCGAGCGCGGCCGGCACGACGACGATGCGCTGCGAGACGCGCCCCGTGTCGGTGACGAGGATCACGAGCAGCCGCGAGCGCTCGAGCGCCACGAGCTCGAGGTGCGTCACGTTCGCGCGGGCGAACGACGGGTACTGCACGAGCGCGACCTGGCCGGTCAGCTGCGTGAGCAGGCGCACGGTGCGCGCGAGGAGGTCGTCGAGGTCCTGCGGATCGGCGAGGAACGTCGAGATGGCGGCGCGCTGCGCCGGCGTGAGGGGGCGGATCTCGGCGAGGTGGTCGACGAACACGCGGTACCCCTTGTCGGTGGGCACGCGCCCGGAGGACGTGTGCGGCGCCGTGATGAGGTCCTCGTCCTCGAGCATCGCCATGTCGTTGCGGATCGTCGCGGCCGAGACATCGAAGGCGTGGCGCTCGACGATCGCCTTGCTGCCCACCGGCTCGTGCGTGTCGACGTAGTCCTGCACGATGGCGCGGAGCACCTGCAGGCCTCGTTCGGTGACCATCGCGCTCCCTTCTGGCACTCGATCCTGACGAGTGCCAATTCTAGCCGCTCGGGCCGGGAACCGGCGGCTCAGTCGGTCAGCGCGCGCACCACGGCATCGGCCAGCAGCCGCCCCTTGAGCGTCAGCACGATGCGCCCGCGGAGGGCGGCGGGACCCTCGACGAGCTCGTCGGCGATCAGCCTCGCCACGGCCTCGCGCCGCACGGCGGGCACCGTGGCCAGCTCCAGTCCCTCGCGGATGCGGCTCTCCAGCAGCACCCGCTCGAGCAGGCGCGCCGCCTCGTCCGGCCGCTCGCGAGCCGCCGCCGGGGACTCCCCGCCGGCGAGCCGCTGCGCGTACGCGGCGGGGTGCTTCACGTTCCACCAGCGCAGGCCGGCGACGTGGCTGTGCGCGCCCGGACCGAAGCCCCACCAGTCCTGCCCACGCCAGTAGTTCAGGTTGTGCCGCGAGCGGTGCTCCGGCCCGCGCGACCAGTTCGACACCTCGTACCAGTCGAAGCCGGCCGCCGCGAGGCGGGCGTCCGCGAGCTCGTACATGTCGGCCTGCACATCGCCGTCCGGCTCCGGCACCTCGGCGCGCGCGATCTGCCTGGCGAGCTTCGTGCCCTCCTCGATGATGAGCGCGTAGGCCGAGACGTGGTCGGGCTCGAGCGCCAGCGCCGCGTCGAGCGATGCCGACCAGTCGCCCAGGGTCTCCCCCGGCGCGCCGTAGATCAGGTCGACGCTCACGTCGAGGCCCGCGCCGCGCGCGGCGGCCACCGCCGTGCCCACGTTGGCGGGCGTGTGCGTGCGGTCGAGCGCCGCGAGCACGCGCGGCACGGCCGACTGCATGCCGATCGACATGCGGGTGACGCCGGCCGCGGCGAGCTCATGCGCGACGGCGTCGGTGACGGTGTCGGGATTGGCCTCCACGGTGACCTCGGCCCCCGGCTGCAGCCCGAACGCCTCGCGCACCGCGGCCAGCATCCTGGCCAGGTCGCCGGCCGGCAGCAGCGTGGGCGTGCCGCCGCCGAAGAACACCGTGCTGGCCGGACGCATCGCGCCCGCGCCGCCGAGCACGCCCGCGGCGAGCTCGACCTCGCGGATCAGCGTGTCGGCGTACATGTCCTGCCGTGCCCCGCGCAGCTCGATCGCCGTGTAGGTGTTGAAGTCGCAGTAGCCGCAGCGCACGCGGCAGAACGGCACGTGCAGGTACACCCCGAGCTCCGCCTCGCGGTCGACGGGGAGGTCGGCGGGCAGCGCTCCGTCGACGGGTGCGGGGTCGCCCAGGGGCAGCGCCGCGCCCATCAGGTGCGCGCCGCCTTCGATGTCGGCCCGCGCATCAGGACGGCGTCGCGAACAGCGGCGAGATCGCGCGCAGGTAGCGGTCGAAGAGCGCGCGGCGACGGCGGCGGATCAGGCCGGGGAACAGCCGGCCCAGCGGCCGCGTGGGGCGGTCGAAGGCGCGCACCGTGAACCACACCTCGTCGTTCTCGCGCCACTCGATCATGAACGACTCCTCGCCGCTCACCACCGATCCGCCCACCGTGCCGAGCGCGAAGCCCACGCGACGCTGCTCCTCGACGACGAAGATCACGCGCAGCTCGCCGCCCGCGTGGTGCCCGCGCACCCGGCCCTGCAGGCGCACGGTGGCGCCGGCGCTCACGAGGGGCGTGCCCTCGGCGTCGAAGCGCTGCTCGCTCTCGCCGAAGCGCTCGCCGCCGTCCATGCCGGCCGGCGCGATCGGCCGGCCCTCGCCGTCGAAGCTCACGCCGGTGTACGCGGGACCGGCCGCGGGGCGCACCTCGAGCACCTGCAGCTGCGCGCCGCGCTGCGCCGCCCACGACAGCAGCTCCTCGGCGGCCGCGCGGAAGCGCTCCTCGCCGCTGCCGATGCGCCACTCCTCCGCCGCCGGAATGCTCTTCTCCGGCGGGTACTGCAGCAGGTCGTCGGCCTGCGTGCCGCCGACGGCGGCGTAGTCGACGGTCTCGTCTCGGAACGTGCCCCGGCGCATGGTCACAGCCTACCCAGGGCTACTTGCCCTTGGTCTCGACGTCGCCCGAGAGCGCCGCGATGAACGCCTCCTGCGGCACCTCGACGCGGCCGACCATCTTCATGCGCTTCTTGCCTTCCTTCTGCTTCTCGAGCAGCTTGCGCTTGCGCGTGATGTCGCCGCCGTAGCACTTGGCGAGCACGTCCTTGCGGATCGCGCGGATGTTCTCGCGCGCGATGATCCGGGCGCCGATCGCGGCCTGGATCGGCACCTCGAACTGCTGCCGCGGGATGAGCTTGCGCAGCCGCTCCGTCATCGTCGTGCCGTACGAGTACGCCTTGTCGCGGTGCACGATGGCGCTGAACGCGTCGACGCGGTCGCCCTGCAGCAGGATGTCGACCTTCACGAGGTCGGCCTCCTGCTGACCGGCCGGCTCGTAGTCGAAGCTCGCGTAGCCCTGCGTGCGGCTCTTCAGCTGATCGAAGAAGTCGAAGACGATCTCGCCGAGCGGGATCGTGTACTTCAGCTCCACGCGCTCCTCGGAGAGGTAGTCCATCCCCTCCAGGCTGCCGCGCCGGTTCTGGCACAGCTCCATGACTGTGCCGACGTAGTCCTTGGGCGTGAGGATCGACGCGCGCACGATCGGCTCGCTCACCGCGCCGATCTTGCCCTCCGGGTACTCGCTCGGGTTCGTGACGACGATGCGCTGGCCCGTCTCCGTGAGCACCTCGTAGATCACGCTCGGCGCGGTCGTGATGAGGTCGAGACCGAACTCCCGCGAGAGCCGCTCCGTGACGATCTCGAGGTGCAGCAGGCCGAGGAAGCCGCAGCGGAAGCCGAACCCGAGGGCCACCGAGGTCTCGGGCTCGTACACGAGCGCGGCATCCGAGAGCTTGAGCTTGTCGAGCGCCTCGCGCAGCTCCGGATAGTCGCTCGCGTCGATCGGGTACAGACCCGAGAACACCATGGGCTTCGGCTCCACGTAGCCCGCGAGCGCGTCGGTCGCGGGCTTGCGCGCGTTCGTGACCGTGTCGCCCACCTTCGACTGGCGCACGTCCTTCACGCCGGTGATGAGGTAGCCCACCTCGCCGACGCCGAGGCCGCGCGTGGGCTGCGGCTCGGGGCTCGACACGCCGATCTCGAGCAGCTCGTGCGTCGCCTGCGTCGACATCATCTGCACGCGCTCGCGCGGCTCGAGCCGCCCGTCCACCATGCGCACGTACGTGACGACGCCGCGATAGGCGTCGTAGACCGAGTCGAAGATCATGGCGCGCGCCGGCGCGTCGGCGTCGCCGACCGGCGCCGGGATCTCGCCCACGAGCCGGTCCAGCAGCGCGTCGACGCCCTGCCCCGTCTTGCCCGACACCCGCAGCACGTCCTCGGGGTCGCCGCCGATGAGGTCGGCGAGCTCCTTCGCGAACCGCTCGGGATCCGCGGCGGGCAGGTCGATCTTGTTGAGCACCGGGATGATCGTGAGGTCGTTCTCGAGCGCCATGTAGAGGTTGGCGAGGGTCTGGGCCTCGATGCCCTGCGCCGCGTCCACGAGCAGGATGGCGCCCTCGCAGGCGGCGAGCGAGCGCGAGACCTCGTAGCTGAAGTCGACGTGCCCCGGCGTGTCGATCATGTTGAGCGCATACGTGGTGCCGTCGACCTCCCACGGGATCCGCACCGCCTGGCTCTTGACCGTGATGCCGCGCTCGCGCTCGATGTCCATGCGGTCGAGGTACTGCGCGCGCATGTCGCGGTCGGCGACCACGCCCGTCAGCTGCAGCATGCGGTCGGCCAGGGTGGACTTGCCGTGGTCGATGTGGGCGATGATGCAGAAATTGCGGATGCGCTCGGGCGGCGTCGCGGCGGGCTCGAGCGGATTCAGGGCGCGTGGAGACATGTTCGTCCGATTCTACGGTGTGCGACCTGTCCGCCCCTGCGCGGGTCCATCCGAGCAGATCGCTCAGACACGCCCGGGGTGCATCACTCACAATCAGCGAATTGATTCATAACGATTGATCACGGTTTCCTCACGAAGTACGGCTCCGTAACATCCCCGGAACATTCGGTGTGTGAGAGTGACCAACTATGAATGGGGGTCGTCCCCGGACGGCAGCGACGAAGAGCCCTCGACGCGTCCCCAGCATCACCCAACCCAAGGAGAAGGAATGCGTCTGCGACGTATCTATGGCGGAGTGGCTGCTGCGGCCGCGCTCGGCCTGGCCCTCACGGCCTGCGCCCCCGCCGACAGCGGCGACAACGGTGACGGCGGCGACGACACCACCAGCCAGTCCATCGCGGTGACGGTCGGCCCGAACGACTTCATCAGCTACAACGGCTTCACGCCCGAGACGTACTCGACGTACAACTCGGCGATCGTGGACCAGCTGAAGGCCGGCTTCGCGTACTTCGGTCCCGACGGCTCGATCGTCCCGAACGAGGACCTCGGCTCGTACGAGGTCGTCTCGGAGGACCCGATGGTCATCGAGTTCACCATCAGCGACGACGCTGTGTGGTCGGACGGCACGCCGATCACGGTCGCCGACGCGATCCTCGCCTGGGGCATCCAGAACGCCAACCTCACCTCGGGCGACGCCCCGCTGTTCAACTCGGTCTCGCAGGACCTCGGCGACACCATCCCCGCCGGCCCCCAGGGCGACCCGACGGGCAAGACCTTCACGGTCGAGTTCGCCAACCCCGACCCCGACTACGCGATCCAGTCGTACATCGTCGACCCGGCGCACGTGGTGGCCGAGCAGGTCGGCATGACCGTCGAGGAGCTCTCCGAGGCGATCCTCGCGGGCGACGCCGAGGCTCTCGCCCCGGCCGCCGAGTTCTGGAACACCGGCTGGCACACCGAGCCCGGCACGCTGCCCGACGCCGAGCTCATCCCCTCGTCGGGTCCGTACATCCTCGACTCGTGGAGCGCCACGCAGTCGGTGACGCTGAAGGCCAACCCCGAGTACTACGGCGAGCAGCTGGCGCCGAAGAACGACGAGATCGTCTTCCGCTTCATCGAGCAGGACGCCATGCCCCAGGCGCTCGAGAACGGCGACGTCGACGTCATCGCCCCGCAGCCCACGGTCGACACGATCGCGCAGCTCGAGGAGATCGGCGACGCGGCCAGCATCTACACCGGCCCGACGCTGACGTGGGAGCACCTCGACTTCAACTTCGTCGAGGGCTCGCTGTTCGCCGACAACCTGGAGCTGCGCAAGGCCTTCGCCATGTGCGTGCCGCGCCAGCAGATCGTCGACAACCTCATCAAGCCGCTCGACCCCGAGGCCGAGGTCATGAACGCCCGCGAGGTGTTCCCCTTCCAGGAGACCTACGACGAGGTCGTCAGCGAGTCCTACGACGGCCAGTACGACGAGGTCGACGTCGAGGGCGCGAAGGCGATCGTCGAGGCGGAGGGTGCCACCGGCGCCGAGGTCCGCATCGGCTACTCGGCTCCGAACCCCCGCCGCACCGACGAGGTCGCCATGATCAAGGCGTCGTGCGACAAGGCCGGCTTCAACATCGTCGACGCGGGCAACCCGGACTTCTTCCAGCCGGGCGGCACGCAGGAGCGCGGTGACTACGAGGTCGCGCTGTTCGCGTGGGCCGGTTCGGGCCAGATCACCTCGGGCCAGAACATCTACGCGACGGACAAGCCGCAGAACTACGGCGGCTACTCGAACCCCGAGGTCGACGCCGCGTGGACGACCCTCGCCTCGACGCTCGACACCGACGTGCACCTCGAGCAGACCAAGGTGATCGAGAAGCTGCTGTGGGACACGCTGTACGGCATCCCGCTGTTCGCCCACCCGGGCGTTGACGCCGCGGCCTCGAACATCGAGGGCGTGGAGCGCACCACCACCCAGAGCGGCATCAGCTGGAACGCGCACAACTGGAGCCGCGCAGAGTAATCTGCCGGCCTGATGCACCGGCGGTGTGGCCCGGCTCCTCGGAGCCGGGCCACACTCCCGTGAGCGCGACCGAGAGGTCGCCGTCGCGGGAGGCCGACAACCAAGGACTCTTATCTCGTGCTCATCTTCATCCTCAGACGCCTCGCCGCGGCCGTGGGCATCATGCTGGCCTCGTCGGTGCTCATGTACGTCCTCGCGATCAACTCCGGCGATCCCCTCGCCGACCTGCGCGAGAGCAACGCTGACAACCGCGAGCTGCTCATCCAGCAGCGCATCGAGTACATGAACCTCGACATGCCCTGGTACCAGCGGTACTTCACCTGGCTCACCGGCGTCGGCAAGTGCGTCGTCGGCGCCTGCGACCTCGGCCTCAACCGCAGCGGCCAGGACGTGGCCGCGCAGCTCGGCCAGGCGGCCAGCTCCACCCTGCAGCTCGTCTTCCTCGCCACGATCATCGCCCTCGTCGTGGGCATCGCCATCGGCGTCCTGACCGCCGTGCGTCAGTACTCCGGGCTGGACTACGCCGTGACGCTGCTGACCTTCCTGTTCTTCTCGCTGCCGGTGTTCTGGGCCGCCGTGCTCTTCAAGGAGTACCTCGCCATCGGCTACAACGACTGGCTTGCGGATCCGCAGTTCACCCCCGTCGAGATCGCCATCATCGCGATCGTCGCGGGCCTGCTGATGCAGGTGTTCCTGGCCGGCTCGCTGAAGCGCCGCCTCCTCACCTTCGCGATCACCGCGGCCTTCTTCGCGGTCGCGATCCCCACGCTGCTCGCGCTGGACTACTTCCGTGAGCCGAAGCTCGGCTTCGTCGGCGTGGCCCTGCTCACCGTCGCCGCCGCACTGACGATCGTGGTGCTCAGCGTGGGCCTGCAGAACCGCAAGGTGCTGTACCCCGTGCTCATCACGGCCGGCATCGTCATCGTGATGCAGTTCGCGCTGGTGAACGTGTTCATCTACTACATGAACTGGTGGATCATCATCGGCGGCCTCGCGCTGGCCGTCGCGGTGCCCTGGGTCATCGCGCATTACATGGGCGGCCGCTACCGCACCGTCGCGATCGGCGCGAGCGTGGCCACCGGCGTCATCGGCGCGGGCCTGACGGTGCTCGACCACGTGTTCCGCACCTGGCCGAGCTTCCTCGACAAGAAGCCGCGCCCGATCTCGACGATCGGCTCGCACACACCGAACTTCACGGGCGACTTCTGGCAGGTCTTCCTCGACCACGCCACCCAGCTGCTGCTGCCGACGCTGGTGCTCACCGTGATCTCGCTGGCCAGCTACAGCCGCTACACGCGCAGCTCGATGCTCGAGGTGAACCGTCAGGACTTCATCCGCACCGCGCGCGCCAAGGGGGCGCCCGAGCGCATCGTGATCTTCCGTCACGCGCTGCGCAACGCCCTCATCCCCATCACCACGATCGCCGCGTTCGACTTCGCCGGCCTCATCGGCGGCGCCGTCATCACCGAGCGCGTGTTCGGCTGGACCGGCATGGGCGCGATGTTCAGCACGGGGCTCTCGCAGGTCGACCCCGCGCCGGTCATGGCGTTCTTCCTGGTCACCGGCCTGGCCGCGATCGTCTTCAACATGCTGGCGGACATCTTCTACGCCGTCCTGGACCCGAGGATCCGAGTATGAGCACCACCGACAGCCACAACTCCGCACCGGTCACGTCGACCGACATCTACGACCTCGCCGAGGCCGAGGACGCCGCGCTCCTCAAGAAGAGCGCCAAGCCGCTCTCGCAGGGCCAGCTCGTCCGGCGCCGGTTCTTCCGCCACAAGGCGGCGATGATCTCGCTCGTCGTGATCCTGCTGATCGTCGGCGTCTCGTTCAGCTCCATGGGCTTCCTCGGGATCCCCGGCTGGTGGGACAAGAGCTACACGGACGCCGGCGAGGTCGTCAACGGCGGCGCCCCGACGCTCAGCCTCATCCCGACCTGGCTCGGCGGCGAGGGCATCCACCTCGGCGAGCACCCGTTCGGCCAGGAGAGCACGGGCAAGGACTACTTCGCGCTCGTCATGGTCGGCACCCAGCGCTCGATCATCATGGGCTTCGTGGTCGGGCTCATCTCGACCTTCATCGGCTCGGTCATCGGCGCGGTCTCGGGGTACTTCCGCGGCCGCACCGACTCGGTGCTGATGCGCATCACCGACGTCGTCATCGTCATCCCGCTGCTGGCGATCGCCGCCGCGCTGGGCCAGATCGCCGGCAACATCGGCAGCTCGGTGTTCCTCCTCGCCCTCATGATCGGCCTCATCTCGTGGACGGGACTCGCGCGCCTCGTCCGCGGCGAGATCCTCTCGCTGCGCGAGCGGGAGTTCGTCGCCGCCGCCCAGTCGATGGGCGCCGGCGCGGGCCGGATCATCTTCCAGCACCTGATGCCCAACACGGTCGGCGTCATCATCGTGAACGCCACGTTCGCGATCGCGAGCGCCATCCTGCTCGAGAGCTCGCTGTCGTTCCTGGGCTTCGGCGTGCGCCCGCCCGAGACCTCGCTCGGCCTGCTGATCGACCAGTACCAGGGCGCGTTCACGAACCGCCCGTGGCTGTTCTGGTGGCCGGGCGGGCTGATCGTCGCCTTCGCCCTCGCGGTGAACTTCGTCGGCGACGGCCTGCGCGACGCCTTCGACCCGCGCCAGAGCGGCCGCATCCGCCGCGCCGGCCTGTTCGACTGGTCGGGACGCAACAAGCAGGCGCCCGCCGCGGCCATCGCGGCACCCCAGGTCGAGATCCAGCCCGGCCCCAGCAACCCCGACGCCGCCGACACCGAAGGCGGATACGACATGGACAAGGGAGGCCGCGCATGACCGCCGTCGATCCGAACGCGGCACCCGCCCTCGCGTTCACCGACCTGAACGTGCGATTCGCCACAACGGGCGGGCTCGTGCACGCCGTGAAGGACCTCTCGCTCGATGTGAGGCCCGGCGAGGTCGTGGCGCTCGTGGGCGAGTCCGGCTCGGGCAAGTCGGTCACCTCGACCGCCGCCATGGGCCTGCTGCCCGCCAACGCGCTCGTCACGGGCGAGGCCCGGGTGGGCGGCGTGAACGTCGTCGGCCTGGCCGAGGAGAAGATCCGCGCGATGCGGGCCAGGGAGATCGCGATGATCTTCCAGGAGCCGATGACGGCGCTGAACCCGGTGCTGTCGATCGAGAAGCAGCTCGTCGAGACCTTCGAGCTGCACGACGTCGCGTACGGCGCCGACGCCGTCGACCGCGCCATCGAGCTGCTGCGCCTCGTGGGCATCCCCGAGCCCGAGAAGCGGATCAAGCAGTACCCGCACCAGTTCTCGGGCGGTCAGCGCCAGCGCATCGTGATCGCGATCGCCATCTCGCTGCGCCCGAAGGTGATCATCGCCGACGAGCCGACCACCGCGCTCGACGTGACGGTGCAGGCCGAGATCCTCGACCTGCTGCGCAGCCTGAAGGACGAGCTGGGCTCCGGCATCCTGCTCATCACGCACAACATGGGCGTGGTGGCCGACCTGGCCGACCGCGTGGCCGTGATGTTCCGCGGGAGGCTCGTCGAGACGGGGCCCGTGCACGACGTGCTGACGAGCCCGCAGCACCCGTACACGAAGAAGCTGCTCAACGCCGTGCCCCGCCTGGAGAACGTCGAGCTGCAGCAGGGGCACGGCGCCGAGCCCGAGGAGACGGGCCGCGAGCTCGTTCTGAAGGCCTCGGATCTGGCGATCGAGTACCACATGCGCGGCAAGCGCTTCCGCGCCGTGGAGGATGTCTCGTTCGATCTGGCCAAGAACGAGATCCTCGGCATCGTGGGCGAATCGGGATCAGGCAAGTCGACGATCGCGAAGGCCGTGCTGGGACTGATCCCCGTCGCCGAGGGCACGCTCGCCGTGCACGGCGAGGACCTCGCGTCGATCTCGCGCCGCCGCGCCAAGGCCGTGCGCCGGCGCATCGGCGTCGTGTTCCAGGACCCGGCGGCCTCGCTCGATCCCCGCTTCCCGATCGGCGACGTGCTGGCCGAGCCGATGGCGATCCACCGCGTGGGCACGAAGGCGGAGCGGCTGGCGCGCGCGCACGAGCTGCTCGACGCCGTGCGTCTGCCGCGCGACGTCGTGAACCGGTACCCGCACGAGCTGTCGGGTGGGCAGCGCCAGCGCGTGTCGCTCGCGCGGGCCCTCATGCTCAAGCCGGAGCTGCTCATCGCGGACGAGCCCACCTCGGCGCTCGACGTGTCGGTGCAGGCCGCGGTGCTCGACATGATCAAGGAGCTGCAGCAGGAGTACGCGTTCGCGTGTCTGTTCGTGAGCCACGACCTGGCCGTGGTCGACCTGCTCGCCGACCACGTGCTCGTCATGAAGGACGGGCGCATGGTGGAGCACGGGCGCACGAGCAGCGTGCTGCACCACCCGCAGGCCGACTACACGAAGCGGCTGCTCGCGGCCGCGCCCGTGCCGGAGCCGACCGAGCAGCGCGAGCGCCGCGAGGCGCGTCGCGCGCTGCTGGCCGCGCAGTAGCATGAAGGCCCGCCGGGGAATCCCGGCGGGCCTTCCGCTGTCCCGGGGGTGAGCCGAGGTGGCCGCGCAGATCGTCCTGGTGCACGGCATCCGCACGTCGGCGACGATGTGGCGCGCGCAGATCTCCCACCTGCAGAACCGCGGCCTCACGGTGCGCGCGATCGACCTGCCCGGCCACGGATCCCGGATCGACGAGGCGTGGTCGCTGGAGGAGGCGATCGCCTCGATCGACCGCGTCGTCACGAGGGCCGCCGAGCGGGGCCCCGTCGTCCTGGCGGGGCATTCCCTGGGTGGACTGCTGTCGACGGCGTACGTCGGGCGCCCGGGAGCCGCGCCGCCCGTGGCCGCCTTCGTCGCGTTCTCGTGCACGGCGCTCCCCCGCGGCGCCGGCCTTCGCGCCTATCGCCTCATGGCGCGGGGGTTCAACAGGCTCCCCGGCGGCGGCCGCTGGCTCATCGACCGGGCGCTCGACCTGCAGCTGCCGCCCGAGACCCGGTGGGACCTCGCCGCGGGCGGCTACTCGCTGCTGCAGGAGGATCGCGCGCTGGCGAGCCTCGGGGAGATCGACCTCATCCGGGCGTTGCCGCGCATCCAGCGCCGCCGCATGCCCGTGTGGTTCGTGAACGGCGAGTGGGATCAGCTGCGCGTCAACGAGCGACTGTTCACCCGGCTCGTGCCGCGCGCGGAGCTCGTGCTCGCGCGGCGGTCGACGCACCTGGTCACCGTGATGCGCCCGCGGGTCGCCGATGCCGTACTGGATCTCGCCGTCGCCACGGTCTCCGGCCCCTCCCGGGGCCCGGACTCAGGGGAATGACCTGCTAGACTCGACCCTTGGCTTGCGTGTGGGGCCACCCACACTGTCGCGCGACATCCCTCTCCTGTTGCGGGACGACATCCGAATCACCTTTCAACGAAAGTCCTACGACACGTGGCAAACATCAAGTCGCAGATCAAGCGCATCAAGACCAACGAGAAGGCGCGCGAGCGCAACAAGGCCGTCAAGACGGAGCTGAAGTCGCTCGTCCGCAAGACGCGCGACGCCGTCGCCGCCGGCGACAAGGACGCGGCCCTGGCCGCGTTCGCGAAGGCGTCGAAGAAGCTCGACAAGGCCGTGAGCAAGGGCGTCATCCACAAGAACCAGGCGGCGAACCGCAAGTCGGCGATCGCCAAGAAGGTCGCCTCGCTCTGAGCCGACCTCCCGCTGAGGCCCGTCCCGCTGGGGCGGGCCTTTCGCGTTCCCGCGGCCGGCTCACGCCCCGAACGGGCGGCGCGTGGCGACGACCGTGACCATGCGCTCGAGCGCGAAGACGGGGTCGCGCGAGGCGCCCTTGACCTCGGCGTCGGCGCGGGCGATGGCCTGGATCGCCAGGCCCAGGGTGCGCTCGCTCCAGCCGGCCTGCAGGTCGCGGCGGGCGCGATCCACCTGCCAGTCGGCCATCTTCAGCTCCTGCGCGATCTGCCGCGAACCGCCGCGGCGCCCCGCGACGCGCGCCATCGTGCGCAGCTTCATCGCGAACGCCGCCACGAGCGGCACGGGGTCGGCGCCCGAGTCGAGCGCGTGGCGCAGCGCGAGCAGCGCCTCGCCGTAGCGCCCCGCGATCGCGGTGTCCGCGACGACGAAGGAGTTCGTCTCGACGCGGCCGCCGTAGTAGCGGTTCACGATCTGCTCCGTGATGTCGCCCTCGACGTCCTGGATCAGCTGCTGGCACGCCGAGGCCAGCTCGGTGAGGTCGCCGGAGAACGCCTGCGTGAGGGCGTGCAGCGCCTTGGCCGCGATGCGCCGCCCCGCCTGCTGGAACTCCCCCGACGCGAAGGACTCGCGATCCCGGTCGTTCTTGACCGCCGGGCACGGCACCTCGACTCCCCCGCCTGTGCCGGAGCGGATGGCGTCGAGCAGCTTCTTGCCGCGCACGCTCGCCCCGGTGTGCCGCAGGATGACCGTCGCGCCCTCCTGGGGTGCCTCGATGTAGGCCAGCGCCTCGGTGAGGAACGCGTCGCTGCACTTCTCCACGCCGCTCACGCGCACGAGCCGCGGCTCGCCGAACAGCGAGGGGGATGTCACGCCGAGCAGCGTGCCCGCGACGTAGTCGTCGGCCCGGATGTCGGAGATCTCGAGCGCCGGATCCTCGGCCTTCAGGTAGTCGCGGATGCCCGCGATGGCCCGCTCCGCGCAGACCTCCTCGGGGCCGGACACGAGCACGAGCGGCGCCGGCTGGGGCTTGCGCCACGGCAGCTGCGGGATGGCCACGCCCTTCGCCGCGCCGCGACCTGAGGAGGATCGAGCGGATGCGGCGGCCATGCCCCCAGCCTACCGGCGACCGCCGACACGGCTCAGCCGCCGCGCTCTCAGCCCCCGCGCTCAGCCGCCGCGCTCGCGCCAGACGGTGAGCGCGCCCTCGTCACGGCCGACGAGGATCAGGCCGTCCTCGTCGGTGCGTGCGATCGCGGATCCGATGCTCCGCAGTTCGGCGAGGATCTCCTCGCGCGGGTGGCCGTAGTCGTTCTCGCCCACGGTGACGAGCGAGAGCGCGGGGTCGAGCTCTCGGTAGAGCGCGTGGTCCTGGTCCGCACTGCCGTGATGCGCGACCTTCACCACCTCGTAGGGACCGACCGGGTGGCTCTGCGCGATCATCGCCGCCTGTGCCTCGGCGGAGAGGTCGCCGAGGAGGATCGCGCGCGGCACCCCGCCGCCGGCGAACTCCACCACGACGCTCGCGTCGTTCCCGGAGGCCGGGCCCGCAGCGCGGGGCGCGGGCCAGAGCACGCGCCAGCGCGCGTCGCCCAGGTCGCCGTGCATCCCGGCCGCGGCCTGCACCCGTTCTGCGCCGCCGAGCGCGGCCCAGGTCGAGGCGACCTCGGCGTCGGCCGGCCCGTGCAGCACGAGGCCCACGCGCCCCGCCACGGCGGCGACCCCGCCCGCGTGATCCGCGTCGAAGTGCGTGAGGACGAGCAGGTCGATCCGGCCGATCCCGAGCCGGTCCAGGCAGGTGGCGAGCGGCTCGGGATCGGGGCCCGTGTCGATCAGCGCCACCGCGTCGCCCGAGCGGACGAGGACCGCGTCGCCCTGGCCGACCTCGCACGCGGCGATCGCCCAGTCCCGCGGTGTGGTGAGCGGCCCGATCACGGGCCCGGCGACCGCCGCTCCTGCCAGCGCCAGGCCGGTGACCAGCGCGAGGCTCGCGCCCGCCGCGCGCCGCACCGCGGCCGCGCGCAGGCCCCCGCGCGGGCGGACGACGAGCACCGTCACGCACGCGCCCACGAGTGCGAGCGCCGCGAAGCCGGTGAGCCCGCCCCACCACGGCAGGCTCGCCTGCGGCAGCGCCGCGAAGGTCTCGGCCGTCGCCGCCACCCACGAGGCCGGCAGCCACGCGAGCCAGGCCAGGGCGTCGGCCAGGGGCGGCACGAACACGAGCGCGCACGCGGCGGTGCCCAGCAGGGTCGCCGCCGGCGCCGCCGGACCGGCCAGCACGTTCGCGACTACCCCGTACAGCGCCACCTCGGGGGCGAACAGCACGATGATCGGCCCGCACACCAGCTGCGCCGACAGCGGCACCGCGAGGGCGAGGGCGAGCGGCCGCGGCATCCAGCGCTCCAGCCCCTCGGCCAGCGGCGCCGCGAGCAGCAGGAGCGCGCCCGTGGCCGCGGCCGAGAGCAGGAAGCCGTAGCTGGTGGCGAGCCACGGATCGGCCAGCAGCAGAAGCGTCACCGCACACGAGAGCACCGCCACCCCGCCGCCCGGGCGGCCGAGCAGGAGCGCGAGCATCGCGATCGCCGCCATCGTCCCGGCCCGGATCACGCTCGGCTCCGGCGTGACGAGCACGACGAACGCCGCGAGTGCGACGAGCGCGACGCCGATCCGCAGCCGCCTGCCCGCACCGCACCACGCCGCCACCGCGAACACCAGCCCGACGACGAGCGCGCAGTTCGCGCCCGAGACGGCCGTGAGGTGCGACAGCGAGGATGCCTTCATCGCCGCGTCCAGGTCGTCGGAGACGGCGCGCGTGTCGCCCACGGCGATGCCCGGCAGCAGCTGGCCGCCGCCTCCCGGGAGC